>NZ_CP150145.1:4224267-4526000 GCF_037963835.1 Paenibacillus sp. FSL H8-0332
CACCTTCTCCCCCTGTACGCCCAGCTTTGTGGTCAGAAAGGTATTAAATGCCGCTACATCATCCTGACCCGCCAGAACCAGCGCCTCATCAAACATCTTTTCATAGATTTCATATTCTTTGTCAAAAGCAGCCAGCAGCTCTTGCTCCCGTACTGTAGTCGCAAGCGGCCGGTAGTTTTCCATCTTCTGTACAATATCCTGACGGCCAGACGCAATCTTGTCCCCATAATCGGCAATCTTGACGGCATCCGTGGTGTTGCTCATATCCCGCGTATAGACCCGGTTAAGCTGATAGCTGATCTCGGCAGCGGACAGATCTCTGACAGAGATCAGGTTATTGCTGTACATCTCCTTCATATTCTGGTTGCTGCTGCGCAGGGATAAGACCGAGTAGACTCCAAGTCCAGCCAGTATTAAAGAGACAATCAGAAAAGCAGAGACAATTTTTGTGGCTGTTTTCAAGTTTCCGAACCATTTCATGTGGCTTCCCCCTGTAGTTAACATCTTAGCGTCCTTCTGGTCGGCGTTATTCTTACACTCCCCCATCAGCCGACGGGACATCTTTAGCTATATTTCGACATTTTATGTGAATATATTAATATCACAATTCTGAATTTGCATATTTATTTCATTGACTCAAGTGAAATTCTCCCCTTCATCAATACGCACATTCGCCGCTTTACAGCAGCAGCCAGATTCTGCTTGACAGAACATAGAATTAAGTTATAAATAAACATAATTAGCAATGGATTCAATCCATCCGTTATTATCCTTAGCGAAAAGAGGCCTGCCATGTCAACAAAAGTACCTGTGGCCGAAAAACTGGTGTTCACAGGCGGTCTGCTGGGCCAGAATATGCTGTACAGCTTCATGTCGATGTACATATTGTTCTTCTATACGGATCTGCTGGGGATTCCGGCTACTACAGCCAGTGTCATTCTAGTGGTGGCGAGCATTGTGGATGCTTGTCTTGACCCGCTTATGGGCATGATTACCGACAAAACACGCTCCAGATGGGGCAAATTTCGGCCTTATCTGCTGTTTGCCCCGTTCCTTATCGCGCTGGCGACTATCGTCTGCTTCTGGGACTTCGGCGGATCTCCCATCCTGACACTGGTGATTGCCACCGTATCCTATCTGCTCTGGGGAATGCTGTACACGGTCTGTGACACACCACTTTGGGCCTTGTCGTCCGTAGTCTCCACCGATCCGGGTGAACGTACCTTATTTGTCACTTTAGGCAAAATCGGCGGAACGCTCGGCGCGGTCGTCATCACCGTTGGCGGAATCCAGCTTCTGCTCGCCTTCGGCGGTGAACGGACTACTGAGGCTTATCTGTATTCAGCAATCATTATCGGGGTCATTGCGGCGCTGTCGATCTTCCTGACCGGAATGCTCACCAAAGAACGGGTGGTTCCTTCCGCTGAGACCATTTCGTTCCGCCACAACCTGCAGACGGTGTACAAAAACAAGCCGCTGCTTACCCTGCTCGCCTCGCTGCTGATTATCAATCTGGTGAACGGCATCAGGCAGAGCATTCAGCTCTATTATGTGGTCTATGTCTGGGGGGATGCGGGGTATGCCACACAGGTCGGAATCGCCCTGGTGGTCGGTATGCTGCTGGGGATGATCGCTACGCCGCCGCTGTTGCGCCGCTTTTCCAAGAAGAAGGTGTTCATTGTCTCCTGCATCCTGGGAAGCATCGCCTGTATCCTGCCTTACCTGCTGGGTGACCATAACGTGCTGAATACGCTGGTGTTCTTCGCGGTCAGCTTCTTCTTCTCCGGCATGACTACCATTGTAAGTACTTCGATGCTGCTCGATACGATTGATTATTCGGAATGGAAGCTGGGCTTCCGGGGCGAGGGCATTGTGTTCTCCACGAACACCTTCATTACCAAGTTCAGCGGAGCAGTGTCGCGGATGATTATCGGAGCCAGTCTCGGCCTGCTCAGCTACGTGGAGAATCAGCCGGCTACGCCGAGACTCCAGCACGGCCTTAGCTTCGTGATGTTCCTGCTGCCCGCACTCTGCTTCCTGGCCGCTATTCTGCCGATTCTCTTCTATAATATAACGGAGAAGCAGCGGGTGCAGATCCTGAGCGATCTGAATCACAGCCGGTCATTGTAGAGGCTAGCGGGAGGATGGTAGCGGATGGAGGAGAGATGATGGGGGGGAGATGCTTTTCCCTGATTGAATCGTTCATGGTCAGGGGGCGGCTGGGTGTAACGGACTCAGTTGCGCTTATTTCTGCCAAAAGCTACGATTGGAGCAAGTTACGGACTCCACGGCCATTATTGCCGGATTTTCCGCGCCGTAACCTTGATTATAGAGCAAATAAGGGCGACTCAGTCCGCAAAGCAACGAAATAAGCTATCTTTTTGTAAATAACGACTCTCCTGTCCGTAAGGAGCAGGCCTGGTTGAGTAATTTCTCTTCATCTAACCTTGAGAGGGACAAACTGTACCCTTACCACAGATTAATAAGGAGGTATTTGGAATATGGATGTATCGACAATAGCAGCACTGATGGCGCCGCCCGACCTATCAGACTGCCGCAAGCTGTTATGTATTCAGCCGCACCCGGACGACAATGAGGTGGGTCTCGGCGGTACTATCGCCTCCTTCGCGGAGAAGGGGTGCGAGATACATTATTTAACGATCACGAACGGGGATTTGGGCGCGGTGAACGAGCAGGTGTCTTCCGCCGAGATCGCAGCGATCCGTGCACGTGAACTGGAAGCTGCCGGACGGTCGCTGGGAGCCACGGTGTTCCACCAACTGGACCATGGAGATGGTACACTGGAGCATATTCCGGCGCTGGCGGGAGAGATTGCTGAGGTCATCCGTACTGTGCGGCCGGATGTGATCTTCTGCCCTGATCCGTGGCTGAGCTATGAAGCGCATTATGATCATATCGTCACAGGCAGAGCCGCCGCCCAGGCGCTTCTGTCGTCCGGTCTCCCCCTCTATCCGAGGGGGACAAGCACCCGCCCCTGGCAGCCACAGGCGATTGGGTTCTACTTCACCTCCGAGCCGAACACGGTAATAGACATTACCGCCCACTTCGAGCAGAAGTTCGAGGCTATGGCTCTGCACCGCAGCCAATTCAACGAGGAGATTCTGGCCATGTACCGGATCTATTTCCGCGAGCAAGGCCGTCAGCTTGCCGAAGGCAGGGGCTTCGAGCTGGGGGAAGGCCTGAAGGTGTTGTCACCGCTGCACCTGCACTGCTTTGTGGATGCACGGCGGATTTGAGGCTTTCCCATGTAATGCAAAAGAGCAGCAATCACCCATCAATAGGGAGATGTGCTGCTCTTTGTTAAGCGGGAAGCTCGGACAAACGGTAGTAGGGTATGTTCAATAGCGGCTTGAAGCCCAGCTTCTGCGCAAGTCTGTAAGAGCCCACATTCTCCAGACGGCAGCCCCATACCGGCTCCAGTCCCTGCTCCAGACAGTAATCGATTAACTTACAGCACACTGAGAAGGCAAAATGCTTTCCCCGGTGCCCCGGTGCCGATTCAATTCCAATCTCCAGCTGATCCGTTGTCCGGTAAGCCGAGAATGCACTGGAGGCCTGCTCTCCCTCCCACAATAAAGTGTATCCTTTGCCTGAAGCCAGGAAGTGCTCCGCGTCACGCCAGAAATACCGGGGAATGACCGCACCCTCCTGCTCGCCGAATCCTTCACCGTTCATCTGGACAATCTCCGCATCCTGCCGGAACCCTTGCGCCTTCGCACGGTTATAGACCTCCGGGTCGAACGTGAAATTCACCCGGGTCTGTATGTACATTCTGCGTGAATCCTCCGCATCAAGCCGTGCATTATGCTCAGTAAGCATAGCTTCAATCAGCGAGTCCCAGCCCCCTGCGGGATCAGCCTGCAGCCATTCTGCTGAATGCCGGTGCCCCGTCTTGTTCGTAATATAGTCAGCTAAGCTGCGGTTAAACTCCTCATTGCCCGAATCCCCATAGACCAGCGACATCCCGTATTCATGAGCCACATAGAAGCTGCGGGGGTTATGTACAGAATCCACATACACACTGCCTGTCGTCTGCCCGCTCAGAACTCCTTCAGCGAACAGCGTGTTGATCTTGACTTCCTTTAACAGCGGCCAGGCAAGGGCGTAATCCCGGCTGTCTAGCTTCAGCATGTTTATCTCCTCTCCTCCCATTATATATTTTCTACTTATTATACCTTACTATGTCACCCATAGAGGAATGAATGTTATAATACACTCATTGTCATGCGAATGACTTGAATCCTGGCTCAACCTGAAAGGAAACGACCTATGATTAATACTATTCCCGAAGTGAATTTCAGTGCTTCCCCTTACTATAATCCCGGCCTCAAAAATGTAGTCATCCTCGCCACCGGCGGTACCATTGCCGGCAGCGGCGAAGCTCATAAAACCTTGAATTACGAGCCCGGCGCCCTGCCCGTGCAGGATCTGCTGGATAGTGTACCGCACCTGGAACGGCTGGCGAATTGCGCCGGGGTACAGGTCAGTAATCTGTGCAGCGCCGATATTACCAGCGAACACTGGCTTACCCTGGCAACGTACATTAACACGCTTGCCCTACGGGAGGATGTGCACGGATTCGTCATCACCCACGGCACCGACACCCTCGATGAGACGTCTTACTTCCTGAACCTGGTGATTAAGACCGACAAGCCGGTAATCATTACCGGATCTATGCGCCCGGCTACCGCAATCAGTGCCGATGGACCCCTGAATCTGTATCAGTCCGTAGCACTGGCGGCGAATCCCGAGGCTTCCGGCCAAGGCGTGATGGTTGTGTTTGCTGAGGGCATCTATAGCGGGCGGGATGTACAAAAGGTGAACACCTTCAAGGCCAACGCCTTCGATGAGCGCGATTTCGGCTGCCTGGGATATATGCGTGACAGCCATGCCTTCTTCTATACGCGCACCTTGAAGCGGCATACCACCGCAACCCAGTTCGATGTATCTGTTATGCAGGAGCTGCCGGAAGTATCCGTAGCTTATTTCCATGTGGATGCCAATCCCGGGATTCTGGATTATCTGGCCACGATCTCCAAGGGGATTGTGATTGCCGGTGCAGGCGGAGGCATCTACAGCAAGCCGTGGATTGATAAAGTCGGCGAGCTGAAGAATAATAATATCCCTGTTGTCCGCTGCTCGCGGATTTCCAGCGGAATTACACTCAAGGATTCCTACATTGATTTGTCCGCCAATTCCATTCCGTGCAACAGCCTGGTCCCGCAAAAAGCCAGAATCCTGCTCTCCCTGGCTCTGACGCAAACCACCGGCTACGATGAAATAGCCGCAATGTTCAACGAATATTAAACGTTACCCGCAGATGGTGGGAACTCAAAGGTGAAGACTGCGCCGCCCTCCGGACGGTTCCGGGCACTAAGCTCTCCGCCGCAGCGTTCCACAATAGCACGTGCGATGGCGAGTCCCAGCCCGGATTCGCCATTTTTCCCTTTGACGAACCTGTGAAACAGACTGGACAGCAGCTCCTGCGCAATACCCGGACCATCGTCAGCAACCGTTAATGTAATCCTTCCCCTGCTTGTATGCACCTCTACATCAATACGCTTCTCGGCATAACGGGCCGCATTGGATAATACGTTCAGCAGAGCTTGCAGCAGCTTATCCCGGTCCGCTCTTACCATCCCCCCATGGTCCCCGGAGACTGCCGGATGTAGCGACAGCAGCTTCCTTGCCGCCAGTAGCGGATTGACCCGCTCCACCGCCTCGCTCAGCAGCTCCTCCAGATCCGTATCCTCAGCCTGGTAAATATCCTCTTCACTGTCCAGCTTCGCCAGAAGGGTCATTTCGCTGACCAGATCACGTAAACGCCCGCTTTCACTCAGAATAATATCCAGTCCTTTACGGACGCCCTCTCCTTCAAATATCCCGTCCCTAATGCCCTCCGCATAACCGGCTATCGACATCAGCGGAGACTTCAGCTCATGCGAGGCATTCTGGAAAAACTGCTTCTGCACCCGGTTGAACCGGTGCAGCTCACCGGCCATCTCGTATACCGCCCTGGCGACAGAACCGATTTCACCTCCCGCCCGGATCAGATTCACCTCGGCAAACCGGCGGCTTTTCACTTTGTGGAGCTCCTGACGCAGGCTGATCAGCGGATCAATCAGCTTCCGCGTAATGAACAGGCTGAACAGGAGCATCGCTGCCGCTCCCGCAGCAAAGACAAGGATCAGCCGCTTCAGCAGCGACTGCTCGATGACCTTGATTCTGCTGACAGGCGTTAGCAGGGTGAGTTTGCCTTGGGGGAGCGTGTTGACTTGCACCAGATAACGCGGATCATTGCCGTCCCATAAGCTCTGCAGGCTCCCCTGCTCTATAGCTGTGATATCCACTGTTACTCCGGACTGCACGGGCAGGGCCGGGATACTTCCCGAGACCACATTCCCCTGCTGGTCGCTCACGATGGCCTGTACTCCGCTGTAGAGCGTAGGATATGGAGCCGTAAGCGGCTCGCTTTTTCCCACTGTGAATGCCCCTCCTTCCGTGAATGGAGCCCGCTGCAGACTCGCTGTAAGGGAAGCGCCAAGCGTCCTTAATCCCTCTTGCTCCTTGCCAATGAAATGGTCCATCAGCACATAATGGATCATCACTCCCGTGATAGACAGGACCAGCAGCAGAGACAGCCCAAAAGCAAAGTTGATCTGATGCACCAGCTTCAGCTTTTTCATCCGCTGGTTTAGCCTTTCCGCCATACTCTTCATTTCTGCACCTCTCTCATACGGTAGCCGTGTCCCCAGACCGATTCCAGCGGCAGGCCGTCCATTTTTTTGCGGATGCGCTTGATCAGATGGTCGACAGCGCGGTCGCTGCCGAAATAATCCTCTCCCCAGACATGGCCCAGCAGCTCTTCGCGCGTAAAGGCCCGGTTCGGACTTCCCGCAAAGACCATCAGCATCAGGAACTCCTTGCTGGTCAGCTCCACTTCAGCTCCCCGCCAGAAGGATCTTCTCTCCTCAGGATGCAGCAGCAGACTGCCCAGCTCTATCCCTGTATGCACAGCAGGCAGAACAGCAGCAGACTGGGAGGGGTGAAGACGTTCCCACCTTTTCAACTGGCGGTTGATCCGGGCTACCAGCTCACGGGGACTGAAGGGCTTGACCAGATAATCGTCGCTCCCAAGCTCCAGACCCAGGATTTTATCCACTTCACTATCTTTAGCAGAGATCATAATGATCGGCACCTCCGCTTCATCACGGATACGCCTGCACAGCTCATAGCCGTCCATTCCCGGAAGCATAATATCGAGCACCCACATGCCGGGAGGATCATTCTTCCATAAATCCCACGCCTCTTCGGCACTTCCAAGGCCAATCGTCCGGTAATTCTCTTTATGTAAATAAGCTTCCACCAGATTGCGTATATTCTCGTCATCGTCCACAACGGCAATGACCGTTTGATTGTTCATCGAGGTACCCTCCGTGATTTTCTCTTCACCATTATAGCAAGCGGCAGAGCGGGATAGGACTCTGCCATTGTTTTTCCACATTGCTGACCCTCTCCTGCCACAGAAGCCCGCTATAGTGAGAGCTGTAAGACAAACCACCTGAAGGAGTGTTCGTATATGAATCGTCTAATCGTGAAAAGAATGGCTCTATCCACCCTGCTGCTGTCCAGTATCGCCACCCCGGTCTTCGCGGATACGGAAATCGCACCGCACCCGGTACAGGGACCCACTGCCATTATAAGCACGGCCGCTGCAGCCACACCAGACAGTAAACTGCTCCCCATGCTTGAACCACAGGTTCTGAGCCTGGTGAACAGCTATGCACCGGAAACATCCCAGGACTGGCGGGATACGCTCAGCCGATTCCATGATTTTACAAGCACGAAGGCGCTTAACGTGGTTCTCACCACGCCAATGTCTGCCGCTCCATGGACAGAACAAACCGGCATTCTGGATGTGCAATTAGCCATGCCTGGAACATTGACGGACGCAGAAACGGTTCCGCTTGCCACTGTGCCGGAATACGGGACAACTGGGGGCAGTGTTAAGGCAGTTCCGTCCGCCTCAGCAGCTGCAAACCTCATATTAACGGTACCTGACTCTCTGGAATCCGGCAAGCTTGCCAATGTGGTAACCTTACATGCGGCGTATATCGACGGCCTTTTCAAAGCACAGGTTGCACTGGCAGAGGCTGCACAAGCCACAGATGCAACAGCAATTAAGCAGGCACTGTCCGAACTGCTGAGTCAATATAAGGACCTTAACCACAAGCTGGAAGAAGCGAAATAAACCACGCACACCCTGTATTCCATAGAAAAGCAGACCAAGGAATTTCTCCCTGGCCTGCTTTTTCTTTTCAGATCATTAATACAGCGTAGCCACCGCCTAGCGGCGCGGATACATCGGATAAGGATAGAATGCCGCCGCAGGCTGCTGGGCTGCGTAGGCGGGCATGCTTTTGGCGGGCGGGCCTATGTTCATTCCCCCGGCAGACCCTGCCACGGCGCAGCCCGGAGGCGGTCCGAGAATAATCGACTCCTTAAGCGGAGCCACGGCCTTGGCATACTCCTCTTCATTGATACAATACGCGCGCTGGATAACCTCTGCGGGAACAGCCCGCAGGAAGTCTGAACCATACACAATATCCGGTGTCGGCGCATCGAAGATCGTCAGGAAATGGGCTTGTTCGCTCTCAGCCAGAATCCAGTGGAACCAGCCCTTCGGGAAGACAGCGATTTGTCCGGCCTGCAGATGATAGGTCATCAGCTTCTGGGTGAACGGATCGAACACGGAGGTAATCAGCTCACCGCTAATCACGAAGACCATCTCCGTCACATTCGTGTGCCAGTGCGGCTGGACAATGAAGCCTTTGCTCATATGGGCATTGAAGAACCCGTTACGTATCGCCGGAAGCTGCTCGCCAAAAAGCTGCGTAATATAATTGTGCGCATCCCGCTTATAATTAAGCACCTGGTTAGAATCGGCGGCAAGCTTCAGGTCCGGTGCCTGCAATACTGGATCAAGCATGATTTGTTCCTCCTCAGACTGGATTATAGCCTTAAGTAACACTGGGCATTCGTCCAAATACTGTATGCAGGGGAGGAACTCTTTGACACTAGAGACAGGTGCGGATTAGATCAGACGAGCGATACTCTCAATCTCCACGGCGGAGGCTGCGAGCTGCTGCATCGAGGCGGTGATCTCCTCTGTGGCTGCGGCTTGACGTTCGCTTTGGGCCAGACAGTCCGTAAGCACGGCATCCATCTGGTTAATCTTCTGCTTGATCATCTGCAGAATGCCGGCAATATCCTTCGCCGATGAAGCACTGGATACGGACATTTTGCGGATCTCCTGGGCCACGATGCCGAAGCCCCGTCCATGCTCAGCCGCATGGGCCGCTTCAATCGCTGCATTCAGCCCCAGCAGATTGGAGTTGTCTGCCACCTTGCGGATGAAATCCAGAATCTCGTCCGTCTGCTGCAGATCCTCAACCACCTTCTGGCCCAGCTCCTTCAGATCCCCGACGGTATTCGCCAGATCCGAGGCCGTGCCCGCAATCTCTACCGAAGTCGAGCTGATCTCGTCAGAGGTCACCGCCAGCGCATTCGCTGCATCGCTGAGCGTTACCTGATTGCTGAGGCTGATTCCAATCGTAAATACGCCAATTACCGCCCCGTTCCGGTCACGGACCGGCATTGATGAGGACTTGAAGGGTATCCCGTAGACTTCTTTGGGAATAGTGGCGCTGACTTCTTCTCCACTCTCCAGCGCTGCCCGGATTCCCCCACTTGGCGGAATGGGACTCCCATCTCCGACCCGGGCATGGAGCTCTTTGCCCGGCAGATGATAGATGAACTTCTCCACATCGGTTAAGGCAAACATTACATCCAGTGGAAAGAGACGCTGCACCAGCGGCAGAGATATTTTTAGAGCCTCCAGCAACTGGTCCATTTCTGATTCTTTTTCTAATTCGTGATCGGTACTCATTGCTTCAACAGCTCCCTAATCCTATTTATTTATGTACATCTCTTATCGCTTGAATCTTATCGCTCGAACAATGTAACACAGTTGCGGCCTTCCGCCTTGGACTGATACAGCGCATCGTCGCCCAGCTTGTAGATATCCTCCTCGCGCAGCCCGTCCACAAGCACGGCGGCTACGCCGATAGAGACGGTAATTCTGCCGTATTCGGGACTGAGATCATGCTGTATCCCCAGCTCCGCGATGCTTCGTCTGATCAATTCGGCGAACACACGGGACTCTGGAGGGGTCAGTCCGGCGGCCACAATCCCGAATTCCTCCCCGCCCAGCCGGAACGCGGTTCCTTCCGCCTGTTCAGCCAGCTCCTTCAGTACCCCGCCTATTCTGCGCAGTACCGTATCGCCTTCATAATGCCCGTAGGTGTCATTGAATTTTTTGAAATAATCAATATCCAGCATCAGGTAGGTTAAATACCGTTTGCTGGCAGCAGCCTTGTCCACCTCATCCAGGAACAGCTTATTGAAGTATCTGCGGTTGTACAGCCCGGTTAATTCATCGGTGATCGAGATCTTTTCAATCAGCCCGATATATTTGCTCAGCTCCCCGTTGTTGAACTCCAGCTCCTTCGTCCGCTCCGCCACCAGCTCCTCCAGATGCTCCTTGTGGCGCCGCAGCTCCTCCTCCGCCTTCTTGCGCTCAGTTATATCCTTGATCGTTCCCTGAATCGCCGGCTTATTCTGATACATAATTCTGACGACCTTGTGAATGGCGATGACTTCAGGGGACTTATCCTTATGCAAAAGCCTTGTCTCGTACTCTTCCGGTGCCTGCTTGCCCTCGACTCGTCTGGCATAATAATGCATCACCTTCTCCCGCTCCGGGGGGGTAATGAAATTCCCGAAGGGCTGCTCCAGCATCTCGCCCGGCTGATAGCCGAGCATCTGCTCCAGCGCCTCATTAACATAGACACACCGCATATCCTGGACCACGAACACCCCGTCCTGCAGGTTGTTGACCAGTTGGCGGTACTTCTCCTCAGAGCGCTCAAGCTCATTATACAGACTGGCATTCTCAAGCGAGAAGACCATCTCTCTGGACAGCAGATTGATAATCTTCATCCGTTCCTCGGTGAATACGCCGGTCACCAGATTATTCTCCAGATAGATAATGGCAATCGTCTTATTCTGGTTAATCAGCGGCATGCAGACCATCGATTTCGGCTGCTGCCTCACAATATAGGGATCATTCACGAATGAAGTCTCGGAATAGGCATCATTGTAGATCAGGCTCTCCCGGCTCTTCTCCACTTGTCTGATGATGGCGACAGGCAGATTGTCCAGCTGATGCGACTCATGAATCGCCACGGAGATCCGGTCTGTGTCCGCTTTATATTCCCCTTCGACCAGAAGATTGGCCTTGGAGGTCATCAGGATACAGCCCCGCTGCGCCCCGGCATTCATGATTACAATCTCCATCAGCGCTTCCAGCAGGTGGTTCAGCTCAATTTCTTTGGAGATGGCCTGCGAAGCCAGAATGATGGAATTCAGATCAATGCTCTCGGTATAATCGGACACCGTCCTGCCGTGCATGAACTCCTTGGTGCTGATTTTCTGGGCAAGAGCGGGGTATCGCTCCTTGATGAACGCAATCTTCTCCTTGGCCCCCCAGACCGAATAATAGTATTCGGATTGTCTGAGCAAATAGGCGGCGAACTCGTTGAAGCCCTTGTCCATATAGAACCGGGCCGCCAGCTCGTTACAGAGTGCCTTATAGCGGACGAAGCTGCCCTGCTCGCTGGCCTCGATCGCCAGATCATAATAATAGCCTGCGCGCGTGCTGTTCCCGGAGATCCGGGCCCATTCGGCTCTCATCAGATATTCATGCTGCCGGAAGGTTCCCGGTGCATTGCTGGCCCATTTGCGTACCCGGCCGAGCTCCTTGCGCATTTTGGACCTGGCCTTCCGCTTGCCGTTCACACCCAAATCCCTGTAAGCATAAGCCAGATTCAGGAAGGTGTACAGCGCGAACTCCTCCATAAAAGCCGATCCGGCCAGCGTCCCGATAATCGGATACGCCCGCTCGATGTACTCCAGCGCTTCATCATGCTTCTCGTAGAGAAACAGCAGCTTCATTTTGTAAATATAATAGATCGCAATTCCCGAATAATATCTTGCTTCCTGCAATTCGTGCAGATAGACCTCTTCGCTGAAGGCTTCATTGTTGAATGAGGTACGCTCCGGCAGCTCTCCGGCAAGACTGAGATAATACTGGCGGGCCAGCTGTGCTGTGGCAAGCGACTCCTTGTACTTCGTGTTCTCGATCATAGAGATCGTACGGTCACTTTCCTGAAGCAAAGCCGGGATGTCCATCGACGGATTCCAGAGATTCACATAGAAGGCGGAATGGGCCAGGTAGAGCAGATCGCCTGTCCGCAGACTGGCTTCAATGGAGGTGCCGAACCAGTCCTGCAGCGTATCCCAAGGCTCGGTCCAGGCGTGGCTGAACAGCGTATACAGGACATGCGCCGCGCCTTTCCACTGCAGATCATTGAATTTGTCGTTAATTCTGATCCCGAGACGTCCATAAGCGAAGGCCCCCCGGGTATCCCCGAAGCCGGACAAGAGCATAGCATAGCCGATAAAAGCAAGCGCCGACTCCGGCGAATTCCCGTATTTCAGCGTCAAGCCCACCTTCTTCAGCACCACCAGACCAAACAACGAGGTCTCCCCGGAGATAAATGCAGGCGGTATAAAGTTAATCAGCAGCCGCATCACCAGCTTCATCTCCGGGTCCTGCATCTCCGGCAGTGCAAAAATCGTCTCCGGTGTTCTCCCCCGCAGCGCGGCCTTAACGACCAGCAGCTCCTTAAGGACGGCGGGCATTCCAACCTTGGACGGAATCTTAATGCCGAGCGCCTTCAGCCCCCGCCTCCCCGAAGCAATCGACTCGGGCATCATGCCCAGATACATATAGTGATTGGTCTGCATCTCATAGATTTCCGCAATAGCCATCCGCTCCGTAGTTTGCTCCAGCAGCAGACGGCAAGCCTGATCCCCCTGATCGATGTGATGGGTGAGATAGCTGCATTCCGCATACAGCCTGTAGATCTCCGCCGCCTGCCCCGGGTCTGTACTCCAGATCTGCTCCGGGAGCAACTCCATTGCCGCTTCAAGCAGTAGGAAGGCCGAATCATACCCGTATCCTGCTTTGGCCTTGTAGGCTGCCCGCAGATTCAGAGCGACGATCTCACGCGCCTCCGAGCTGTCAGTGATTAATTCCAGCCCTTTATTAATATGGGTTGCAATATCGACCAGCTTGTCCGCGATTTCCTCCTCTCCAAGATTCCGCAGCAACAGCCGGCCGATACTAAGATGAAGCCTCTTCCCCCGTTCAGGATCAAGCAGCTGGTAGAAGGCCTGCTGAATCCGGTCATGGGCAAATTTCAGCCGGATGCCAATCTGCGCAGCCTCGGGGCCGGATTCAGCAAGTGTAGCAGAGAATATGGCGTACTTGTGGTCGGCAGGGACGATATATTCTTCCTGGACCGCACGCGTAATCGCGGCGGCAATCACCTCCGGCGCTTCCTCGCCGATTAGTGTCAGCATCCCGTAGTCGAATACGCTGCCGGCCGCCGAGCTAAGCATCAGGATATGACGGACCTCCCCCGGCAGATGCTGCAGCTGTCCTACCAGGAAATCCACCACACTGTCATGGACCGGCAGTGCCTCCAGCTGCTCCAGGCTCCAGCTCCATTCCCCGTTCTGCTTGTCGAAAAAGATAATCCCGCGCCGGTGAAGATCCTTCAGCATTTCTGTCAGGAAAAAGGAATTCCCCTTCGACCGCTTGTATAAATGTCCGGTTATCCCTTCGACCCGTTCCATGCTGCTGTATAGCGTGTCAGCCACAAGGCTTTGCACATCCGTCTCTTGCAGCGGCTGAAGGTGAATACGTCCAACTTCACGATTTTTGCCGATCTTAACCATCGCGGAGAACAGCGGATGACCTTCGTGGATCTCATTCTGCCGGAAGGAGCAAATCACAAACATCCGCTGCAGATGGTTATCCAGCACCAGCTTCTCCACGAGCTGCAGGCTGGAGTAATCCGCCCACTGGACATCATCCAGGAAGAGGACGAGCGGCCGGTCCGGATGCGTCATGGCCTGCACGAACTTGGCAAAGGTCAGGAAGAACCGGTTCATCTCCTCGGCCGGACTCAGCGGTTCCGGCTCAGGCTGGGTCCCGGTCCAGACAGCAAGCTCAGGGATTAATCCCGTAATCACAGCGCCGTTGCCGTCAAGCAGCCGGGTCAGCGAGCGGCTGACCTCACTCTTGTAATCCTCATCCGGACTCTCCAGCAGCTGGCTGACCAGCCTGCGAAAGGCCTGTATGAGCGCACTGTAAGGAATATTCTTATTGTACTGGTCGAACTTCCCTTCCGCGAACAGCCCCTTCTCCCGGCTGATTGTCCGGTGCAGCTCATGAACCAGTGCCGTTTTGCCTGCACCTGCATCACCGGAGACCAGCATGACCTGTGAATTCCCGTTGACACTGCTGCGGAAGGCCGTCTCCAGGGTGGACAGCTCCTGCTGTCTGCCGACTACTTTTTGCGGAATGCGGAAGGTGTTCAGGAGATCCTCCGTTCCAATCACGAAATCCTCCTGCCCGGCCAGGCATTTCTTCAGATCGGCCTTGATGCCGTGCGCGCTGCGGTACCGGTCCTCCGACGACTTCTCCATCAGCTTCATAATGACCGCCGACAAGCCGCTGCTAACCCTGCCTCCGGTTGCATGGTAAGGGGAGACGGCTTCCTTTGCAATAATGGAATAGATCTGCTCCATCATCTCGGACGATGGATACGGCATGATGCCGGTCATCATCTCGTACAGGACCACACCTAGTGAATAGTAGTCACTCCGGTAATCTATATTCCGGTTCATCCGGCCGGTCTGTTCCGGTGAGATGTACAGCAGACTGCCCTCCAGCAAGCCGCTGTTCTGGAAATCCCGTCTCTCCTTGGACAGCTTCACTGCAAGGTCGAAATCAATCACCTGAACAATATCCCGCTCCCGGTTCCAGATGATATTCGACGGCTTGATATCCTTATGGATTACGTTCTGCTCATGAATGGAGCCCAGAATATCCACAACCTTGACCGCCAGCTTCAGTAAGGCCTCCTCTTCCGGCTGCTCTTCCGCCAGGATCCGCTTGAGCGAACGTCCGGCAATATCCTCAAGGACCATGACGTACAGACCGTTCTGCTCTTCGAGCCTCAGGGGACGGATAACCCCTTCTGCGCTGGTGCTGAGCTCTGTAAGCAGCTTATATTCCTGTTTGAAGCGCATTACGGCTTCGGTGCCGGCAAACTCCGATTTTAACACCTTGAGAATGACCGTTTCTGCGGAGGAAGCCTCTGTACACCGGTACACGGCTTTTATAGGATTATCTGAAATGGTCTCCAGGACCTGATAATGGTCATTAGCAATCATTGTACTCCACCTTTAGCCTTGTTCTCCCGTAACTTCAATATCGGCATCGAATTTAAATACATAGGCAGCGATCAGCCAGATAATCCAGCAATTCAGCCCAAAGAACAGATAACCGAAATAGCCCAGAACCGGCATCTCGGAGAAAATATGAAATTTGTCCAGATAAGGCACCGAGTATTTCCAGTAATTCGGATTGGTAGGAGCATCGTCATGGAACCACTCACTGCCAAAGTTCCAGAACTCCCAGAAGAAGCCGTTGAACACCGTAGCCAGCCCCACCAGAATGACCTTGGACCAGTCTCCGTTCTTCACCGGGGTGAAGGGGGTCCAGTAACCGGCAAGCGCCATCGCTGCGGACAGCATCGGAACCAGCGCAACCCACAGCACCCAGAACAGCAGATACGGATAATAGCCCATGCCGAAGGCCAGGATCAGCCCGAGAATATAATAGACGATCAGCCACATGCGTGACACCTTCAGCCTAGGCCCATGGCTATAACGGTTGCGGAACAGACGGAAGGTCTTGAGGAGTAAGTACCATTCGAAGATGGCCGGAAGAACCGTTGTATAGGATAAGGAGAACCAGAACACATTGCCGAAGTTAGAGAACACTTCATTATTGGGGTAATACCAATTCTCCAGGACGAAGAAATTCAGGTATTCAAAAGCAAACCAGCTGAAGCAGGACACCACCGCCAGCAGCTGCATCACATGGGGCTTGCGCGAGATGATCGAAGCTCCGTGATTTCTCCGGTAGACCAAACCGTCCAGGATCAGAATAAAGGACCACCAGAGGGGAACAAACGTGTAATGCTCCAGCGAGACAAACAGCTTCACCCGGGCCCACATTAGGAACCAGCTAAGCGCAAGCACCGGCAGGCTCCACCAGAACCAGATAGGGAAAGGGGTGGCCGCCCCCGATTTCCGGGGTGCCTCCTCCGTCTTCTTGAAGCCGAACCATCCGGGGAATACCAGGACCAGTGTGATGATCAGGGCCACAACGCAGGCAAGCGAGAAATACAGCAGGCTGAACCCGGGGTCAGCTTCGACCTTCTGGGCCGGGAAATCCCCGTAACCCGGGGGCATCCCCTTCCATTTCGCCAGACTTCCTAGTAACGGGAGCAGAAAGATCAGTCCGAAGGTAACGATCAAGAATACTGTCTTTTTCCATGTTTTCATTGCGCAAACCCCCGCGTATGTATGTAGTTGAAAGTCGAATTTTGTTGATAATCGCTAATATTCGATAACACTCCAGTTTATTCCTGCTGACTGCACACAAAAAAATGCCCCACCGTCCATTTCCATGACGTATGGAGCAACTGTGCGGGGCATAATGCAGGTGAAAACGGGCTTCCGGCGAATTCTATTACACCAATTATTAAATCCATAAAGTCTACTTAAATGAATGATATGCCTAACACTGTAACTAATACACCTGAATAGAGTGATGTATCTTATATAAAAGGAGGGGTTATATTGTCACAGCCTAATCTGCCCAATATCACGCCAACGATCACTTTATCTCGAGATGATGTGCTTAACCTATTATTTTCTTCCATCGCAATGGAAGAGTTGGGCTTAGCGCATGTTATTAATGCCCAAGGGGAAAACATCCAATTTGCCTTGGGCACACTTCCGGGGAGCACACCTGCTACGTTGGGTGAGGTTCTTCAGATAAACAGCAGTGCTCAATCGATGCTCGATTCCGTATTCCGCACCGAAATGATGTTGGATTCAAAACTCACCTCCGCTTCCGATATTCCATCATTAGTCGGACCCACAGGAGCCACGGGGGTAACCGGCGCTGCCGGTGCAGTAAACAGCGTCAATGGATTGACGGGCAATGTTGTGTTGAGTACAGAGGCTGGTGTCTTTCCAATCAGTAACGATGAACCATCAACCCAAGATTTGAACGGATTAATCAATGCCGGGGTGTATAGCTCGGGAAATCCAAATGGTGTAGGTCCGGAACATGGTCCACTGGGAGTTGACAATCCTCCGTCATGGACGATTTACGTCTCCCAGGTAGGGCCTTATATCCAGCAGTTGTATATTTCCAACCTAGCATTATATTACCGCAGTAGTACAAACAGTGGCCAGAACTGGTCAGATTGGCAAGAAATCGGTGCTCGTGGGCCAACCGGAACCACCGGTGATACTGGAGCCACCGGAGCCACCGGAGCCACCAGTGTCACCGGAGCTACCGGGGGGACGGGGGCTACGGGTGTGACGGGGGCTACTGGCGTCACCGGGGCTGCTGGATTGACAGGAGCTACCGGCGTTACCGGGGCTACCGGCGTTACCGGGGCTACCGGCGTTACCGGAGCCACGGGCGTCACCGGAGCCACCGGACTCACTGGAGCGACCGGTGACACCGGGGCTACTGGTTTAACTGGGGCTACCGGCGTCACTGGGGAGACCGGGGTGACGGGGGCTACCGGACTCACCGGAGCCACTGGACTCACCGGGGCTACTGGGGTCACTGGGGAGACCGGGCTCACTGGCGCTACTGGTTTGACAGGGGCTACCGGACTCACCGGGGAGACCGGGGTGACGGGGGCTACCGGACTCACCGGAGCCACTGGACTCACCGGGGCTACTGGCATCACTGGGGAGACCGGGCTCACTGGCGCTACTGGTTTGACAGGGGCCACTGGACTCACCGGAGCTACCGGCGTTACGGGGGCTACCGGCGTCACCGGGCCTATTATTGTAACTAACAATGCGATGTTTGAGCCCGCAACGGCTGCAGTACCTTCGACCTTAACACCTATTGTATTTCAAGAAATTTTTATTAATGGCAGCGGAATTGAACTTGGAACGCCCCCAAGCAATATCACGGTGCTCCCAAACAGCTTATATTATGTTTCGTTTACCATAACTATTGAGCTCTCTGCTGAAACAAACAATGTAACCAGTTCTGAAATGATAGTTAGATTGAACGGTAATGTCCAGCCTATAACGGTTACCGGACAAAAAAATGGCGGGATTGGAGCTACCGTGTATTTCTCTCTAGAAGGAAATGGTTTTCTTCAGACCGGCGCCACTGACAATACCATGACTCTCGATGCTACTTATAACCTAAGCGCCGGTACGGGAACTTATGTTACGGATCGGTCTAACCTGAGTATTATCCGGTTCCGTTAAACGAACAGATTCCGCTTTTTGAGGAGGATTAAGGGATGAGCAAGGGGGCAAGAGCCCCCTGCCCATTTTGTAGATAAGGAGGGAATCACTTGTCAAAACCGAACCTGCCCAATATCACCCCAACGATATCCATATCGCGGGACGATGTAATTAATCTATTATTTTCCTCTATTGCCATGGAGGAATTAGGACTGGCGCATATCCTCAATGCTGAAGGAGAGAAGATTCAGTATGCGGTCGGCACCCTTCCAGGAACCACTCCCGTTACACTTGCCGAATTAGGTCAGGTCAGTAGCAGTACTCAAGCTATGTTGAAAAAAATTATCCGCCATGAAATGATGCTGCAATCCAAGCTCCAGACAGCTGCAGATATTCGACCGGTTGTTGGTCCTGCTGGACCTATCGGAGCTCCGGGAGCAGAGGGTGGAGCACTTAGTGTCAATGGGTTAACCGGAGATGTGGCGCTCGGTGTAACAGCCGGTGTCTTTCCAATCAGCAATGATGAACCATCGACCAGCGATCTAGATGACATTCACTTTAGAACTGCCGGTGTATACAGCAGCTCGGGAGTACCCGCCGATCCGGCTGGCCCAGTGAATGGTCCTCCGGGAGTCGCACACCCGTCGGTATGGACGATTTATGTATCACGTGTCGGAGATTATGTACAACAGCTATATTTCTCCGATTCGGCTTTATACTATCGCAGCAGTCAGAATGGCGGGGTGACTTATCCCCAAGGGTGGCTCCAGGTTGGAGTGCAAGGTGCAACCGGGGTGACTGGGCCTGGTGTAACCGGAGCAACCGGCGTTACTGGCATGACCGGAGCGACGGGTGCCACGGGCATAACGGGCGCAACCTTGGACACAGGTGCCACGGGGATCACCGGCGCCACAGGCGTGACCGGTGCTACCGGAGTGACGGGTGCCACAGGAATCACTGGCGCTACCGGCGTCACTGGCGCTACCGGCGTAACCGGCGCTACCGGACTTACCGGTGACGTTACTGGTATGACGGGCTTGACGGGCTTGACGGGTGCCACAGGTCTAACGGGTGCTACCGGGGGTACCGGTGAGGTCACGGGCATGACAGGCGCGACCGGGCTTACCGGTGAGGCGACAGGCATGACGGGCTTAACAGGTGTGACGGGTGCCACGGGTGTAACGGGCGCGACCGGGCTTACCGGTGAGGTCACGGGCATGACGGGCTTAACCGGGGTAACTGGTGCGACAGGGGTTACCGGCGCGACAGGTTTAACCGGTGAGGTCACGGGTATGACGGGCTTAACCGGGCTTACCGGCGTGACGGGTGTAACCGGCGAGACAGGCGTAACCGGCGAGACGGGCCCAACCGGGCCAGTGGCCAACAATGCCAGTTTTCACCCTTCGGGTCCAGTAACAGCAACGCCTACGAATATTACATTTGTACAAAATTTTATTTTTGGCTCAGGTATCTCCCTTGTGAACGGCGGTCAAGGTATTCAATTACAACCCAATAGCTTCTACTTCGTTTCTTTTAATTTGAGAATTCGAATAACAAATGGGAGTATCCCCGTCGTTGCTTCGCAAATATTGGTTTTCCTCGACGGCGTTCAACAAAATATAAGCACTGGCACGCAGAGAAATGCAGCTGGTTCTGGTTTAGCCGCCTTCACCCAGGAATCCAGCGGTTTAATCCAGACTGGTGCCGGCCCTAATCCAACGTTAACCTTGACGGCTTCTATCACTCTTGCTTCGGGCACTGCCGAGTTTAATCCCCCTACTTGGTCGAATTTGAGCATTTATCAGGTCCTGTAATTCAAAGGTAATAAGGCAAGAGCAATAAAAGCTGATGTCCTTAGGTAACTCTCCTTTTCAAAAACGGCTCAGGATATGACGGTTCTTCCCTTGGAAGGACGGCATATCCTTTTTTCTGTATGGCCTCGTATCCGTAGTATCCGTTGCATAACCGCAACATCTCAAAGTTGTAACCTGATTTTTAATGCGCTTTCATCCTGTTCTATGTTTTAATTGTAATAACGTTATGTACTTCATGTAATTATATGCGGGGTGTATAGATGCAGCGATTTATGATAGGTCAATATGGGGGATTTGATCCTGGCAAGTTCCACAAGGATTTCAAAGCCGAATTCTATGGTATAGAGGCTTGTTCTTTCCCGTCCGATGAAGATTGTCAGACGCTGATTGAAGCAGCACAGAAGTACGGATTCCGCACAGGAGTCCATTATCCGCTCCGCGCCAATCCTGCCAGACTAAGAGATGCCCTATTTCTCTCGCCGGATGATTACGTGCGTTCTGAAGCATTCCAGCAGATCCAGGAAGAGCTGGATTATATGGTGAGTCTACAACCAGATTACGTATTATTTCATTATCCCAAGCCGGTTATCCTAGATCCTCAGGTAGACTGGAGCTCCTGGAGATTTGCTGACAGGAAGGAATATATTTATGAGAATGAACTCTCTCTGAATGAACTGATACAGCACAGTAAAGTTCTCTTCGACTGGCTTAGCCGAAAGGGCCGGGAGTACCGGTTCCAGCCCATTCTGGAGTTCGATGGACTGAACAGTTATGTCTACCAGCATGATTTTCTGGAACAGCTCTTGCTTGCCTATCCGGATATTAAGTTGTGTCTGGATACCGGCCGATTGTATCAGCAGGATAAGCTCGACCCTAATTTCGATGCCCGTACCCTTCTGAGAAAATACACCAGGTATGCGGCATTGATCCATCTGTCGAATGTTCAGATTAACGAAGCCATCCAGCACGGCCATTACCCGGTCCTGCCGGAACTAAGCACCGAGGAGGGCTGGGCCCCGATCGAAGACTATCTGGGCATCATCCGTGAGGAGAACAGCGGAGTGAAAATCATGTTCGAGCACCGCTCAGACCTCATCTCCGCGCAAGATCTGAACCGGTGTTATGCTTGGGTAGATCATATCCTTAACGGAGTCCCTGAGAATCCACCGTCTTCACCAGCACGGTGAAGGCACAGCCGCCCCGAATATTTGTGAATGCACAGGCACATGATACAATGGGACCGTAACGACCTTGCCTTAATTTAACACAAAAGGAGTGACAATTGTGGCAATCAATGTGTACCTGAATTTCAATGGTAATACCCGAGAGGCTGTAGAATATTACGCTGAAGTATTCGGAACCGAACCTCCGCATATCATGACCTTCGGCGAGGCTCCGCCTGATCCGTCCCATCCTGTACCGGAAGAAGCCAAACACCTCGTCATGCACGCCAATCTGATGATTGCCGGCAGCCCGGTCATGTTCTCTGACGTATTCCCCGGCATGCCGTTCACGGAAGGGAATAATATCAGTCTAACGGTGACAGATTCCGATGAAGAGAAGATTCGTCTCTGGTTCAACAAGCTGAAGGAAAGCGGAACTGTACACATGGAGCTGCAGGAGACCTTCTGGAGCAAGGCCTACGGGAACCTGAAGGACAAATTCGGCATCCACTGGCAGCTCAGCCACGACAACGGACAGAACGGCTGACTCTCTCAAGAAGTTTTCTTTTCACAAAAACGGCTCAGGATATGACGGTTCTTCCCTTGGAAGGACGGCATATCCTTTTTCTGTATGGCCTCGTATCCGTAGTATCCGTTGCATAACCGCAACATCTCAAAGTTGTAACCTGATTTTTAATGCGCTTTCATCCTGTTCTATGTTTTAATTGTAATAACGTTATGTACTTCATCCTACTGTAAAGGAGACTAACCTATGGAAATATCCTCATTTTTGCTGCCCAAGGATCAGGTTGCGTTCATTACTTCCTCGATCTCTATGCGGGAAGCGCTGGATCAGCTGGAGAATCATTATTATTCGGCCATTCCAATTATTGACGATGCCGGTAAATATGTTGGGACCTTGTCGGAGGGCGATCTGCTATGGAAGCTGAAGAACACCGACGGACTGAGCTTCGCGAATATGAACGAGGTGACCGTTGGCTCCATTCAGCGTCATGTGCATAACGAGAGCGTCGAGATCCACGCGCAGATGGAGGATATGCTGACTCTGGCAGCAGACCAGAACTTCGTTCCGGTAGTGGACGACAGCGGAATCTTCCTCGGCATCATCCGCCGCAAGGACATCATCGAGTATTACACGCGGAACATCACCGATTAGCAGGATGCGCCGCATTGCAGGATCAAGTGATTCAACCGAAAGCAACGGCAAAGGCAGGACCGTCCTGTGAAGGGCGGCCCTGCCTTTGTTCAAGTTAACAGGTCTATATGATTTCAAACACATGGGTCAGGCGGGTCAGCTCAAAAATCTTCCGTACATTGTCGTTCAGGCCCGTCAGCCTGATGGTGCCTCCCGCCTCTACACATTTCTTGTAGGAGCTGACAATCACTCCAAGACCGGTACTGTCAATGAAACGGCAGGTCCCGAAATCAAGCAGGAAGCTTGAATGTCCCCCAAGAATATAACCCCGTACTGTCTCCCTGAACTGACCGGCTTCCTCAACCGAGAACAGCTCCGGCATCTCAATGATCATCTCGCTCAAGCTACTCACCCCTGATTTTAAATTTCTCTACAAGAATCTCCAGCTCATTAGCCATGGCACTGATCTCCTGGGCGGAGGCTGCAAAATTATTGACCGTAGCCGCCTGTTCTTCTGTAGCGCTGGATACATTCTCTGTGTTTGCTGCCGCGAGTTCCGAGATCGTGCCCATAGAATCAATCAGCTTGATGATCTGGTCTGAGGTAGCTACTTCATCTCTGGTAATATCCAGAATCTCCTGCACATTATCCGTGATCATCTCAACAGACTGTATGATATGGACGAAGGCTCGGTCCGTCTCATTCACAATGCTCACGCCGCTCTCTACTGCTCCGGCCGCGCCTCTCATCGAATCTACGGCCTCGGTAATCCGCGAGATCATCTCGTTGACCAGATCCGTAATCTCACCGGCATTGGTGTGGGTCTCATCCGACAGCTTCCGGACTTCACCGGCCACCACACTGAAGCCTCGGCCGTTCTCTCCTGCTCTAGCGGCTTCAATTGCCGCATTCAGAGCCAGCAGATTCGTCTGCTCGGCAATCTTGTTGATGGTACCGGTAATTGCGGATACCTTCTCCGACAACCCGCTGACCGTATACAATAATGCTTCGGTCTCTTTGGTGCTGCTGTGAATGGTATTCATTGCTTCTACGGTATGAATGACTCTGGCTCTTCCTTCTTGTGCCGCCTGATGAGTAGTCTCCGCATTGCCGGAGGTAGCCGACGCCTTGCTCTGCGCCAGCTGCACCAGACTGGAGAGCTGAACGAGCACCTGGGAAGCATTGATGACCGACTGGTTGTTGTTCTCTGCGCCGGATGCAATCTCCTGGGTACTGGAGCTGATTTCCTGAATAGAGGCGCTGATCTCCTCTGAAGATGCCGCCATCTCCTCCGACATGGAGGTGAGGGACAGGGAACCCGCTCTCACTTTCTCAATAATCGCCTCCTGTTTGTCAATCATGGTGTTGAACGATTCACTTAGCAATTGGAGCTCATCCCCGGTTTGAATTGACGTATGAACGGTCAGGTCGCCGTCACCTGCCAGGCCCATGGCTCGCTCCAGCTTCCGGATCGGATTCACAATATTCCGGGTGGTGAAGAAATACGCTGCCACCATAGCAATGGCAATACAGACCAGGATGAGGATCAGCGTAGTGTTACGGATTTCGGCCGCCGGAGCCATGTAATCCTGCACATTGGCCGTTGTGGCTACAACCCAATGGGTTGCGGGCTGAAAAGAAACATATTTATGTACGCCTTCATAGGTGTAGAAGCCATGCGCGGTTTCTCCCGCCTTCATCCGCTGGACCAGCGCATTTAATTCAGCATTGCTGCCGCTGTCCAGCTTCTCCTTCAGGACCTTGTCCTGCTCCGGATGCGAGACGATGAGACCGGTACGGTCAAGCATATATCCGTATCCATGCTCTCCAATCTTCACCTCTGTCACCGGTGAGGCGATATTCTCAAACAAGGCGGTTCCGATCAGCACGCCGGTAATCTGATCCTTCACCCGCAGCGGTCTGGCGATCGCTACGATGTACTGATTCGTCTCCCGTGACAGGATAACCTCACTGACTGCGTCCTTGCCCTGCAGCGCTTCCTGGAAGTACGGACGGTCCTTCACATCAGGCCCCGTCTCCCCGGAGCTGCTAGTCATCAGCACCCTGCCGTTTGTATCTGCGATAATCAGCGATTCCAATAGCTTGGTGTTGTCTTTCTGCACACCGGAAATATAATAAAACGCTGTGCTTTTGAGGGACGCCACAGACGGATTCCCGGCAAAATCGGCCAATACGCTATTTTTGCTGGCGATTCCCAGATTCGTGCCAACTGCTTCAAGCTCGGCATCCACCGCTTTCGCAGCAGAAGCAGTGGTCCCTCTTAATTCCTCTTCAATCGTCTTCTGCAAGGCACCGGATGCCAGCTGATAGGATACGTAGCCGGATATGCCCAGCGGGATACTGATAATCAGAAACAACAGGATGCTCATTTTAACTATTAAACTTAATTTCACAGAACTCTCCCCTTCTTGACTCTATAAGGAACCGATACTCTTGCTGATGTACATCGTATGATGTATCATCTCAGCACTGTCCGAGAAGCAGCGGATCAGATACAAGCCCCGGCCCCCTTCATCCATCAATTCATGGTTCCCGATAGCCTCCGGGAACACCACCTTGCCGTCCCCGGCCCCCGAATCCTCAATCTGAAGCTTAAGCAGCTGATCCATAAGCAGATAACGGATGGTAATCGGCTTGCTGCAATCGCTGAGGTTCCCGTGATAATAGGCATTAGTTACCGCTTCGATCAGAATCAGGCGGATATCAAAAGCATGGGCTTCGAGGTCAAGCTCCCGAATGATTCCGTCAATGATCATCTGATGATGCTCCAGACCGTGAAGCATCACTTCCTTATGAATAGCTTCCATGGCCCACTCCTTAACAATTCTGAAATCTCCGTCCTGCTGATGTTGCCGCTGACACTTTGCCTTCTCTGCCTTGGCTCTACAACAGCGCTCCCCGGCCGTCACTTGATATTCAGACTGAGCCAGGTGCAGTCATCCTGCAGAGCAGCCCCGGCAAACCTCTCCAGAAGATAACTGTGCTCCCGCCCGAGCTCTTCTGTGCTGAACAGCAGCTCCATTCCGTCACTATAAAAGCAAAAACGGTCTCCGGACTCGAACGGGAGGGTCTTCTCCTCAAACTCACTGCTCTCAAACATGCCGAGCGGTGCCCCCTTAACGATGACCCTCTCCATGCCCCTGCCCCGGGGAACATAGAGAAATTCATTAATCCCGGCTCCGGCAGCCTTGAGCTGTCCTGTCTTGAAGTCGAGCAGGAAGCAGCAGCCGGCGACATAATCCTCACCCAGATGCTGCAGCGCTTTGGAATTCAGATCGTTCAACACCTGCACGGGGTCCTGTGTACAGGACAGGCTGTCCATGAAAAGTACCCGCAGGGCCGAGATATTCAGCGCGGCCGTAATCCCCTTCCCCGTCACATCACCGATGAAGCCGATGACCTGCTCTTCATTGACTTTATGGAAGATGAAGAAATCGCCGCTTAAGGTTCTTGCCGGAATGTAGAGCTTCTCCAGAACCGCCTTGCTGTAGAGCGGAAAGGATACCGCATGCCGGTGCTCCTGAAGCCGGACCGCCCGCTCCATCTCCCTCTTGCTCTCAGTGATATCCCTGAACACCAGCTGCAGCGCCTTGGACTCCTCATAAATAACCGGCACGCCGGAAATTTCAAGATCAAAGATGCGGTTGTCCTGCTGCCTGATCAGCCGCTGCTCAATACGGAAGCGTTCCTTCAGCAGACCTGTTGTCTGCAGCTTGTTATGCTCCGCACTCTGAAAGTACACTTCCTCGAAGAAATCCTCGATCCTCCTGCCGATCAGCTCCTGCCTCGGATTGCCGAACATCCGCTCAGTCTGCTTGTTGGCGAACAGGATCGTGCCCCCGCTGTAGACCAGAATGGGCTCGGGGCAGAGCTCGACCAGATCCCTGTACCGCTCCTCGCTTTCTCTGAGCCGCTGCTCCGAGCGGACCCGTTCACTGATATCATGAATTACGGTGTACACGCAATTCTTCCCCAGCATCGTCATCATGCCGGTATGAACCTCCACATCGATGGGCTCCCCGCGGGCCTGGATATGGCGGTCGATGAACACACGGTTCTTCCCGTCCATGCCTTCAGGCAGCGCCTTATCCACAAACTCCTGAACCCCCGAAGTCCGGTCAGCGGCCAGATCACAGATCCGGAGTTGCCTGAATTGCCGGATGCTGTAGCCGTAGAACTCACAGGCTGCCCGGTTCGCATCAGTAATACCGCCACTCTCCGGGTCCACCAGCAACGTAATGAGATGATTGTTCTCATAGATGCAGCCATAATGCTCCATACACTGCGCCGGGCTGGGAGAGCGATGCAGATTCTTACACGGTTTATCGGTTGCCATTACACAAGCCTCTATTCTATTCAGCATTAAAGTCTACCCATTATATGCAATAAAAAAGAAGCAAGCCGTGAATTCCGACACAGTTAGACAGAAAAACCCGGTCTGCGGCATGAAAACATGACCACAGTCCGGGTTAATCTTACAATCTGCATGAAGTTATCAGGCTGAAGCTTAGCCTTACAGCTCTGTCAGAATAATGGTCCCCTGCGGGGTGACCGCCAGCGTATGCTCATACTGGGCCGACAGGCCTCCGTCAATGGTGCGCGCAGTCCACCCGTCTGCATCCACCTTGGTCCGGTAGCTGCCTGTATTGAGCATGGGCTCAATGGTGAACACCATGCCTTCCTTAATCCGAGGGCCTTTGCCCGCCGGGCCGTAATGAGGCACTTCAGGGGCTTCATGCATCTCGGAGCCAATCCCGTGACCAATGAAATCCCTGACTACGGAATAGCCGTTAGATTCGGCGTATACCTGGATAGCATGCGCTACGTCCCCTATGCGGTTGCCGGCTACAGCCTGCTCGATGCCTTTGAACAGAGATTCTTTGGTCGTCGCCAGCAGCTTCTCCGCCTGCTCACTAATTGTACCCACCCCGTAGGACCAGGCCGAATCCGCCAGCCAGCCGTTCAGGTTGACTACCATATCAATCGTTACAATATCTCCATCCTTCAGCTCCTCATGCTTCGGGAAGCCATGGCAGATGACATCATTCACAGATGCGCAGGTGGCATACGGATAACCGTGATAGCCTTTTTGCTCCGGGGTTGCTCCTTGGGAGAGGATGAACTTCTCGGCAAACTGGTCGATCTCCCAGGTCGTAATTCCCGGCTTGATCAACCCGGCAATCTGCCGGTGGCATTCCGCCAGTATTTTACCGGCTGCCCGCATTTTCTCAATCTCTTCCATCGATTTCATAATGATCATTCAATTCGCCTCTTCTGTACAGAAACCATTACTCACTATATATAATGGCTCTTAGTTATAATGGTGTATTGCTACTCTATATTATGAAAGAAAACCGCCGAAAATCCAAATAAACAAACAAAATAAACCTGTCTCCCGCAAAAACACCAGAAAACAGGCTCATGATTTGCATTCCCGTGATGGCTAATCTGTACAAGTTATTGTTAACTACGGCATATGCAGACCGCCAGGCATTAGCCGTTAGTCGTGGAAATTGAGCCCCGAAGTAACGGCCTTGACATATCCGCTGCGGATCACATAATCGCCGAAGTGTTCACCAGCAGTGCGTTCCTTGGCATAACCATGAATAATCGGCTCTAGAGTGGCCAGAATCTCCTGCTCATCAATGTTCTCCTTGTACAGCTTGTTCAGCCGGTCTCCGGTAAAGCCTGCACCCAGGTACATATTATATCTGCCCGGACCTTTGCCGATAAAAGCAATCTCGCCCAGCGCCGGTCTGGCACAGCCGTTAGGGCAGCCGGTCATACGGATGATAATCTCTTCATTACGCAGCCCGGCTTCATCTATGATAACCTCCAGCTTATCCAGCAGGTGCGGCAAATATCGCTCCGCCTCCGCCATAGCCAGCCCGCAGGTCGGCAGGGCCACACAGGACATCGCACTTCTGCGCAGTGCAGAATGATGGGCACCGTCCGTCAGCCCGTACTGCTTGGCAAGCTCTGTAATCTTGCGTTTCTTCGCCTGGGTCACTCCGCCGATAATCAGATTCTGGTTCGGGGTCAGCCGGAAGTCTCCGCTATGAATCTTGGCAATCTCGCGCAGGCCGGTCATCAGCGGGTAGCCCTCCTGATCCTGAATCCGTCCGCTCTGGATATAGAGCGTCAGGTTCCATTTGCCGTCCATCCCCTTCACCCAGCCGTACCGGTCGCCATTATGATCGAAGTGATAGCCGCGCGCCGGCTCCAGCGTCCAGCCCAGCCGTTCGTGCAGCTCTCCCTTGAACCACTCCAGTCCGTGCCGGTCGATCGTGTACTTGAAGCGGGCATTCTTGCGGACCGAACGGTTGCCGTAATCACGCTGGATCGTAACCGTCTTCTCCGCCAGATCAATCATCTGCTCCGGACGGCAGAAGCCGATGATCCGCCCCAATTGGGGATACGTATTCGTATCGCCGTGCGTCATCCCCATGCCGCCGCCGACCGACACGTTGAAGCCGGCCAGCTTGCCGTCCTCCAAAATGGCGATGAAGCCCAGATCCTGGGAGAACACATCTACATCATTGGACGGAGGCACCGCCAGGCCAATTTTGAATTTGCGGGGCAGGTAGACCGGGCCGTAGATCGGCTCAACTACCTTGCTGTCCACAACCTTTTCGCCGTCCAGCCAGATCTCATGATACGCACGGGTACGCGGGGCAAGATGATCGCTGATTTTGTTGGCCCATTCCTGGACCTCGGCATGAACCTCGGATTGATAAGGGTTCGGGCTGCTCATCACGTTACGGTTAACATCACCGCAGGCCGCAAGTGTAGTCATCAGGGTGTCGTTAATCGTTCGGATCGTCTTCTTAAGGTTCCATTTCAGCACCCCATGCATCTGAAAAGCCTGCCGCGTCGTCAGACGCAGTGTCCCGTTGCCATACTTGTGAGCAAGCTCATCCATGACAAGCCACTGTGCAGCAGACGCCACGCCGCCGGGCGCTACTACCCGCAGCATGAACTGGAAAGCCGGCTCCAGCTTGGAGCGCTCCCGTTCACTGCGCAGATCGCGGTCATCCTGCATGTAGCTGCCGTGGAATTTCAGCAGCCGGTTGTCATCCTCCGGCAGACCTCCCGTAATCGGATTGCTGAGGGTCTCGACAAGCGCCCCGCGCAGATAATTGCTCTCCAGCTTAATATGTTCAACATCACTCGGCGGTCCGCCAATCGGCTTCACCGCTGGTTCATTGTTTGCCATTGCTGATTCTCTCCTCTTTCGCTTAAGTCCCGCTTAATAGACATCACGCTGGTAACGCTGCTCCTGCTGAAGGGTCTCCAGATAGGCGGCAGCCGCTTCCGGGCTGAGTCCGCCTTCCTCCTGGATCACTGTAAGCAGTGCGGAATGTACATCATGGGCCATATGCTTCTCATCGCCGCACACGTAGACATGCGCCCCTTCCTGCAGCCAGCGGTACAGCTCCTTGCTATGCTCCAGAATACGGTGCTGTACGTACACCTTCTCTTCAGTGTCGCGTGAGAAGGCCACATCCAGCCTGCTGAGGACACCGTCCTTCAGCATCCGCTGCCAGTCCGTCTGGTAGAGGAAGTCTGTAACGAAATGACGGTCGCCATAGAACAGCCAGGTTGGACCTTCTGACCCCTGCTCTTCACGCTCTTCCAGGAAGGAACGGAACGGGGCAACACCTGTACCCGGACCAATCATGATCACCGGTACACTGGAGTCAGCGGGCAACTTAAAGTTCGGATTGTTCTGGATATACACCGGCAAAGTGGCACCCGGCTGTACACGCTCAGCACAGTGTACCGAGCAGACGCCGTAGCGCTCACGGCCATGTGACTCATAACGTACAGCCCGCACGGTGAAGTGTACTTCATCCGGGTTCGCATTATAGCTGCTGGCTATGGAATACAAACGGGCCGGAAGCTTGCGCAGGATGGTCACGAAGATGCTGGCCGGAGCCTCCCAGGGTCCATAGTCTTGAATAAGATCCAGCAGATCCCGGCCCTGGATATATTCCTTCAGCTCCTGCTGCCGCCCGGGGGCCAGCAGTTCCTTCAGGGCAGGTGCGGAGGTAAGCCCGGCAGCCTGCTCCAGGAGCGGCTTCGTCAGCACCGTAATTTCGTAATGCCGCAGCAGCGCCTCCTGTAGCGTGCCTTCTTCGCCCTTCTTGTTCAGCGGAACACGTTCATCCGCAGTCCAGCCCATAGCGGCAATGATCTCTTCTACCAGCTGCGGGTGATTCTCGGGATAGACGCCAAGGGAATCCCCCGGCTCAAAGGTAATATTCGATCCGGCAAGCGACAGCTCCAGATGGCGGGTCTCACGGTCTGAGCCGCGGCCGTTCAGATTAAGATTCTCCAGTACTTCGGCATGGAACGGATGATTTCGTGAAAAGCCTGATTCCAGCGACTCTGCGCTCTCCGCAGCCTGAACCGCTGCATCCGCAATTCCTGCAGCATTCTGCGCGCCGTTAAGCGCGCTGATGACCTGGCCGAACCACTCGGCCACCGGCTCATCATAATCGAGGTCGCAATCTACACGCGGGCTTAACCTTTGTGCACCCAGTTCTTCCAGCTTCTGATCGAAGTCTTTGCCCGTCTGGCAGAAGAATTCATAGGAGGTATCGCCCAGCGCGAGTACCGAGAAGCGCAAGCCTGGAAGCTGCGGGGCTCTTTTGCTGTAGAGGAACTCATGGAAGGCACGGGCATTATCCGGCGGTTCCCCTTCGCCATGGGTGCTGACCAGCAGCAGCAGGTTCTCTGTCTTCTTCAGTCCGTTGGGCTTAAAGCTGTTCATCGCGCACACCGTGACCTTGAAGCCCTGCTCCTCCAGCTTGCGGGAGAGGCTTACCGCCAGCCGCTGGCAGTTGCCGGTCTGGGAGCCGAACAATACGGTCACTTCACGCGAGCTTTGCGGCGGAGCGGCTGTTGCCGACTCTACTACTACTGCTGGAGCAGCGGGGGATACAGCCAGAACACTTGATCCCTGGTTGCCCTGCAGCGACAGGGCAGATAAATACCCGCTCAACCATACCTGCTGTGAAGGTGTCAGCGTGGGCAGAAGCTGGTTCAGCAGCTCTGCCTGGTTCTCATTAAAAGGGCTGTTCGTAACTTGTAGTTGCAACAATATCGACCTCTCCTTAGCGTGCAATCTTCTTTCCTCTTAATATCATGAACTCAGGCTAACACAATACCGGCAAACGATCAACGAATCTTATAACAGCCATCATGTTCTTAAAAAGGTAAATATTATCATAAAATACACAAAACCCGGCTAAATCATAGTAAAATGCTCTGATTTAGCCGGGTTCATTACTTATTATGATAAGTTGCATTAGATAAAATGATAGACCGGAGTGCTATAAGGCTGGAATTTATAACGGTCTGCGGGCTGCTGGTTGCCGGAAATGGTCCACAAGCAGGTAGATTAGAATGAGAAGGCCTCCGGCATTGATCGCCAGATCGGCCAGATTCATAATCCCGCCCCGGTCCCCGAAGACCAGGAAATCTGTAACCTGGTGATAAAGTGCCCGGTCAATGGCATTACCGACAGCCCCGCCAACCAGGAAGCCGCTGGCTGCTTCGAGCAGGGGGCCGCGGATTTTACCCTGACGCCGGTAATAGAAGATTGCTGCTACAAAAATCACGGCAACAATCGCAAAATACTTGCCAAACCCCTGGAATGAGCTGAAGGCCGCCCCGCTGTTCTCATAGTATACAAACCGCAAATGCGGCGTCCAGGAAGGAAGCATCTCCCCAAGCTCCATATGCGTACGCACTATCCATTTCGTTGCCTGATCAAGCATCAGGACGAGGACAGCTATCAGATAAAATAGCATCGGCAGTTCCCCTATCTTCTCTAGTTGTTCAACTCATGATCAGGGTCATAGATATAGTTATAGTTATAGTCAAGGCCGTGGTCAAGGTCACTGTTTGTCACAGAATCAGTCTACCATATTCATCTGGATACTTACAAAAATATAGCCGGACCATCCCGTCAGGGACAGTCCGGCTGTTATTCTTCAGGTCATTACGTATCGTATATGCGCTACGGGATGGACAAGGTCCAAGGCTCTGCTTACCAGGCGTAGGCTTCCGGTGCCGGTTTGCCCGGTCCGGGGAAGATCTCGTCCAGCTTCTTCAGCGTTTCTTCATCCAGCGTGATCTCAGTTACCCGCAGCGAGTCCTCGAACTGCTCGATCGTACGCGGCCCGATAATCGGTGCAGTCACCGCCGGATTCGCCAGTACCCAGGCCAGAGCGACCTGATCCTCATGCTCGCCCAGCTCCTTGCAGAGCGCGGAGAACTGCTCCAGCTGGCTGCGGTGCTGCTCCAGCTTGGCCGAACGGGCGCTGCGAACTCCGGTCTTGGCGAGTGCATTGCGTCCCAGCAGGCCTCCGGCCAGCGGACTCCACGGAATGACACCCAGGCCCAGCTCCTGTGAGGCTGGCAGCACTTCGAGCTCCGGCGTCCGTTCCAGCAGATTGTAGAGATGCTGCTCGGAGACAAGGCCGAGGAAATGGCGCTCCTTAGCCTTCGCCTGGGCAGCAGCGATATGCCAGCCCGCGAAATTGCTGGAGCCGATATAATCGGCTTTGCCCTGGGACACCAGGATCTCGAACGCGCCCCACAGCTCGTCCCACGATACGTTCCGGTCGATATGATGCATCTGATATAGTTCAATATGATCCGTCTGCAGGCGCCGCAGCGAGCCTTCAAAATGTCGTCTGATCTTGTAAGCAGACAAGCCTGAGCCGGAGTTGGGACCGTCCTGCTCGTCCAACATGTCATTGTAGACCTTGGTGGCCAGCACTACCTTCTCGCGTCGTCCGCCGCCCTGCTGAAACCAGCGGCCGATAATTTCCTCCGTCCAGCCCCGCCGGTCCTGGCCGCCGTACACATTCGCCGTATCGAAGAAATTAATTCCCGCATCGAGGGCCGCATCCATAATTCTGAAGGCATCCTTCTCCTCCGTCTCCGGTCCGAAATTCATCGTCCCCAGACACAACTGGCTGACCTTCAACCCCGATTTACCCAAATAACTGTACTTCATCGCAATTCCTCCCTTTCACTCCTGCTAGATTGGCTGCTTCATATTCACTATAACCCTTAGAGCCCACTCTAAAGCAAGTTTTGCTGGGATTTCGCTCCCCCTCTTCCCCTTCCCCCACCCGAGAGAACCCCCAAATACACAAAAAAACAAGCCCCCCAAAAGAGACTTGTTCCTCCATATCTATAATCCATCATATTATTGCATTACCAATGTACCCACTAAGCAGATACTCAGCACTCACTCGATACTCACTCTAACTCTCCTCAACCACCGGCCCATGCCCGGCCTCACCGTTATCCGGGAACAGCACCTCGCCTGTCTTCAGCTGAATGTCCACTATCTCCTGAAGCGTACCCGACAGCTCGCCGGGCGGATAGGGTTTGGTCAGATATTTCTGCACGTTATCCATCATGCTCTTATCGTCCTTATCCAGCGCCGAGGAGATGACAATCGGCACCTTCTCAGTCCGGGGATCGTTCTTGAGCATGCGTATCAGATCCCAGCCGTCCAGATCATCACCCAGCATCAGATCCACAACGATCGCTACGAAGGGCGTTTTGACGGCCTGGTCAAAAGCTTTTTGCGGATGGTAGTGATGGGTGACCCGGAAGCCCTTGCCCTTCAGCTCCTCCGAGAGCAGCAGCGACAGGCTGTAATCATCCTCCACAATCATCACATCCGGCTTCTGCTCCTTGCCTGCGCTCCATCTAAGGGACGGTTCCTCCTCGGGGTGGCCGGTCTCTGCCTGCATCACCGGAAGACGGAACCACACCGTCGAGCCTTCACCTTCAACGGATTCAATCCCGATCGTTCCCTTCTGCTTCTCAATAATCTCCTTGCAGATCGCCAGGCCGAGCCCCGTACCGCCAATCCGCTTGGAGGCACTATTGTCCACTCTGCGGAATTTCTGGAACAGCTGCCCGATCTGATTCTTCGGAATCCCGAGTCCGTTGTCCTGAATCCGTACAGTAATGATGCCCGGTTCGTTATGAAGCATGACCTTAATTTCACCTGCGCCCGGCGAGAACTTGATCGCATTGCTCAGCAGGTTGGTCAGCACCTGGATAATTTTATCCTTGTCTACCTCAACCTCGGGATTCAGCGCCTCATCCTCCAGCAGAATATGGTGGGTACCGCTCAGCTTATACTGATCGATGACACTGAGGACTGTCTCGCTAAGGTTGACTTTCTCCACATTGTACAGCTGTGTACCGGACTCCATCCGTTGCAGGTCCAGGAAGTCGTTGATCAGCTCCGTCAGACGCTTGGCTTCCTTATGAATGGTCTCCAGATATTTCAGCTGCTTCTCCGGCTTCATCGTTTTGGACAGCAGCAGCTCTGTGAAGCCCAGTACACTCGACAGCGGCGTCCGCAGCTCATGGCTGACGGTACTGACCAGCTCCGACTTCATCAGATCCAGCTCATACTCGCGGGTAATGTCACGGTGGACGAACAGCGTCCCCACCCGGACCTCCCGGCGGAAGACCGGTATGGCATAGGCATCCACATGCTTCATATTTTCCTTGCCGATAGAATACTTCATCGCACTGGAGTCAACAGTATGCCCGGACATCGCCTTTTGGTAAAAGCGTTCCAGCTCTTCTGATTCATTCACCCGGGAGGTGAAATGCTCCATCCAGCGCTCCTGGGGAATCAGCATGCCTTCCGTCCAGTCCTCATAGCTGAACAATTGGCTCAGCGCCTTGTTAATGTGCTGAATGACGCCGTCTGTACCGACGAACTGGATGCCCTCATTGACGTTGTTCACAATATCCTGATTCAGCTTGCGGCCATTCTCAATCTCCTCGTACATGAACAGGCGTTCAATGGCCAGGGCGACCCGGTTCATCATCCCCTGAATTTCGCTGGTCTCTTCCTCCGTGAACGGATGCCCGATGCGCGTTCCGCAGAAGACCGCCAGAATCTCATCCTCAGCATTCACCACGGTCGTATAGTAATCGTAACAATACACCTCATTAGCGGATATCCCCTGCTCTCTGACCGAGCCCACCCGCTTCACCATATACGACTTCTCCACGCTCAGGCGGTACAGAATCTCTTCGCTGCCCTCACCGATGTACCGCTCCACATTCTCCGGCGGAACCCCCTTGACCACCGCAATCTTATCCTTGACCAGCAGGAAAAGACTGGAGTCAAACGAGTACAGACGGTTCATGAATGTGTTGAACTTGTCAGCGAACTCCTGCTTGTCCAGCGTATAGGTGATTTCATGATTCAGCTGATTGTTAAGCTCCAGCATCATGGACGTCTGCTCCGTGCTTGTCAGCGTCTCCGCCAGCTCCTGCTGCACATTCTTCATCGAGGTAATGTTATTGGCAATCAAAATATACTGGTAAATCTGGCCTTCATCGTTCAGATACGGCATGATTGTCAGCTGCAGCCAGAGCGGCGAACCTTCCTTGGCCCTCAGCTCCGTCTCTCCGCTCCACACTCCGCCGGTCGACAGCTTGCGGATCATCTGCTCTTCTTGTGATTCCGAAATATTATGCAGCTCAAACAGCCGGTAGGTGTACCCGATAACCTCGGAGCTCTTATACCCTGTGTAGACGCTCAGATTATCGTTCGCGTAAGTGAACACGCCTTTGTTCGAAAGAATGCCGACGGCAGAGGTCTGATTCAGCGCCTTCATCATGCTCTCGATTTCACTGAGTGACCGCTCCAGCCTGTACTGCTGATCCTGCAGCTCGTCCTGCTGGGCGTGCAGCTCTTCATTCTGCATCATCAGCTCTTCCTCTTTGTCCTGGATGCTATGGGCCATATTCAGGAAGGCGTCATAGAGCCGCCCGATCTCATCCTGCTTATGCAGCTTACCGAGCAGAACCGCATCACCCGCCGCCAGCGAATTCGTAGCTTCCTCCAGCTTCACAATCGGATCGATGATAATTTTGAGCATCCGCCAGATCAGCAGAGTGAAGAACAGCAGCAATAATGTACTAAGCAGAAAAGCAAACAAAGTGAACGTATCCGCCTGCCTGATCGAGCGGGAGTTCAGCTCATTCAGCAGCGCATCCGAATTGGCTTTGAATTGCTTGGTATAGTCCAGGTATTCGTTCACAGCCTTGGTGCTGCCGTTCTGCGACAAGCTCCGGATTCCCTCGTAATCATTATTTTTCACCAGACGCATCACTTCGGGCAAGGTCTGGCTTTTGTACTGTTCATAGAAATCCTTAAGGTCATCTCTGTACCGGACTTCTTCAGGTGACAGCTTCAGGGAGGAATACTGATCCAGAATGCCGTCAAGCCCCTTAAGCGCAGTGTTCAGCAGCGCAAGCTCATTCTCACTCTGGGTAGCCACATAACCTCTCGCCCGGAAAAAGACCTCGCTGAGCGTCACCGCCAGCTCGTTAATCGTCGCCGTCTTATATTGCAGCACATCACGTTTCTGATCCAGCTGTTCCTGCTGGGCATTGATATAGAAGACAAGCCCGATTCCTCCGGCCATAATGGCCACGAACAGCAGCAGAAGAATCCGGTAATATTTCGTTTTGATGCTCCGGTCTTTAAGCTTAAGGTTTCTCACTCAGAATGTCCTCCACGAGCTGCAGCAGCTCCATCGGGCTAAACGGCTTGGGCATGAAATAACGGGCTCCCGCCTCTCTGGCCCGGTTACGGTCCATCTCCTGTGCCTTCGCTGTCAGCATCATAATCGGCGTCCGGCTCTTCAGCTCCCCGTCCAGCTCGCTCAGCACTTCAATGCCGGTCATTACGGGCATCATGTAATCCAGAATCACCAGGTCGTAAGGGGCCTCCGCCAGCTTGGCTAGCGCCTCGCCCCCATTCTCGGCGGTATGAACCTCCACATTCTCCAAATCCTCCAGCGTATCCTCAATCAGCATGCGCAGAACCTCTTCATCATCTACAATCAGTACTTTTTGCACCATAGCTCACTCTCACCTTTCAGTCATCCCTGCTTGGGATGTATTGCATTTAGAACAGAAACCGGTGGGCCAGACGCTCAATGCGGGTCAGCAGCTCCGGCAGATGGAACGGCTTAATGACATAATCATCCGCCCCCATCTGCAGGGCATGGATAATATCCCGCTGATTATTGCGCCCGGTCAGCATAATCACGAGAATGTTCAGCTCAGGATAGCTGCTGCGGATCTTCTCCAGCACCTCCAGCCCGTCAAGCCCCGGCATAACGCCGTCCAGCAGAATAATATATTTCTCTTCAGAAGCATACCAGTCCGATTCGAGAAAAAGCGCGCCGTCCGCATAACTGGCAACCTTCACCCTGGCGGTGGTCCCCGGCTGCCATGCAGCGAAGTGGGTCGTCACAATTCTGCGGATGAGCGGATCATCATCCACAATAATAACGTTAAGCAGCGTCTCGCGCTGGCCCAGCAGCAGCTCCTGGCTGTACAGGGTGCTCTGGTTCCGGCCGTTATGCTTGCTGGCATAGAGCGCCAGATCCGCTTCCTCTACAAGTGTATCGGCATCCGGCACCTCTTGGGTGACCTCGGTCACCCCGCAGGAGAAGGTAACATGGAAGCTCTCGCGTTTGCCCTCGAATTCCCGGGCCGCGAAGACCTCCTGAATCCGCTCCATCACAAGCAGCGCTTGCGCCGCAGGGGTATTAGGCATGAACAAGGCAAACTCCTCACCGCCATAGCGGCAGAAGGTATCCTCCGTGCGGATGGACTGCTTCACCAGCTCCGAGAAGCTCTGCAGCACCTCGTCCCCCATCAGATGCCCGTAAGTATCGTTAATCTGCTTGAACAGATCGAGATCCAGCAGAGCGAGGGAGAAGGTCCGGCCTGTCCGTCTGAAATCGGCGATCAGCTGCTTCATCGTCTGGTTGAAATACTTGCGGTTGAACGCCCCGGTCAGCTCATCGACAATGATCGATTTCTGCCACTCCTTTTTCAGCTCAAAGCGGTTCTTGATCAGGACCAGGAACAAATCAATGTCCACCGGCTTCTGTATATAATCCATAACACCGAGCGAATAGGCATACTTCTGAACCTCTATGGAATGCTCGCCGCTGATAATAATGATTGGAATCCGCTCTTTTTTGGCTTTGCCGATAATCTGCTTCAGCACATCAATCCCGCTGCGGTCCGGCAGCAGAATATCAAGGAGGATCAAATCCGGCTTGGTCTCATAAAAAAGCTTCAGTCCGCGTCCTGCCGACAGCGCAATGCTGACATAATAAGACTTACGCTCCAGCGATTCCCGCAAAAAAGCAACCAGCTCCACATCATCGTCCACGATCAGAATTTCGTACTGCTGGTGGACATTGCCGTGGGACAATGAAATCCCCGGAGTCAGAGGGGGCAGCGCACCCACAGGTTTCGGCTCCTCAAACAGCTCCAGCAGCGGATAGATATAATCGCCCCACTCTGCTTCCGTCCAGCTTCTATGATTGTCATCCGAGAAATAGAGCAGCGCATTGCCGGAGAACGCCTCTACAGCATCAAGACCCACAGTACCCGAGGTACCCTTCAAATTATGCAGGAAACGATAAATATCCTTCTCCTCGACTACTGACTGTTCCGACCATTTCTGCAGCGTTTCTCTCGTGCGCTCTTCAACCAGCTCTTTATATTTTCTCGTTGTCATAATAGCTCCTTATGTCCAGCTTATCATTCAAAAATCCAATAAATCATATTTTACATCAAGTGTCAACATTATTATACCCTCAGGAAAATGCAAGCTCAAATCTCTGATCAGCCCGACACAAAAGCTTTGGTTGATAACCTAACCTTGATTTGACATAATAATTAAAATCGTTCATTCCATTAATGCGGCAATGAGCGAAGATTACAGACGATGGATAACGGGAGGCTTTTAAATTGAAGGGGATTATTACGGTACTCGGGAAAGACAAGGTAGGCATTATCGCCAAAGTGTGTACATACCTCGCAGAGCACAATCTGAACATTCTGGACATCTCCCAGACGATTGTGCAGGATTATTTCAACATGATGATGATTGTGGACATCTCTGCCCCCAGCAAGTCCTTCGAGGAGATTGTGGAGGAGCTTCAGCAGGTAGGGGAAGACATCGGTGTGGAAATCAAGCTGCAGCATGAGGATATCTTCAATATTATGCACCGGATTTAACCGGCGAAGAGAGGAGTGAGCGCTAGTGATCTCGATTGTAGAAGTTCAGGAGACGAATAAAATGATCCGGGAAATGAACCTGGATGTCCGCACCATTACGATGGGCATCAGCCTGATGGACTGCGCCCATACCGACATGAAGGTGTTCAACCAGAAGGTGTATGACAAAATTACCCGCTCCGCCGAGAAGCTCGTGAAGACCGGTGAGGATCTGGAGCGCCAATTCGGAGTGCCGATTGTCAACAAACGGATCTCCGTAACGCCGATTTCGATTGCTGCGGGGGCTGTACATACCGATACCTACGTGCCTGTCGCCCAGATTCTGGACAAGGCGGCCAAGGAGGTAGGCGTCAACTTCATCGGCGGATATTCCGCGCTGGTGCAGAAGGGCTGTACCAAGGGCGACCGGATTCTGATTGACAGTATCCCGGAAGCGCTGGCGGTGACCGAGAGAGTCTGCTCTTCCGTTAACGTCGGCTCCTCGCGCAGCGGCATCAACATGGACGCCGTGAAGCTGATGGGCGACATCATTCTTCAGACGGCTGAGCGCACCAAAGACCGCGACTCTATCGGCTGCGCCAAGCTGGTAGTCTTCTGCAATGCGGTGGAGGATAACCCGTTCATGGCCGGTGCCTTCCATGGGGTGGGCGAGCGGGAGTGTGTGATTAACGTTGGCGTAAGCGGCCCGGGTGTGATCAAGCGGGCGCTGGAAGAGGTGAAGGGGCAGGACTTCGAGACCCTGTGCGAGACAATCAAGCGTACAGCCTTCAAGGTTACCCGTGTCGGCCAGCTGGTCGCCCAGGAAGCCTCCAAGCGCCTGGATGTGCCCTTCGGCATCATCGACCTGTCGCTGGCCCCTACGCCTGAGATCGGCGATTCCATCGCTGAGATTTTCCAGGTCATGGGCCTGGAGGAAGCCGGTGCTCCCGGGACCACAGCTGCACTGGCCATCCTTAACGACAATGTCAAAAAAGGCGGAGTCATGGCCTCCTCCTATGTCGGCGGCTTAAGCGGCGCCTTCATCCCGGTCAGTGAAGACCACGGCATGATCCAGGCTGTACAGCGCGGGGCGCTGACTCTGGAGAAGCTCGAAGCTATGACTTGTGTCTGCTCGGTAGGCCTTGACATGATTGCCATTCCCGGCAGCACCAGCAAAGAGACCCTCGCAGGCATCATTGCCGATGAAGCTGCCATCGGGATGGTCAACAACAAGACTACGGCGGTCCGCGTCATTCCGGTCATCGGCAAGGACGTCGGTGAGATGGTCGAATTCGGCGGCTTGCTCGGATACGCTCCAGTCATGGCCGTCAACCCGTTCAGTTGTGCGGGCTTCGTCAACCGCGGCGGGCGGATTCCCGCACCGATCCACAGCTTCAAGAATTAAGTGAGCGTGCAGGCTATCCGGCTGAATATGTTCCCACACCCCTAACAACCAATAAAGACACGTTGCCTTCCCGCTCAGGGAGAGTAACGTGTCTTATTGGTTGTTGCCGGACATCAGCTCTGCGGCGGCTCCGGCGGTACGGTAATATGGGACAGCTTGACAGGGTCCATTAAGAGATACAGGTTCTGAATCCGTTCCCCGCTGGAATCCGTACTCAGGCAGAGCACACACTTCACGACTCCCTGATCGGTGAAGATCAGGCCCGGCTCACCGTTCAGCAGCCCGCAGGAAGGCTTCCACTCCCGCAAATAGTGCATAACCCGCTTCGAGGTCAGCAGTGCAGTAACTCCCCGGCGGCCGGTCATCGGCCGGAGAATGGTATGCACCTCGCGGCCCCCGCCGTCGGCAACCAGGACCGGATGCTCGCCCAGCAGCTCCAGCATGCCGCCCACATCATAGGAGGTGAACGCGGTAGTGAAGCGCACCAGCAGATTCTCGGTGACTGCTCCATATCGGAGCGAGGGTAACCGGGAAGCCGGCTCTGTCTGCAGGATACGCTTGGCCCGGCTGAAGATCTGCCGGCAGTTGCTGCCCGACTTGCCTACCATTCCGGCAATGGCTTCATAGTCGTATTCGAAGGCTTCCCGCAGTATGAATACCGCACGCTCCGTGGGAGACAGACGCTCCAGCAGCACCAGAAAAGCATACGACAGATTATCCTTGCGTTCTGCCGCCGCTTCCGGCCCATCGTATCTCTCGCTTACCGGCTCAGGCAGCCACTCCCCGATATAAGTCTCTCTCCGGCTTCGTGCCGAGTTCAGCATATTGAGGCAGCGGTTGGTCATACCTTTGGCCACATAGGCTTTGATATTCTGAATGCCGCTCCGGTCCCGGTGCTGCAGCTCAGCGAACATATCCTGCACCGCATCCTCCGCATCGGCAACCACGCCAAGCATCCGGTACGCAATGGAGAAGGCATAGCTTTTATAATTCTGATACAGCTCCTCCATACCTGGATTCTCCTCCGCAGGCGTCTCGGCCTGAGCCGTTATTTTACCCCTGTCCACTTCACGCAGCTCTCCTTCCTTACACTCCTGTCCTAATCCTTAGCCGAAGCAGCCCGGGAACATCCCGGTCGTAATGGCAATCCGGTTCCAGCTGTTGATCGTATTGATCGCCATAATCCAGTCTACCAGTTCCTCTTCGCTAAAGTGCGTAAGCATCTTATCGTACAGCTCCAGCGGAACTCCAGCTTCGCTGATCAGCGTGACCTGCTCGGCGAATTCCAGCAGCACACGTTCCTTCGCACTGAACAACGGCGCTTCGCGCCACACACTCAGCAGCAGAATATGATCGGCATAGTTGCCCAGCTTCATCAGATCCTTGCCATGCATATCCAGACAGAACGCACAGCCGTTGATCTGGGAGACCCGTATTTTAACCAGTTAATACAGCACTTTATCCTTGCTGCGGCTTCCTGCATGCTGCTCCAGCGCCATCATTGCCCGGAACGCCGGGCCGTTAACCTCACGATAATTCATTCGTAGACTCAAATTAGGTCGCCTCCATTATGATTGTATTGCTCTTCATAACTGTAGACAAGATGGGGACGGATGTTGTGACAAAACAAAAGCAGGACAGCGAAGTTCCGCAGCCCTGCTCTTTTATACACTTTATGCGCTCAGGCTCTTAGCCCTCCGCGAGGAGAACAGCCGCCAACCGGTAAGCAGCGCCGATAACAGGCAGATCCCGGACGAAGTCAGGAAGACTACATGCATTCCTGAGAGGAACAGCTCAGGACGTCCTTCCACCAGCCCGGTTACCCGGTAGCCGGCTTTGCTGCTCATTACATTGAACAGGATCGAGGTGGCTACGGTAATTCCGACGACCATCCCCACATTACGGACCAGCGAATTCACACTGCCTGCCGAGCCCAGCTGTGTTCGCGGCACTGTGGACATAATCAGCGAATTGTTCGGTGAGCCGAACATCCCGCTGCCGATGCCGAGCATGGCGATCCAGACGCCGACCAGCATAACCGGGCTGCCCTCATGCAGCCGGGCCAGCCCGAACTGGGCAACCACCATTACGATAAGCCCTGCAAAAGTGAGCAGCTCCGAGCCGATTTTATCGGACAACGCCCCGCTTAACGGTGCGACTATCACCATGCAGATCGGGTAGAGCATAAGCAGGAAGCCTGCATCGAAGGGGGACATGTTCAGCATATTCTGCGCATAAAACGGCGCGATAATATTGAAGCAGAAGTTCGAGACAAACACCAGAAAGGCACAGAATATGCTCAGTGAGAACAAGGGATTCTTGAACAGGGTCAGCTGAAGCAGCGGCCCAGCGCTGCGCTGCTCCACGATCAGGAAGACGATGAAGATAATAACCGCAGCGGTAAGAGCGGCAAGTATCCGGGTATCCCCGTATCCCAGCTGCTGGCCGAGCAGCAATCCGGCGAACAGAGAAACTATGAAGAGGGCAAACAGCAGGCTGCCAGGAACATCAATCCCTGACTTCACACGGACCAGATCCTTCGGCAGCACCTTCCAGCCCAGCGCAATCGCCAGAATTCCAATCGGCACATTCACCCAGAAAATATACTCCCAGCCCATCGACGATACGATAATTCCGCCAAGGCTTGGCCCCGCTATACTGCCGAGGGACACGAAGGTTCCGATCAAGCCCAGAGCCTTGCCGCGTTCCGTTGACGGGAAAATATCCGTAACAATGCCCTGGCTGTTCGCCATAGTCATCGACGCCCCGACCGCTTGAACTACACGCGAAGCAATGAGTAGCGGCAGGCTGTGGCTTAATCCGCAGAGCAGCGAGCCGATGGTGAAGACGATCATGCCCAGCTTGAACATCTTGATTTTACCGGCGATGTCACCCAGCTTCCCGAAGAACAGAATCACTGAACAGATCGCCATCAGATATCCCGTTGTTACCCACTCCACCTGGGCTACCGGCAGCCCCAGCTCCTTCACCAGCACTGGCAGCGCAATATTCACAATACTTCCGTCCAGTGTAGACATAAAAGTAAACAAATTAAGCACGATCAGAATCAGCCAGCGCTTCTTCTGTATCCCGGCATCCTCCTGATAGGTCGCCTCTAAGCTGCTCATCCGCTAACACCCTCTTGTATCCAATGTAATATAGTTGCACACGCAACAAACTAATCCTTCACAGTGTACTGCAAATTAGTTGCGTGCGCAACAAAATTACGGTAAGATCTGAGGCAGACGGTATTCCCTTGATAGGCTGCCGTTATCATCCTCAGCGAGGTGTCCATTGTGACTATAAATAAAGAACCGGTTAGTGAACCAGTCAGAGAACCGATCGGGAAGCTGATCTCTCATCTTCACCGTCAGAACCAAAAAATACTGGCCAAGGAGCTGCTTCCCTATGGCATCGGCAGCGGAGGCCAGCATAGCTTCTTAAAGCTGGTGCTGAGTCATCCGGGAATCACCCAGGATCAGATGACCAGCCGGATTAAATGCGATAAAGCGACAACCACCCGCTCCGTCAAGCTTTTGGAAGCCTCGGGATATATTGAGCGCCGGACGGACCCGACCGACCGCCGCTCCTTCCTGCTGTATCCAACCCCCCAGGCGCTCGACTTCGCCCCGGTCTTCCAGACGCTGCTGGACGATTTCAACCGCGAGCTGTCCATGGATCTCACCGAGCGCGAGCTGGATACGCTGATCGACCTGCTCCACAAGGTCACCCGCAACTCAGACCGGCTGAACGGACAGGGCTAACTGTATTGAATGGGGATGCCCGATGGCCGCGTATGACGGGTTACGGGACAGAGAGATCAGCAGCATGACAGGTAGCGCAGTTGCATGGCTCTCAGTCTGCGGCTAAACGCTCCGCCAGCCCTTCTGCGCGGTATTCACTCGGCAGCTTGCCGACATGCTCGCGGAACAGCTTGCTGAAATAACGGTCATCCCCGAAGCCGGACCGGCAGGCAATTTCACACACCGGGACGGGGGTCTCCAGCAGAAGTGATTTCGCCAGCTCCAGCCGCATGCCCCGCAGGCACTCCCCGAAAGTCTCACCGGCGAACCGGGCGAAACACCGGCTGAAATAGCCCCGGCTCATGTGGATGGCGGCGGCAACGTCGCCCTGATTAATTTTTTCTCCGGCATGGCTCTTCATATAACGCACGGCGGTGATCAGGCAGAACATCACCTCTTGGCTCAGGTTCAGCTCAATCATCCGGCGCTGCACATGCCCCGTGAACTGGTGCAGCCAGACTTGCCAGTGCCGCCAGGTCCGGTTGCCCTCTGCTGCCAGCGCAAGCTGCTGCGCATCCTCCGCTGTAAGCAGCAGCCGGCTCCAGCTCCGCAGCAGCTCCAGGCCAAAGTCCGCCACCGCAGCCGGGCCCGGCTGCTGGGACACAACCCCGCTGGTGAACAGGTCCCATTCTCTCCGCTCCAGCGTCCAGCGGAGATTCTGTCCCTGCACCAGCGCCGAAGGAGCGCCCGCCTCCGGCTGTTGCTGCGCGGCCAGCGTCTGCAGTTCACCATAGTGCAGCCTCGGGACCGCCTGGCCGCCTGCCGCATAGAACAGCGCCTGCCGCGCCGACTGTTCCACAACCGCAGCGATTCTCTTCAGCGGCTGACCGCGCACCCCCTCCAGCAGCGCCGCTGTCCAGCTTGTCCCAAGCACCGCGCCCAGCTCTCCTCCGATCCGCGCTGCATCCACAGGATACGGCAGCGGAGACAACCACATCCCCTGCACAGCATGTAGTGTGGAATTTCTCACCATAGAGAGCGCATACAACTGCTCTTCCTTCAGTTCCGGCGTAAGCGGCACATAGAGCAGCGCTTTGTCCTCAGCGATCACCCTCTGCTCTGCCTTTGCAGGGGTGCTTTTATTCCCGTCCTCCCACCTGATCCGCTCCACCAGTCTGCGGATGATTTCATCGGCATTCTCCGGCTCCAGCAGCGTTTTGACAATGTAATCCACCGCTCCCAGCCGCAGCGCCTCCTGCACATCATCGAATTCATGATGGCAGGCCAGCACCACGCAGCGTACTGCGGGATAACGCAGCCTCACCTCTCGGATCAGCTCGAACCCGGTCATCCCCGGCATCGAAAGATCCACGAACAGCAAATCCGTCTCCTGCTCGCGCAGCAGCTCCAGTGCCCCATGCCCGTCTCTGGCCTCTCCGGTAATCACCACCCCGAAGGACGGCCAATCCAGCAGTGAGATGAAACCCTGGCGCACCAGACGCTCATCGTCTACGACAACAGCCTTAATCATCGAAGTCCTCCTTGCTTTTGATAGGAATAATGATTGATATTGGGTTCCGCCTTTGTCACCGCTCTGCGTGGAAGCGTTTCAATATATAGATACAATACCATATTTTGTTTATTCTGAAAATAAAAAGGCGGGACAGTCACGCACACTCAGACCAGCACATCATCTCCTGCACATCAAAAAAAAGCTGCTCACAGGCAGAATATCCGCCGTATAAACAACTCCACTTCTGCTATTTGGTACTAGTGCAGGCAATCCGCCTGACTTATCTCCCGCTGTCCTGTCTCCCTAAAAAGCCGCCCGATTAGCCTCCCGGCCCCTCACTCCAGGCTTGAACCGAAACAATCCGCCCGCCTGCGGCCAGCGTTCCAGCTCTTCTGCACTCATGTATCCGCATGCCGTAGTGATGTACAGCTCGTCCAGATTCTCGCCGCCGAAAGTACAGGAGGTTACATAATGCGCCGGAACCTCGATTTTCTCCAATTGCTCGCCTGTATGGGGATTCCACCGTGAGATACAGCCCCCGCGCCAATGGGCGACCCAGAGCATGCCTTCGCTGTCGATCGTCATTCCATCCGGCCAGCCCTCGTCTTCCGCCAACCGGATGACCGTCCGGCGCCCGCTTACTGAGCCGTCTGCCAGCGAATAATCCATCACATCAATCCCCTTGGTCAACGTGTCAATATAATACATGACCCCCAAGCTGTCGTTCCAGGCCAAGCCGTTGGAGATGCCGATCCCACTCAATACCTGCCGGACCTCACCAGCGGATTCCATTACATACAGGCTGCCGTCTCTTCCCGCAAACCTTCTGTTCATCGAGCCGAACCACAACCGTCCACGGCTGTCGCATTTGGCATCATTCAGCCGGTTACCGGGAATTCCGGTCTCCACCGCTGCCAGCAGCTCCACAGGCTGATGCTCCATATATCTGTAGATCCCGTCCTCCATCGTCAGAATCCAGCCGCCGTGCTCCGCCGGTACGACTGCACTTACTTTTCGCTCAAAGGAATGAATATCATCCGTCCCCTTACCGGGGTCATAGAGATGTAGTTCATTACTGTCAACATCCATCCAATACAATCTGCCGTTCCTGTGATCCCAATAAGGACCTTCTCCGAGTGCCGCCTTCGCAGCAACCACGCATTCCATTGTTCCGCTCAACATAAACCCTCCTCGAATAGATACTCTTTCTATGTACTATTGCCCCTCCAGCCTCCAGCCTCCCGCCGCCAACCTGACATACACCTGTCCGGTTCGCATGTTATGCTGAATGCAGCACAATCCTATGAACTGAGGTGACCCGCATGAAGGTCGAATGGAGAAAACAAGACAAAGCCCTATACCTGCCCCCTGCCGAACCGGGGCTGATTCAGGTTCCCGCCCTCCCTTATTTCACCCTGCGGGGAGAAGGCAATCCCAACGGCAGCGCTTTCGCAGAAGCAGTCGCTGTGCTGTATTCCTTGTCCTATGCAGTTAAGATGCTGCCGAGAAAAGGACCCGCGCCCGAAGGCTACTACGACTACACCGTCTTCCCGCTGGAAGGAGTATGGGATCTCAGCGAAGCCGGACGCCGCTCTGCCGTTCTTGATAAGAACGAGCTAATATACACCTTAATGATCCGGCAGCCGGATTTCGTCACCCCGGCGCTGGCCGCTGAAGTACTGGAACAGGTCAAGCGCAGCAAGCCGCACCCGCTGCTGGACAAGGCTGTCTTCGTCCGCTGCGAAGACGGCCTGAGTGTACAAATGCTGCATCTCGGCCCTTATGATGATGAACCGCGCAGCTTCGCCAGAATGGAGCAATTCTGCTCTGCTCAGGGCCTGCTGCGGGAGTCTCACCTGCACCGCGAAATCTATATCTCGGATGCCCGGCGTGCCCGCCCGGAGAAGCTGCGAACCGTGCTGCGGTTCAAGGCCGTCCGGCAGGATTAACGTTACATTTTCACCGTGTTCCGTACTATCGAGCTCTTATGAACCTCCAGCAGCTCCCGGTACTCCACCGTCTCAATCTCGCAGCCGGGCCCGATTACAACGCTTCCGCCGCGGACGGTCTGCGCCTGCGTATGCTGAAGCTCGATCTGATCCCCCTCAATCAGCCGGGCCGCGAAGCTCATCTTCTTCCCGGGTCTCAGCAACGCGCCGGAACGGCTGCGCTTGATGGAGATGCTGCCGCCGCCGACCGTATCTGCACTACAGGGGCCGAATAACGTCAGGTCGAGCTTCTCCGCATTTAACAGTCCACTGACCTCCATAATTCCGGTAAGCTGCACCTGCTCTGCTTCACAGTCGCCGGTAACTATGATCCCGCCGGTGAGCTTGATATCCTCAATCCGCAGCCCGCCGCCTGCTGTAAGCTCTCCTTGTCCGCGCAGGCTGGCTGCGTCTACCCGGCCCTTCACCTTGCACTCCCCGGTGATTTTGATATCCTGTGCCCGAAGATTTCCTTCCACCGCCACCTCTCCGGTCTGTGCAAGCTTCACACAATCCACGTCCCCGCTAAAAGTACATTCTCCCGTCACCTTCACATCCTTAAAAACTCCGCCGACAGAGCTCGACGTCCCGAGTATCTTCAGGTCATGGCGTTCTAACGCTTCATTCACCGATCTTCTCCTCCTTTCCCACCTGAGCATCGGGATGTACAGTCAGTCCCGTTCTATATTCAACCCGGCCAATCGAGCAGCCCTGCCCGATAATGACCGTACCGCCCCTTACTACATCTGCACTCGTATATTCCAGATCTAGCATATCGCCCTCGATGAGCTTGGCCCGCAGCCCGATTTTGAGCTTGGGAATCATACCGCCTAACAGTCTGCCCCAGGCCGCGTTGCCTTTTTTGCGGATCACCAGGCTCTCTACGCCAATCTCTACCGCTTCCGAGTGACCCTGTAGCCCGAACTCGATCCGCCCCGCACTGAGCAGGCCCCCCACCGTGAATACCCCTGCACCGGTCAGTTCCTCAAGCTCACAATTGCCCTTCAGCTTCAGCATACCGTCCATTTCACAGCGCTCTCCCCGCAGACTGCCTTCCCCGTTCACTACCCCATTCAGCTTCATTCCGCCCACCTGCAGATTGCCCTTCAGATTGAGTGTTCCGTTCATCTCCAGCTCTTCCGCCGAGAGGTCACCGTTCTGCTTCATCACGCCGTCACAGCTGTAGGTATGTGCGCTGAGCGCTCCGTTAATCTTACTTACGCCGTTGATACTCACGCTGTGATACCTGCCTCCAGCAGCCGTGTTGACTCCATCCATCACCAGATCCGGCAGTTCATTCTTCTCCATGGTCCAGCCTCCTGTGATTTACTGTTCCTTACTCTATAAGCCGCCTTCACTCAATCGCCCCTTCAGCAGTTCCGCCAGATCGGCAGAGCGAAGCCTGCTCACCAGCCTTACCCCGTCATCCAAGGCCAGCCCGGCTCCCGGCAGAGCCATAATGAAGAAGCTGACCCCCATCTTCCGCACAAAAAACAGCTCCCACCCCTTCTCCCCGTACCCCGGTGCATGGCTCTCCAGCGTCTGATAGAGCTGGTCCGCTTCCTCCCAGTTGAGTTCCCCTTTGCTGAGCAGCCAATCTGCTGCGAATACATGAAGGATCTGTTCGAAGGCAAGCGATATGCCTTCAATCTCCGGTCTCCCGAACCGCTCCAGACTGCTAACCGAAACAATGTTACGTTCTTTTAACTGGGATAATGTCAACCTTATCTTGTAGGAAGATGCCGGCTCTGACAGCTTTCCCGCCAATTCATCCAGGGAGAGATCATCCTTCTTCTGTAAAATATGCTGAACCCGCCCCAATATCCGCGCACGCGGAAAAAAGGTCTCTTGTCCCGTAAAGGTAGATTTGCGGATGAACCATTCCTCAGGAATCAGCTGCTTCCGCTTCCAGCGGTACAATTGCCCGTAAGAGATACCCGTCTCATCGAGTAGCTCCTTCTTGGAGATTAAATCCTCTTCCATATCACCACTCCTTGCGATCATCGTAACATAACACTGTTACGTTGTAAACTGGTAAGCTACCTGAAGTGATCCCCTCCCGTTCACCAGTGCCACCTCCTATCCACCCCTGCATCAAAAAACGAGCAGACCCCAGCCCTTCCCCGGCTTCGGATCTGCCCTCTATACTCCATTCTACGAACGCACAACGCCCTTCTGCCGGGCTTCACGCAGCCATTTCGGGTACTCGTTGAAGAGCCGGTCATACAGGTCCTCATCGCTGACCTCGTCCAGATCATCCAGCGCGAAGAAATCAGCATTATCCACATAACGGCCCCGCAGATCGTCAAGCTCACGGAGCACGCCATAATCTGCATTGCCCAGCCCCACAAACTGCCAGAAGATATTATGCTTCGAGCTCTGGATCAGCAGCTTCGATATTTTGGGCGTCTCATAGATGCCCCCGTCGCTGAAGAACACTACATATACCGGCAGGTCGCCCGGCTCCTCCTTCGTGTATTTCTTGATCAGATCCGCCATAACCACCGGCTCATTGTTCCCGATGCCCAGTCCCCCGAACATCTTCGGTCCCGGATAGGTCCGCTTCACATAGTCCTCATAGCCGTGTTCATTCACACTCGGCATTCTTTTGCTCTTGGTAGCGAAGAACCAGACATCCAGCATCCCGTCATCATCCATCTTGGCCGCCACAGCCAGCACCCGTTCAAAAGCCCGCTGCACGACTCCCTTCGCATATAATTGCGCCATGGAGCCAGATGCATCGAACACCACGGCTACCCTCGCCTTCTCCTGGTCGAGATTCTTCTTGCGCAGTGAAATTCCTACCTGCTGCTTCAGAAGATCAATCTTCGTCAAATTCAGGGCAGGCCGGGGAGTCTCCTCCTGGACTGTGTCCTTAGGCGGTCCGCTGTATGTAGCCGCTGCTTCTGTATGACCTGACAGAGGTTGAGCCTCTGCTTCGCTGCCGTTCTCCGGCGCTTCGTCTTCCACCTCGACCCCATGCGCTTCCGCCAGCGGCTTCAGTCCGCCATGGAAGCCCCGGCCGACCGCGCGCAGCTTGAAGCCCGCGCCGTGGCGGTACAGCTCTGCCAGCACGAGCGAGGTCTCGGCATTGCCTTCCACAATCTCATACACCAGCTCCGTATCCTTCCCTGCCGCGCTGATTCTGCAGCCTCTGACATCAGCGAAGGTTCCGGGACCGTCCAGCGTAGCCGCGAAGACGCATTTATCAATGCCCGAGGCGCTGAGTGCGCGCAGATCAATGGCGAACTCCCCGCTGTATTTATCGATAGGATTGAATACGACCGTATGCTTGGGGTCAGCCGGCTGATTATAAAAGATAAAGAAATCATCAGACGGCACCTTCCCGTTCTCGCCCACCATGAAGCAGCTAATATCCAGAATGGCCGGAGAACTGCTGCAGGATATTTTCACAGTTGCCTGGGTGGAGGCCTCGTCCAGCTTCGCATTGGAGCCGCTTACCAGCTTGATTATATTAGGATTCATGAATGCACTCTCCTACTCTCTCACATGTAATTCCAGGATGTACCAGATTCCCGTTTTGCAAAAAAGAGCAGACAATTCCCTGATAAGGATATGTCTGCTCCCGGTTAATCTAAACACTATGACTCTCAGAATAGCCGTTATACACAGGCTGCCTGCGGGGTTCTAAGCTTACATAGGATTATTGAATGCAGCTTGGAATATCTTACTCTTCAGACTTCTCAGCTTCGGCTGCTTCCGGTGCGGCAGTAGCTTCATCAGCCGATTCTTCCATTACGAGCGGAGGCGAGATCCGCACAATCAGTGTGTCTTCAGGGGTAAGGATCTCCCAGCCTTCATGCTTCGGCAGATCGGATACCAGCAATTGATCACCGATCTCCATACCGCTGATATCTACTTCAAAGTTCGCTTCCACCTTATCCGGCAGGGTACGGATGTCCAGTTCATACAGCTCCACCTGCTGCACACCACCGCTCTTGACGCCGACAGGATCACCGATCAAGTGGAAGGCTACCTTAGTATCCAGCTCCGCCTTCATATCAATCTGCTGCAAATCTACATGAAGCAGCGTACGGGATAACGGCTGGCGCTGTACTTCCTGAATAACCGCATTCTTCGAGCCGGAGCCCGGGAATTCCACCTTCAGGATGGCACGCGGGTTTTTGCCGAGAATTTCATTAAGTGTTTTGGCCTCTGCTGAGAAGGACTGGGTATCTGAACCTGCACCGTAAACTACAACCGGTACAAAACCTTTGCTGCGCTGGGAAGAATTCGATCCGGATCTTTCAGTCAAGCGTACTGTGGTATTCATGATATTTCCTCCTAATAGTTTTTTGAGCGCTACGCCCTTCGTTCAGAAGCCGGCAAACTGCCCGGGGCGGCGTACGCCAAGTAGTGTCAGCATAGCTGCATTAAAAAACAAGACCAATTAGCTCTTATGTCTAATCAGTCTCTTATTAACCATATTTGCCTGCTGTGGAATCAGTATAGCACCGGGAAATAGACAAGTCAAAATAGGGTATTATGCATTACATATCCATATTAACTGAAATTATACTTTAATCCCATCAAGACAGTCATAGGAATATTGAAGACATCGCCGGAATCCCGGTATTGGTAAGAATCAATTATTTTTTAAAATCATTCCGCAGGATGGGCATGCTTAACAGTCAATCTGGCATTCAGGGAATGAAGCAAAACAGAGGCGACAGCATCCACATGCTCAGGGCCCATCATGGAGTAATGGTCGCCCTCTGTTCCAAACAGCTCTAATTCACCCTTGCAGTGTTGCTTCCAGCCCTTGCCTGATCCCTTCATAAACGGCTCAGGTACCAGCAGAATCACTGGAGATTTGACAGAACTATTCGGACGGTATGTCTGTTGCAGCATTATCCAATGCTGGATAACATGCAGTCTGTTCAGCCGCTGCCGCTGCGTCAACCATTCAAAATCAGTAATAAGCGGAATAGCTGCATCCGGGAATACCGTAATCCCTTCCTGGGCATCGGGCGCATGGCTCTCCAACTGGAGGATGTCCTCCTCAAAGCTATCATGGCCGTGAGTACCAGGAGGCAGTGTATCCACAAGGGCAAGTAAGGCTACCTTCCCATGCTGTTGCTCCCATTGCCGGACCATTTCGAACGCAATAGTGCCCCCCAGACTCCAGCCCGCCAAATAATATGGCCCATAGGGCTGTACCGCTTGCACCTGTGTCAGATATAGTCCGGCTGCCTCTTCAATTGTGCGGAGCTTACCAGCCAGGTCCGCTGACAGGTCCAGACTGATTCCCCGGCAAGTCCATCCGTCCAGCCGGTCTGCCAGTTCCCTGTAAGCACCGACTCCACCGCTGCCGTCATGGATGAAGAACAACTGCCGGTTCTCGTCTTCACCCTGCTTCAGCAGGATACATTTAGCTGGTGAAGCGGGGTGCTCCAGGCAGCTACCATATCCGTTGCCCAGTGCCAAAGTTGTCTCGCGGAGCAACAGGTGACTCTCCAATTCACTGATCCTCGCACCCAGTTCCCTGATCGTCGGATAATTGAAAATATCGGCTAACGAGGCTTTGACGTTTAGACGGGTATTGATCTCCCATACAAGGGAAGCCGCCAGCAAGGAGTGTCCGCCCACGGCAAAAAAATTATCATCCAGACCTACCTTGGCTGCTCCCAATAAACCCGACCAGATGACTTGTAACAGTTGTTCTAAGGGTGAGAGTGTAGCTAGGACGTCCGCTGAATTCCGTGACAGGGCAGTCTCCGGGGCAGGCAGCGCCTTTCGGTCCACCTTGCCGTTAGTATTCAGCGGCAGACTCTCCACCGGTATCAGATATGAGGGCATCATATATTCCGGCAGAGTCTTTGCTAGCTGCTTGCGGAGCAGTTCCACCGGGAGACTGCCCACGACATAGGCACACAGGCTTTTCGCCCCGGATGCATCCTTCTGGACGGTAACCACAGCTTCCCGGACGCCCTCTTGCTTCGTCATCTGTACGACGATTTCACCGAGCTCGACACGGTAGCCCCTGATTTTCACCTGGTGGTCGAAGCGTCCCAGATATTCCAGCATCCCTCCGGGCAGCCATCTGACCCTGTCTCCACTCCGGTACATTCTGCCGCCGGGGGTAAAGGGGTCACGGCCGAACTTCTCTGCCGTCAGCTCAGGCTGACCTAGATATCCGCGGGCCAAGCCGTCTCCGCCAATGCATAATTCGCCGGGAAGGCCGACAGGCTGAAGCATATCTTCCTTATCCAAAATATAAACACGGGTATTCGGTACAGGCTTACCGATAGAGATATTGTCGCCGTCAACCTCCGTAACCTTCTGGAACGAAGTATAAATTGTGCTCTCCGAGGGCCCGTACCCGTTAAGCAGCGTCAGTCCCGGCTGACTGTCAAGCAGCAGACGGATATGACGCGGCGACAGGCTCTCACCTCCCGTAATAATACAGCGCAGACCCGTAAATACCGTTACATCCATATCCACCAGCTGGTGGAGCAGAGGAGCTGTGAACCAGGAGACAGTGATGCCGTACTGGTTCATTCTGCGGCGCAATGCTTCAGTGTCCAGCAGCTCCTCTTTACGGAGCAGACAGAGGGTGGCGCCTTTAACAAGCGTACCCCAGATCTCATACACAGACACATCAAACGCCAGGGAGCAGGTCTGCAGCACCCGATCTTCGGGATAGACAACCAATTCTCCCGCATCCATAACGATCCGCGCCAGATTGCGGTGCTCCAACAAAACGCCCTTTGGCGTTCCGGTAGAACCGGAGGTATAGATTACATACATCAGATCATCCGGTCTTGCCCGTGGCAGCAAATTATCGGCGCTAAGTGAACCGCTAGCCATTACCGGCAGGAAGAGGATGCCTGATACAGGAATATCATCGTCCCTTTCCTGGGATAACAGACAGATCCTGGCCTTACTGTCCTCCAGCAAATACGCAATCCGATCAGAGGGATACTCCGGATCAATGGCTAAATAAGCAGCTCCAGCCTTCAGGATCGCTAAGATGGCGACAATCGTGTCGGGGGAGGTATGCGCCAGCACACACACAATCTCATTTCTCCCTACTCCCTTGTCAATAAGCACCCGGGCCAATTGATTAGCCTGCTTGTTTAATTCCCTGTAAGTCAGCCTGACTTCTCCATATTGAACTGCAATACGGTCCGGGCTCCGCTCGGCCTGTAGCTCGAACAGCCGGTGTATAGTGTGTTCCTGCGGATATTCTTGGCGGGAAGTATTGAATTCCACGAGAATTTGCTGCCTTTCCTCTTCCGTCAGCATCTCCAGCCGGCTGATCGGAAGATCAGGATCGGCGCATACAGATTCGAGAATCCGGCTGAAATGACGAAGCATGCGGTGTACCTCATCCTCTCTAAAGCAACTTCTCCGGTACTCAAACTCCATAATGATCTCGTCATCCGTCATATAAGCGAACAGACTGAGATCAAACTTTGCAATCCGATTCTCAAAGGCATGCGGTTCGAACCCTAGGCCTTGTAAGGGTCTTTCCGAAGCGGATTGACGGTTTTCCAGAGAAAAGCAGACATCAAACAGCGGATTTCTTCCGTTAATTCGTTCCGGGTTTATTTTTTCCACAAGCATTTCAAACGGATAATCCTGATTCTCCAAAGCCATAAAGGTATGGTCGGCTACTTCGTCCAGGTAGTCGGAAAACTTTTTGTTTCCGGCCGGTTTGTAACGCAGGGCAAGAGTATTCACGAACATTCCGACGATCCCTTCAAACTCAGCATGAGTTCGTCCGGCCACCGGCGTTCCGATCACCAAATCATCCTGCCCCGTATATTTGGCGAGCAACACCCCGTACACGGCCACCATCAAGATATATGGCGTTACATTGTAGCGCAGACAGAGCAAGCGGAATAAAACTGCGAGTTCAGGCGGTATAGCCAGGGATACGCAACGGCCCTCATAATTCGCCCGCTGACCGTTTCTGCTGAAGGGCAAGTCCAGTACAGGGACCCCATCCGCAAACTGGGAGAGCCAGAACTCCTCCTGCCTCTGGATGTTCACTTCCTTGAGCTGGTCGTTATGCCAAATTGCGTAATCTACGTATTGGAACTCCAAGGGTGCAAGCTCCTGCCCCTGATAGGAGGCCATCAGCTCAGCAAAGATGATTTCAATGGTCACGGCATCGGCAATAATATGATGTATATCGAACAAAAGCAGATGGCTGTCCTGTCCCAGACGGATAAGCTCCGCTCTCCAGAGCGGCGCTTGTTCCAGGTTGAAGGGGCGGAGAAATGCTTCCATATACCCGTCAACTAACTGCGTCCCGTAATCCCTGATGCTTAAAGCCGCGGTAAGTGTATGGTCAACCCGTTGAAGCACTTCCCCGTCATTCAGCACAAATGATGTGCGCAAACCCTCGTGGCGGTGCACAAGAGTCTGCAGAGCTTCTTTAAGCCTTTCAATATTGAGTGCTCCTTCAATTCTCCGGCAGCACGGCATATTGTATATGATATTGCTCCCCAGCATACCGTTGATCAGAAACAGTCTTTTTTGCGCCGAGGACGTTTCATACATTTGGTACTCCAAGTTAATCTCCCCTTCTTCTGCGCTCGCTTTTTTGAATTTTGACCGAAGACAGCGCATGGCTCTTGCCCGTCTTATCCGTTTTGTGGAGCTGCGCATTCCCAGCCAGGATGTTTCTGATATCCGTCTCGCCGGTCTCCAGGTATTCAATGGATAACGCAGGAGAATCGTGAATGTTCTGCACAATGACACCTTCAATCACCTCAAAGCTTGTTCTCAAGCTCTCATGCCGCCTTATAAGTCTGTTCAACGTGCGCTCAACCTTATTCCAATCCGGGCTTCCCCCCAGCAGTAGAGCGCCGGGCAGATTATAGCTTAAGTCCTCTCTGTTCAATTCATGAAGAATGAAGAGCCGGATTTGTGCTGAAGATGCCGGATAATACACGTTTACGGGTGCTTTAGGGATCGGAGCCGAGAATGCATTCGACTGTAAAGCGGCCAGCCCTTGTACCGGAAGCTCAGCGGAGTTCATTCGATCAGCCAGATACTCCGCCATACCTCGCAGTATCGGAAAACGGAAGAAATCCTGCAGCCTTATTTCTATTTCAAAACGTTGTTGAATCTGGAACGACAATCTGTAGGCCATCAGGGAATCACCGCCAAGCTCAAAGAAATGGTCTTCCGCTCCTATGGAGACTCCCCGGAACAGTTCTGTCCACAGCGAGGCTAGTTCCAGTTGGATGGCTCCCGACGGAGCCACAAATATTTGTCCTGAGGGCAGTTCTGTCCCCATACTGCGGATGGCTTTACGGTCTAGCTTGCCGCCGGAAGTGAACGGCACGTGCTCCAGCGAGAAGAACTTGGCCGGCACCATGTATTCCGGCAGATAACGCTTCAGAAATGTACGCAGCGCCTTAACGGTACAGTTCCCTTGGGTCAATAGATAAGCGGCAAGGTATTTATATCCCTGATCGTCTGTACAGTCGATGACCGCTGCCTGCCCGACGGCCGGATGCTGCAACAGATAATCCTCAATTTCCCCAGGCTCGATCCGGTATCCCTTAATTTTGACCATATTATCCGTCCGCCCCAGACACAGAATCGCCCCGCCGGGCAAGCGCTGTGCCAGGTCACCCGTCCGGTACAACCGCTCGCCCTCGGCAAACGGACTGGCGATAAACTTCTCCGCATTTAGCTCTTCACGGTTCCAATACCCTCTGGCCAGCTCCGGGCCGGACAGGCACAGCTCGCCTGTCTGGCCGTCCGGCACGATGCGGAGTGCATCGTCCAGAATATATGCCTGTGTGCTTCCCACCGGATATCCGATCGGAATCCGCTTATCCAGCTCATACGGAGAACATCTAAAGGCAGTGGCGAAAATACACGATTCGGTTGGACCATAGAGGTTGATCAGCGAAGCGCCCGGCACCTTGGCGAAGAATTCGCGGGCTTGCTCCTGCATCAATGGCTCTCCGCCAACCATCACAGAGTGGAGGGACGCCACTCTGCCGGACGTACCCGGCGACAATCCTGCTAAGAACATGGACATGGCTGTCGGCAGAAAGAACGTTGCCGTTACCTTGTTTTCTTCAATGGCTTCTATAATATGACGGGCGTCCTTCTCATAGCCCGCTTCCAATAGCACCAGCTTGCCACCGCATACAAATCCGCCGAATAGCTCCAGCAGCGATGCATCGAATGTGTACGACCCTTTACTCAATAGAGTATCGGTTCTGCTTAAAGCTAAATGCTTCCACACCCACACCACCCGGCTTGTGAACGCTCCATGCTCAATGAGCACCCCCTTCGGCTTACCCGTAGAGCCCGAAGTTGTAATCATATATGCCAGATCAACTGGCGCAATCTGCAGTCCAGGATTTGCGCAGTCCTGATCTTGTTCACAAAGGATGTCGATTTCCAGCACCCGAATCCTTTCATTCATCCATTCCCCCCGGCAGCTCCTGTGTGTCAATACCAGTTCGGCTCCGGTATCGGCCAGAAGCAACTGAATGCGTTCGGCCGGGTCCTCATGATGAATCGGCAGAAACGCCGCCCCCGCCTTCAGAATGCCCAGCATGCCGATCATGACCTCGAACGAACGTTTCATAACAATAGCAACGATTTGTTCTCTGCCGATGCCAAGTTCAAGCAAGGTATGGGCCACGAGATTAGATTTCCGGTTCAGTTCTTCGTAGGTCATTGATTGTCCGGCATATATCAGGGCCACATTCTCCGGCGTTGCCTCTGCCTGCTCTTCAAATAAGAGGTGTACAGGTTTATCCAAGGGAAGCTCCGGCTTATTCCAGTCCCATTCCATTACTGCAGCAGGTTCATGTTCATCCGCAGACGGAGAGATCCCTGTAGAATCCGCTGTACAGGGGGGCTCTACCCTTGCCTTAACCGAAGTTCCGGCTTCTGCAGCTACAGCGATTTCATTCACCTGGCCTTTATCCATAAGGATCTCACCAATTGTCAACGTTGGCTTGTAGAGTACAGCTTCCAGGACAGTCAGGAAATCCTGGCTAAGACTTTGCACCGTCTCCGCTTTAAACAGTTCGGTATCATATTGGAAAAGAAGCTCCAAATCCTCCTTCATCATGGTGGCAGCGACCGTTAAATCGAACTGCGCCCCCGTATACTCCGTCTCGCACGGGGCTATGCTTACGCCGGGTAGCTCAATGGCCGCGGCCATGGATTCGTTGGCGAACGAGAACATTGTATCAAAGAGCGGATTGCGGTCTGCCTCCCCCGAAACATTCAGCTTGCTGACAAGCTCTTCAAAGGGATAGTCCTGGTGGGTATATGCGAGCAGGAAGTGTTCCTTAACCTCGCGGACGAAATCAGTCGCAATCATTCCGCTCTTCGGCCTATTGCGGATGGCAAGCGTATTGACGAACATTCCAACAATCGGATTAAGACTGGCATGGCTTCTTCCTGAAACGGGTACGCCAACGACAATGTCTTCCTGACGGCTTATGTTGCCAAGCAGGATATTGTAAACGGCGAACAACACCATAAAGACGGTTGTGTCCTGTCCGATGGCAAAGTGTTTCAATCGGCTTGCGGTGTCAAAGCCAATACGAAGACTGACGGCTCTACCTTCGCCTTTGCGTCTTAAGGGACGGGGGGAGTCGAGCGGCAGCCGCAGCTCTGGAATCGGCTCTTCAAATTGGCTGAGCCAGAATTGTTCCTGCTCCCGGTACAGCTCTCCACCCGTCAGGCTGCGCTGCCAATTCGCATAATCTTTATACTGGAGCGGCAGCTCGGGCAGTTCTTTACCGGCGTACAGCTCGGCAAACTCGCTCATGATAATATTTTGAGACAGCCCGTCCGTAATGATGTGATGCAAATCCATATACAGCACATGCTGTCCTGCGCCTGTCTTGATGATCTTTACACGAAGCGGTGGCCCTTCGCGCAGATTGAACGGCGTGACCAACCCATTGAGGTGGTCCGAAGCTTCAGTTCCGGCTAAACCGCCGGTGTTCTCAATCCAAGCAGCCTGACCCTTTACCGTACTGGCCCTGAAAAAATCCCGCAAGCCCATCTCAACCTGCCATTCCTTATTAATCAAATGCAGCAGCTTCATGGCTAACAGGGATTGCCCGCCCAGCAGGAAGAAATCATCCGAAGTTCCGATTCCCTCCTTCTGCAGCGTCTCGGACCACAGCTGGACAAGCCGGTGCTCGGTTGGCGTTGAAGGTTCTACTGGATGTAGGCTTGCCGGACTCCTGCTGTCAGGCAAAGGGAGCTCCCTCCGGTTCACTTTGCCGTTTTCCGTCAACGGAAGGGCAGGCATACGTATATACACGCCGGGAAGCATATATTCCGGAAGCACGGTCTTAAGGAAGGCTTTCCATTCGGGAGCCGGGATCTCTCTGTCCGATACATAATAAGCTGCAAGCTCAATGGTTCCGGAAGGCCCGCTGTAGCCTGTTACAATACTGTCCGTGATTACGGGATGCCGCTGCAATGCCGCTTCGATCTCGCCGGGCTCAATCCGGTAGCCGCGCACTTTAAGCTGCTGATCCATCCGCCCCAGAAACTGGAGATTGCCACCTGGAAGATATCTGCCGAGATCTCCCGACTTATACAGGCGTTCCCCCGGTATCCAAGGGTGGGGAAGAAACTGCCGATTCGTTAAAGCGGGCTGATTCAAGTAACCTCTGGCCACTCCTCGTCCGGCAATGCAGATTTCACCAGGGACGCCCGGAGGTTGCAGCTCCAGGGAGGCATTCATAATATATACTGCTGTATTGGCGATAGGCCTGCCGATAGGCAGCGACCGGGACTGTACGGCCTCTACCCTGTAATACGCCGCGCAGACCGTGGCCTCTGTCGGTCCATAGGTGTTGTACACCTGAGCATATCGGACCAGGCTTGAGACGTAGTCCCCCTTCAGCACATCGCCTCCACTGATGAAGACGCGGACGGAATCAAGCGGCGGCAACTGGTTAAGCTCGTTCAACACAAAGGGCGACGTGCTTAGCAGCGTAACCCGGTGCTCCCTGATGAGCGTCTGAAGCCGCAGAATATCGAGCAGCTCCTCTTGCTGGACGATAACAATCCGGCCTCCGGCTGCCAGAACCGGAAAAATCTCCTCTACGGAGACATCGAAGGCATAAGAGGCCTGCTGCAGGATGACATCGCTGCCGGAAAGCGAGAATTCATGACGGAAAGACGATATATAATGAACGACATTCCGATGCTCCACCATCACCCCTTTCGGCTTACCTGTAGAACCTGATGTATACAGAATATAGGCCAGATTATGCGGTGCAGTATGACACCCCGGTTGCGATGCTTCCCCCGTATACAAGGTTTCGTCGGTAATATCAATTACCGGCCCCTTGTACGCGACGATTCCTGACAGATTGGATGAAGCCATCAGCAAGGACATGCCGCTGTCTTGGATGATGAATGCCAGACGCTCTTGTGGATATCCGGGCTCCATAGGCACGTATGCCGCGCCTGCCTTCATCACAGCCAGCATGGAAGCAATCCGGTCCACGGTACGCTCAACGAGGAGGCCGACCCTGTCGTCTGGCGACAGGCCGAACTTCCCCAATGCGCAGGCCAGATGATTGGCCCGTTCATTCAATTCCTTGTAAGTGAAGCTGCGTCCACCGCATATGACAGCTATATTTCCCGGAACAGCCGCGGCCTGCTGCTCGAACAACTGATGGATCAGCAAGTGCTGCTGCACGGGGATCGGGGCGCCGCTGTATTCGGTTATGAGTTGTTCCTGCTGCTTCCCGGATACCAGGGAGATTTGGCCGATCGGTCTGGAAGGATCGGAAATAATCTCATCCAGAAGATGCTCGAAATAACTGCCTAAGCGTGCAATCGTGCTCTCCGTGAACAACTGTGTGGCATACTCGAAGCGAAAACAGAGCCGGCCGGCCCGTTCGAACCAAATCAATGTCAAATCGACATGGACCGCTTCAACCTTCGCTTCCAAAGGCTCAAATTGCAACTGGTCTGCGCTCAGTGCCTCTCCGGTGAAATTCTGGGAGATGAATTGAACATCGAACAGCAGGTTCCGGCTGGAATCCCGCTCCAGATGAAGCTGTTGCAGCAGCATTCCATGAGGATAATCCGCATGCTCATAAGCCTCAAGGGCAAGCGTCTTGACCTCCTGAAGATAATCTTCAAACCTCTTGTCGCAAGAGGGCGTGCTACGGAGCGCAAGCGTATTAATGAAGAGGCCGATCAGCCGTTCGGTCTCTTTCTGTTCCCGGCCGGCGCTGGGCGTGCCGATCACGAGTTCTTCCTTGTTGGCATATTTGGACAAGAGCACCGCATAAGCGGCAAACAGAAGCATAAACAGCGTTACTCCGCTCCTGGAGGCTGCATTCTTAATTTTGGCCGTCACTTCTTCTCCCAGCTCCAGATTGTAGACATCACCCGCAAAATTCATTTCAGGCGGTCTTGGCGAATCCGTCGGAAGCTCCAGTACAGGCCATTCAGTACGAAACTGATTAAGCCAGTATTGCTCTTGACGGTTCAGTTCCGCTCCTTGAAGACGTTCATTTAACCAAAACGCATAATCGGTATACTGGACCGGGAGCCCCGGAAGATCTTGACCGGAGTACAGTTGAATGATGTCACTCAGCAATATTCCAATCGATGCGCCATCCGCAATAATATGATCCACATCAAGCATAAAGAGATGCCGTTCGGCGGATATCTTGACCAGCCTGGCCCTGAACAGAGGGGCAACGCCTAAGTCAAACGGCCGGACAAATTCGCTTATATAATCCTTGTATTCACGGTTATCGGCATCCGCGAACCCGAGCTCAAATTCTACTTCATTCCTCACCTTCTGGACCAGTTCCTCCCCCTGTAGTTCAAAGGAGGTTCGCAGCGAACTTTGACGCTGGATGACCCGCTGCAGGGCATTCTCCAGCCGCTCTACTTGAAGGGGACCGCTCAGAATCATCACGCTGCACAGATTGTTCAGTGTGCTCTCTCCGGCCATTTGCCGGATCAGGAAAAATTGCCGCTGTGCAGACGTAGCAGGATAATATTCACGGACGCCTGCAGGCCCCAGCACAGCCTCTTGTGCTGGCCCCCACATCTGCGGCAGGCCCGCCCCGGTAATCGGTCTGCTCCAGTCAGCCGCGCCTTCATCCACGTATTCCGCCAGCTCTTCAACCGTCAAGTACCGGAACAAATCACTGATCTCTGTCTTCTTGTCTAAGGTATTATTCATCATGGAGATTATTTTGCCAGCCAACAGTGAATCCCCGCCCAAATCATAAAAATTATCATAAAGATTCACCTGCTCATGTCCCAGCACCTCGGCCCAAATGCCGGCAATCGTCCGCTCCGAATCGCTGTATGTCCCCGATTCCCTGCCCCGGATGCTGAAGCTACGGCGCTGCATGGTGCCCGTCTTCTGTCCGGACCGGCGATAGCGGTACCGTCCCAAGGCGCTGCGAATCTCAGCTGACAGACCTGTTGGCATGGCAGCTTCAAGTCTGGCCGCCAGGGCATAATTCAGCCTGCCGACCATCATCCGCGGCGCCGGATGCTTCAGGATTTCCTCAAGGGCATCCAGCGCTTCACCTGTCCGCAGGCCCTTAAACCATGTAGAGCTCAGATCCAGATTATAGTCAACAGCCATTCCTGTCTCACTCCAGGAAGCCCACTCTATAGCAATGGTTTTCTTGCCTGAACGGTTACGAAGCTCTGCATAAGCGTCCATAAAGGCATTTGCTGCCGTATAGTCCGATTGCCCAGGCCCTCCAAATACGGAAGAGACCGAAGAAAATAACATCAGAAAATCCAGATTATCCTGCTCGGTTAGCTTGTCCAGAATACGTGTTCCTTGTATTTTAGGCAGTAGAAGCTTGCAGAATCCCTCATCCTCCTTCAGGGCAAAGACACCTGCACCGGCCTTGCCGGCCGCATGGATAACACCATGTATGCCTCCCCCCTGATACCGTAAATTCGTGAAGATACGGTTCATGCTTTGCTCATCTGAAATATCAGCCTGTATATAATCAACAACAGCCCCGTTGGCTTCCATGGCCAGAAAGGCCTTAATGCTTCTGAATGCACGTGGTGCTGTATCTGCGGCAACGGCAGTTGCCCATGCTTCCTTGGGCGGTAATGCGGTCTGGGCAATAAAAGCCAGATGTACCCCGGTCCGGGAGGCCAGCCACTTTCCAACCTCCAGTGCCAGTCCTCCGGTGCCCCCGGTGATGACGTATACTCCCCCGTCCCTGACGATGAGCTCTGTATCTACAGATTCGCCGGGGTCTGCCCATTGCAGTTCTTCGGCATACCCTTTTCCGTCCCGAAGCGCCAGCAGATACGGTCTGTCGACCATGGCCATAGCTGCGAGCACTTCCTCCGGCTCCGTCATCTCGTCCACATCAATGCAGCGGCAGTTCAGTCCGGCATCTTCCTGCCCTATAACCTTAGCCAACCCGTACAATGCCGCATGCTCCGGCATAATCAACATTTCCGTTCCAGTTACCTCATAGGCGGATCTGGCAACAACAACCAGGCTTGAATTCAGTTTGCCGGTCACCGCCTGAGCCAGATGCAAAAAGGTTAACAGCAGCGATTCATCGGACACACAGGGGTCCGCTCCCCATAGATAGAGGAGGAGTCCGGAATGCATACACTCCTCTTCTTCAAAAAGCCGGGCAAACTCCCCTTTGCTTCCGCCGCAAATATAGGTGTCGCTATCCAGGCGGGCGAATCGCCTGCCACGCTTGACTTCAATCACTCGCCGGTTCTCCCCGCGGAGACTACGGGCCATTGATTGGGCCAACGGGCTATTGTCTGTGAACATGATAATAGCTTGCTCCTGTGGCCATAGCTGAGCGGGTGACGAAGGTTTCGCTGCCCCTGAAGACCCCTCCACGCTGATCCAGGCAATTCGATGGTAGAGCCGTTCTTCTGCTGAAGGACCCGCTTGAACCTCTCCGGCACGAACCCTTTTAACGGTGTAATCCTCAATTTCGAGCAGCACTCTTCCTTGATCATCCAGAATCAGCACATCGACGGTTAACAATTCTCCGTTTTCCTTGGCCTCCTGTTTCTTGACGGCATAGCTGTAAAAGTGTTCCGGAAGGGAATCGTAGATCCGTAATCTACGATATGTAAGGGGCAGGAACAGCCCGGTTCCCAGGCTTTGACTAGTCACTCCCACCGCAGCATCCAGCAGTGCAGGATGCAGTTTGTATTGCTCCAGATCTGCATGGAACGGATGGCTCAGCGATAATTCCGCCAACACCCGGTCTTCTCCCGCTTCAATCTTCCGCAAAGAGTTCCAGCGCGGTCCAAAGTCGAAGGCGCCGGCTGTGTCTTCAGTGTTTTCTGCAACGGCTATCTCCTGCACCTGGCATTGAGACCGGAGCTTAGCCAAATCAACCGTGCGGCCGCCATCCGGTCCAAAAGAAGCTTTACCTTGGGCATGCCTGACCCAGCCCCGTTCCTCCTCCAGACCGGCAGGCTCTCCGCGGCTGAGCACCGCGAATTCAACCTCCTCCTCTTCCCAGCGGAGAACCGTCTGGACTTCTCGTATTTCGTCCGGTTCCACAATTAGCGGAGACACGAAGAGAATGTCCCTGAGTTCAAGAGCTTCCCCTGAATGGCCGCACGCCTGCAAAGCTGCCTGCACCATCTCCAGATATGCCGTTCCCGGAACAATGGAACGGCCGGCGACTACATGCTCGCTGAGTACCCAGTGCCGCTCAACCGAGAAGCTGGTGACAAAAATCGCCTGGTTCTCCGTTTCAGCCAGGCATTGATCAAGCAACGGATGCAAAGAAGCAGCTTGAACAGACTTTACGTTCTTGCCCGCAGCCGCTGCCTCATCGGGAACGACCCAACAGTGGTACCGTTCGAACGGATATACCGGTGCAGGTACCCTGAAGCAGGTTTCGTTCTCATGCAGTCTTTCCCAGGGGATATCCGCCCCGGCAACATACAAGCGGCTGGCCTGCATTAATTTCTGTTCATATTCCATCTGCTGCAGCAACACCGCTTCGCTCTTTCGGCTAAGCTCCCGCTGCTCATCCACGGTCAAATCGCCGGCTTCTTTTTCCTTGCGGGAAGAAATCATCCGGTGACAGCCATAAAATACGCCCGGAGCTATCTCGCCAGTGGGCATTCCGCCGCTGTGCAGGCTTTCCTGAAGCTGCGCCAGCTTTTGTCCAAGCTCTTCCCGGCTGCTGCACAGCACGGCTGCTCGGCAGGCATAATGTCCCCGGCCTGTATTAGCGGTATAACAGAGATCCCGCAGGGTGTAGCGGTTCTCCTCATGCAGATAGCTCTGGTAGGCCCCCAGATAAGCCGAGAGTGCTGCTTCGCTTCTGGCTGACAGGCTAAACAGCGCGAGCTCCCCCGTATCATCCGGCTCCGCGGCATTTAACACTGTATCCGCAGCATGTGGTGCCTCTTCAAGGACAACATGACAGTTGGTACCGCTCAAGCCGAATGAACTGACTCCGCACAAGCGGGGTCCCCCCCCGGACTCCCATACACGCAGTCTCTCATTGACGTATACCGGCGAATCCGGAAATGAAATCCGGGCATTGGGCGCCGTAAAATGCAGGCTGGCCGGAAGCTCACTATGCTTCAGACTCAGCACCGCTTTAAGGAAGCCGGCAATTCCCGCGCAGTGATCCAAGTGGCCGACATTGGTTTTGAGCGAGCCAATCCCGCAGAACTGCTTCCGGCTCGTATACCTCCCGAAGGCGTTGCGGAGGCCTTCGATTTCAACGGGATCACCCAGCTTCGTACCGGTCCCGTGGGCCTCGATATATTCAAGACGCTCCGGATGAATTCCCGCATCCGCCCAGGCTCTGGCCAGAACATCCTCCTGGGCCAGAGAATTGGGCGATGTAATCCCTGCAGAGGTGCCGTCATTGTTAACGGCGCTGCCTTTAACCAACGCATAGATATGGTCACGGTCCCGTACCGCCTGCTTCAGCGGCTTCAGCAGGATGGCAACAACGCCTTCGCCGCCTCCGGTGCCGTCGGAATGTTCATCAAAGGTTCGTGTGCGATCATCCGAAGAGCCTACCCCCAAGCCGCCGCCACTTCCCTGCTTTACCGGCAGAAGCGAGAGCTTGATTCCGCCCGCGAGGGCGAAGTCACATTCTCCTTGCCGCAGGGCGCGGCAGGCGAGATGAACGGCCACAAGAGAAGAAGAACATGCCGTATCCACCAGCATGCTTGGTCCCTTCAGATCCAGCAGATAAGCAATCCGGCTGGCAATCATCGAATGAATATTTCCGGGAATTGAGGCGTTAAGCGAAGCAGGTGACAATTCAGCGATCAGCCGTTTGTACTCTTCACCCATATCGCTTCCGAAGCCGACGTATACACCGGTGCTACTGCCCGCCAGACGCCCTCCTCCATAACCCGCATCTTCAATCGCCGTCCAGGCCGTCTGAAGAAACATCCGCTGGTTTGGGTCCATCAGATTCGCCTCGTTCGGGGATAAATGGAAAAAGGAATAATCGAAGACATCGACTTCGTCGAGATAGCCGCCGTCGAACATCGTAGTGGTGTCGTCTAAATAACCCGCACGATATAGCTCCTGCAGATTCTTTTTTCTGGAAGCCGGGAACGGACGGATGGCATCTTTTCCTTCCCTCAGACTCTCCCAGAACTGTCCGGCATCGCCGCTTCCGGCGATTTTACAGGCGATGCCGATAACGGCAATGTCCTCGTCGCGGAGTTGCTGCGGCCGGTTCGGGCCGCTGCCTGCGAAATCGGATTCACTTAGTTTCAAATCTGCTAGATTCAACTGCAAATTGGACATAGTATCCTCCTCCTTTCCCAATAATGAAGTTAACTGACCTGAAACGCCGGAAATAAATCTTGGGTATTGGTGGCATAGAGCATCCGCTCAAACCGTTCTTCCTGTTCCTCAAGCGGAGTGAATTTAGTGTTAAGAATGGACTTTAGCATGGTCAATGCAAATTGCATTTCCTCCAATGAAGGCTCGGAGCCGGTCTTTTCCAGCCGTTCCCGCAATTCCTGAATCCGCCGATAAGGCACAATTACGCCTTGCTCATACTGTCCATTGTCCCAATTGCGGTTCTGCGTAGTTACTGCTGCGGCAATACAGGCAACGATCAGCCCCAGGCCGTCAGGTCCCGCCTCCATTCCCGCCTTGCGAAGCTCCTGCAGATGGGAGACATGCTCCATTGAGAATGCACGGCTGCTGCCGGATATCGTCTTGATCAGCTTCATCAGCGCAGTCCGGGGACCCACTTCGATAAAGCTGCTAACATCCTGATTTAACAGATACTGCATACTCTTATACCATTGAACCGGGCGTGCCATTTGCTGCGTCAGATTAGGCACGATAAAGCGTTTATCCGCATAAGGTGTACCTGAAAGATTAGCTATAACCGGCCATTTGAACCTACCGTAGGCATAGCCTCTTAATTCCTGCCCGAACGCCTCCGAAGCCTTGGCCATTACCGCGGTGTGAAAAGGGGCACTGACCTTCAAGGGGATGGTTCCGGCACCCAGCTTCTCAATTTCATCCTTAGCTTTATCCAGGGCGGCCGTATGTCCGGAGATGACGATCTGTTCGGCAGAATTATAGTTTGCAATAGATACATAAGACTGAATGGACGACGTCCTTACACAAATATCAGCCAGAATCTCTTCGGACAACCCTGTGACGGCCAGCATTCCCCCGCTCTCAGAGCCGGCCGCCTCTTCCATAAGCTTCCCTCTGCAGCGAACCAAGGAAACGGCATCGGCAAAAGACAGCGCCCCACTGCAGGCCAGCGCGGTGAACTCGCCCAGACTATGTCCCGCAGCGTAGGCCGGCGCAGGCTTTATCTCCTGCATTAATACCCGGAATGCAGCTACACTAGCCGTCAGAATGGCGGGCTGGGCGTTAGAGGTACGGGACAACTGTTCTATATCCCCTTCGAAGCAAAGCGCCTTCAGGTCGAAGCTGAGAACGTCACAGGCCTCATCAAAGGTATCCCGCGCCGTTTGAAAGTTATCATATAAATCTTTTCCCATCCCCGTATATTGAGAGCCTTGTCCCGGGAACAACAAACCTAATTTACTCAAAGCAACCATCCTCCTTAGTCATTGACCCGCAATCTTATGCAGTAAATTGATATAGCCGTTCATGGTCCGCTCCATCCATATTTTATTCAGCCTGCGCTTCCTGCTCTCGCAGAAAAAGGATACTGTGCCCGACCGGATTTCCAGATGGAGGAGCAGATCGTAATCAGAATAGGCTCTGGAAGTTGTATCATTCACCCGGATGCCCAGATGTAAGGGCTCTGTACCTATTTGATTGGCAAGCACAGGCAAGCGGGGAATAGGATATCTATCCGTATCCGCCGCCTGCTGCCGTTGATGTGCAATGGCCAGTGTCAGAGCGCCCAGATCATTGCTCTCCGGCAGGCTTGTGCGCACCGGAAAGCTTTGAGCCTTCCTTACGCCGGTTCGGGCTGGCCATATTCCTGCCCCGCCTGCCTCCGCAATCAGCTCTGTGCTGCCCGTCTGCAGATGCAGCACATAGAAAAAGGAGGCTAGCAGCAGATCAGTTAAATCAAAGGGCTGTTCTTCCAAAGCCCGCAGCAGCGTGAGGTACACATGCTCAGGAAGGGTACCAGCAATTGAGCGCTGCGGTTCGTTCCGGCTGCCTGCGTCCATATCCCGTGTAAACGGAATAAATGGCAGCGGAGCAGCCAGCAGCTCTAGCCAATAGGCCTCCTGTTTGCGGTATTGTTCCTTGTCCTCCTCTGTACGGACCAGGCTTTCGGGCATTTCTTGTTCAAGGAATGCCGACAATCCGGCTACTGTAGGATGGGCCATGCAATCCATGATGGTAAGATGCGGGGAAAAAGCCTCCTGCAGGCGCATATGGAGCTGGATCAGGAGAATCGAGCTCCCTCCTAGTTCAAAAAAATTGTCGTTGCGCCCAATTCCTTCCCGCTTCAGCAGACCCTCCCATAAAAGTACAATTTCCTGCTCGGTGCCGGAGACCGGGGCGGCATAGCCGTCCTCGGGTTCCAGTCGGCGGGATTCAAGCTGCGGCAGGCGCTTGCGGTCGATTTTCCCGTTCGGCGTCAATGGTAAGGCTTCAACTACAATGAATTCTGACGGAAGCATATAAGCAGGGAGAAGCCCTTCCAGGTGGGCACGAAGTGCTCTTACCGTCAGTTCTGATTCACCAACATAATAAGCGCACAGCTCGGCAGTCTCCTGCTCCCCGCGTGCCACTACTACCGCTTCACGTATTGCACTATGGGTCTGAAGCTGATGTTCGATCTCTTCAAGCTCAACCCGATAGCCGCGGATTTTGATCTGATGGTCTTCTCTGCCGAGCACTTCAAGCTCACCGTCCGGCCGCCATCTGGCCAAATCTCCAGTACAGAAGATCCGCTCCTGCGGCCGGAATGGATTCCTGGCGAATTTCCGGGAAGTCAGCTCTGGACTACGGTGGTAGCCGGTCGCCACTCCTTTTCCGCCGATCCATAGCTGTCCGGTCACCCTATCGGGTTGCGGCTGCATATGATCATCCAGGACATACACCCGGGTATTGGCGATCGGGGTACCGATTGTCACCGGCTTATGCTCTGTTAACTCCTGGACCGTTGACCACACCGTAGTTTCCGTCGGACCGTACAAATTGTAGATCCTGCTGTTCGTCAAAACCCGGGCTTGGCTCAGCAACGATTCTGGAAACTGTTCGCCTCCTACCAGCAGAACCTGCAGGCGCTGCAACCTTTCTTCTGCCTTGGGGTGCATCAGCAGCAGCCGCAGTCTGGACGGCGTCGTCTGAAGAAATTCAGCTCCGGCATCCCACACTCTGTTGAGAAGCGCATCGGCTGAATGCTGTTCTTCCTCCGTGGCGAGCACTACACGCATTCCCTGCGTTAAAGGAAGCAGCGTCTCCATTAGAAAGATGTCGAAGGCTGCAGTCGTTACAGAGAACATCGTTTTCCCTTCGCTAAAGGGTATTCGGCCTGTTAATCCGTATATGAAATTCACGACCGCTTCTTGGGGAACGACAACACCCTTGGGATTACCGGTAGAACCGGAGGTGAAGATCATATAGGCCATGTCCTGAAGTGTCTGCAGCGGAAGCAGCGGGCTGGAATCGTTATCCCACTCCTCGTCATGTTCCATCCAGATCTGAACTCCAGAATAAGCACCAGCATCCAGCAGCCCCTCGTTTGTCAAAAGAATATCCGCCTGCCCGGCTTTCAGCATATATTCAACCCGTGCAGCAGGATAACCGGGGTCTAGAGGAACATAACCAGCTCCAGCTTTCAACACAGCCAGAATTGCCATTATCAGCTCTACCGAACGGCTCACTAAAATACCGACTACCATATTCGGCTTTACGCCTGTCTTCCTAAGTGTCCGGGCCAGCCGGTTGGAGAGAAGATCGAGCTGGCCGTAGCTGAGTACGGTACCTCCGCAAGCCACTGCCGCCGCCTCAGGCCTTCTCGCCGCTTGTTCCTCGAACATCTGGTGAACTAACAGTCCTTCGGCAAGCTTCACCTCCGGACCGCTTCTTACTTCTAGAATGTTGTATTCTTCCGCAGGGGTTAACATTTTGGCCAGGCAGAGTGGTCTATCCGGCTGCATCGCAAGATTCCCCGCGAGTTGGATCAAGTGACGAGCCATTTGCTCCGCCGACTGCTCAGTGAACAATTCAGTGCAATATTCCCATATACAGTGCAGCCCATCCGGCATCTCTGTTGCTGTCAGAACCAAATCTAACGGAACATAAGGGTTATCGAGAGGGAGTGGCGCCACCTGTATTCCTGGTATCACTCTTTCACCCTCCGTGAAATTCTGCAGCCTGAGCATGACATCGAACAGCGGATTCCGGCTGATGTCACGTTCCAGATTCAAGCGGTTGACCAAATGGTCAAATGGATAATCCTGATGCTCAAGGGCCTCCAGGCTAACCTGTTTCAATTCATCAAGGTATTGTCTGAAGGTCAACTCCGGCAGCGGATGACTGCGGAGCGCCAATGTATTAACGAACGTTCCGATCATCTTTCCGGTTTGAGCATTGGGCCTGCCTGCAACCGGTGTACCGACGATGATGTCATGTTGGCCGCTGTAGCGGCTGAGCCACACGCTGAACACCGCCAGAAGCCCCATAAATAAGGTAGCCTCTTGACCATTGCTTATGGTGCGAAGTCCGTTTAAGACTGGCAACGGCATAATGAAGCGGAGCGTTCCTCCTTTATAGCTCTTATGCTTCGGCCGGCTGTAATCCGCCGGAAGACTTAACAGCGGAATTTCTTTGCCGGTCAGCTTCTCGTCGAATTGTCCCAGCCAATAACGCTCATGTTCCTGGTATGCCGGTTCGTTCAGACGGATATTCTGCCAGGCGGCGAACTCTTTATACTGCACCCGCTGTCCTTCCAGAGAACGGCCTGCCAGCAGTTCTGTGAACTCATCCAGCAGAATTACAGCTGAAGTGCCATCATACACAATATGGTGAAAATCCAGCAGAAGTACGAACCCTTCCTCTTCCAGGGAAATCCATTTCGCTCTGAACAATGGCGGATGCTTCAAGTTAAACGGCCGCAGAAACTGGCGGACAATTACTGTCATATCCTCCCCGCCCGCTTCACCGGCTTCCAACTGCCAATCAATCTCCCCGTAAATGTGCTGGTACACATCATCTTCCAGCAGGGCAAACCCTGTCCGGAGTACCTCATGCCGCTGTATCAACGCCCTGAAGACTGCTTCAATCTGTTCGCGCTCAACATTACCTGAGAAGCGCCATGCCGAGAACACATGGTTGCTGAGGCTGTCCTGCTCGAGCTGCTCCAGAACATAGAGCCGTCTTTGTGCGGAGGATACTGCATAATAATCCTGATCCTCCAAAAGCTCAATGGGAGTATCCTGTTGACGGGATTTGCTTTTAATCAGAAGTGCCTGCGCCCGAATGGTCTGATGCTCGAACAATTCCCTGAAGGTCACTTCTGTATGGAACTGCTCCTGTATCAGATACATAGTCTTGGCCAGTTTGAGCGAATGGCCGCCAAGCTCGAAGAACGGGTCCAATACGCCTACTTGTCTAGTAAGCAGCACTTCCTGCCAAATGGTTGCCAGTGCTTCCTCAACCTCCCCGACGGGCGGAACATATTCATTAGCCTGATGAATCCGGCCTTCGGGCAGCGGCAGATTTCTTCGGTCGATTTTGCCGTGGGAAGTCAGCGGCATGGCCTGCAGCTCCAATAGCAGGGACGGCACCATATATTCAGGAAGCTGTTTCTTCAGGTACTCACGCAGTTCAGGGGATTCCAGACCTGGCGTAGTGGCGGTGTAGTAGCAGACAAGCGCCTTCGTGCCGGATTGCTCTTCGCGGGCTACAACTGCCGCTTCCGCCACACCGGGACAATGGGTAACGGCCCGTTCCACTTCCTTCAACTCCACCCGGAAGCCGCGAACCTGAACCTGATCATCCCTTCTGCCCAGGTACTCTAACATCCCGTCTGTTCTTAACCATCCAAGGTCTCCTGTCCGGTACAGCCGTTCTCCTGTCAGAGGATAGGTTGTGAAGGCTTGCGCAGTCAGTTCCGGCTTATTCCAGTACCCGCTGGCCAACCCGATACTGCCGATACAGATTTCTCCAGGAACCTGGAAGCCGGCTGGCTGACCTGCTGCATCCAGCACATAAACATGAGTATTAGCAATCGGCTGGCCTAGGGGAATTCTCAATTGATGCTGGCCTGGCTTATCCGTAATCAAGTAATTCGTGGCATAGATTGCGGATTCCGTCATTCCATATATGTTAGCAATCTTAGCCGTATGGAACCGTCCATACCATTCCCGCACCAGATTAGCGGGCAGTGCTTCGCCTCCGTTGAACACCCATTTCAGAGCATTTAAGGGGTTCGTATCCCCGATCTGACAGGCGGCAGAGAGAAACAGCGCCATTTGACCGGGAACAAATTGCGTAACACTGATCCTCCCCTCCTTCAAGCAGTGGTACAACTTAACCGGGTCCTTCACCGTTTCTCCGGGTATAACAGTCAATTTCGCTCCAGCCAGCAGGGGCCAAAAAAACTCCCAGACCGAATCGGTAAAGCTGGCCGACGTCTTCTGTGCAACTACATCTTCCGGGCTAAGTGTATATGTATCCTGCAGCCAGAGGAGTGTGTTAAGCACAGCCTTGTGGGAGATCATGACGCCCTTCGGATGTCCGGTAGACCCGGAGGTATAGATGATGTACGCCAAATCCCTAGCTCCGGCAATTGCAGGCAAATCTGTTGCCGGATAGCCGGCGTTGCTGCGGATGATCTGAAGCTTGTCCGGCAGCCCCGCAATGACCGGCTCTGCAGGACTATCCGTCCATACTGCTGAGCCGGCGGATAGTCCGGAAGGCTGCTCTCCTTCCAGACAGACAACAATATCGACGCTGTCCGGCAAATAGGCGGACAATTGTCCAAGGTAGCGCGGCTCGGTAATCAGCACGCGGCAGGCGCTGTCATGCAATAAATACCGGATGCGCAGCTCCGGGTACTCAGGATCAACAGGCACATATGCTCCGCCTGCCTTAAGCACACCCAGCACAGCACCAAGCAGATCGCTTCCACGATCCGCTAACACAGCAACTGGTTCATTCGGCACGACTCCGCATTGTCTTAATAAATGACCGATCCGATTAGACTCTTTATGCAGATCCGAATACGTTATGGTCTTACCTTGATGCTCAATTGCAATAGAGTCAGGCGTACACGCGGCTTGACGAGCGAATAGAGACGGAATCGTCTCCTCTTGCGGATACATCCGCCGGGTATCATTTACCGCTTGGAGTACACTTTGCTCCTCATCGGATAAGTAACCAATTTCCCATATCCGCTGCTCAGCATTGTCTGCAACCCCGGCAATAATCCGCCGGAGATTGTCTCCGATCCGCCGGACAGAAGCCGGGCAGAACAAATCGGTTCCATAGCATAAGGAAAGAATCATCCGGTCATCGACCGTCTCCACGATAACCGTCAAATCGAATTCATTATGCTCCGTACCCTCTCCGATCATCACTTTATTAAACCGGAGTTCACTTAAATTCTCCTCCGAACTGTAATCAGAAGCAAAATTAAGGAGAACATCAAAGAGCGGTGCCCTATTCAGACTGCGCGGTGCTTCAAGCAATTGCAGCAGCTCGTCAAAGGGGTAATCCTGATGCTCAAATGCCTCAATGCAGGTCTGCTTCATCTGTTGCAGCAATTCAGGGAATAGGCCCTCGACAGGAAGGCGGTTACGCAGCACCAATGTATTAACAAAGAATCCGATCAGATTCTTCACATGTCTATTATTTCTTCCGGCTATGGGAGTCCCTATGAGAATATCTTCCTGGTTGCACAGTCTTGCTAGAAGAACCTGAAGGCAGGCGGCAATGGACATGAACATCGTCGTCCCGTATCTCCGGTTCATCAGCTTCAGAGCCTCGCATACCGAAGATTCGATGACAACCTTCTCTATGCCCGCCGCTGCATTCCTGACCTGGGGCCGGGCATAATCCATGGGCAGGTGAAGACTGGGCAGCCCCCCACCCAGCTTCTTCTGCCAATACTCCTTCTGCTTGCGAAGTTTGCCTGAAGACAATAGTTGATTCTGCCAATTGGCGTAATCAATATACTGAATCGGCAGGTCGGGCAACCGGACGTCAGTACCTCGCTCTATGGACTGATATATCGTAAACAGCTCACGGAATAATACTTCCATCGACCATCCGTCTTCAATGATATGGTGCAAACAAATATAGAAAATGGTATCCTCAACGTCCAAATAATATAACCGTACACGGAACAACGGCCCCTCCGTTAAATTAAACAGCATTCCCGAATCGGCAAGCAGATCAGCATGGACAGCCTCCTGCCCGGCTTCCGCTCCAAGGCCAGAATAATCGGTAACGGGCAGGTTCACTTCCAAATGCTCCAGCACCATTTGCCGCGGCTCTCCGTCTACAGACAAAAATACGGTACGGAGCACAAAATGACGCTCAACAATTTGCTTCAGGGCTTGCCGCAACAATTCAGGGCTTATCCTACGGCCGATTCTGACAGCCATAGGCTGGTTCAGCTCGCCACTGCCCGGATTCAACTGGGATTGAATCCAAAACCGCTTTTGTCCGTGGGATAGCTCGTAGGTCGCCTTCTCTCCCATAGGCGCAGGCCTCCATCTGAAGTTATTTGTAGTACAAATTACCATCGCACCAGACATAGCCAGTGCCATTCCATTCCGTAGCCGAACGTACATCTGGAAAAAAACCGCTGCCGAGCAGATTGGCACTGGTATTGCAAAGAACTGGAATTCCGCTCAGTTTCTCATATTCGCACAGCAGGTCATAGATCACCGGATTATCGTCCTTGCTCACGGTCTGCAGCCTCGCACTTCCGTCCAGATGACGAATCGCCGGAATCAGCTCCGACCACGGCTCCCGGAGGATATGGTCAAACAGCATATAAGGATCGCGCGTTCCAGGTTCAAAGATCAGCGGTGCCCGTTCCTCTATACATATGGGAGATACCGGCCGGTAGAGCTCCCGCTGCTTGATGACATTTAGGCGGTCTTTCATATCCGGCTGAATGGCAGTCGCCAATATACTACGGTTGCCGAGTGCCCGCGGACCAAGCTCCGCTCTTCCATTCAGAACGACAACCGGTTCATTGGTTTCATGCAGCAGCCGGGCCAGCTCTTGTATGGAGAATGCCTTCTGCGACCAGCCTTCCGGAGGGTCATTGTGCACAGCAGACGGCCCGCTGTATACCGACCACTTCAAATGTAAATTTCCCGTCTGCCGATACATCTCACAACAAGCCGCACCGATAGCGCTGCCCGTATCGTTAGTGAACGGAGAGATAAACACCTCATCGAAAATACCGCTGCTTCTGATCGCACTGTTCCACTTAATATTCAGAGAACAGCCGCCGATAAAGCAGAAATTGCGACTTCTGTTCCCGTGTTTGCGAACGGCCGCATTAATCGAGTCTACAAGTAAGCGCTCCATATACAGATGGAATGAGGCCAGGGCATCAGCGTGAGAAATGTGATGTTCGTCTACGAAACGTTTGATTTCCCGTGAGAAGACCCAGTTGAACTCCATCGACGGCGAGAAATGCTCACGGTATATCCGCTCAAAACATCCCATTAATTCTTCCTTTACATTCCCGGTAGCAATATAGGCCATCACTTTGCCAGCAACAGATAGATCATCCACCCGCGGCCCAAGGTCTTTCTGAAAGAATGGCTCAAAGTGCAGGGCAAAGAGTGAATAGATATTCCCGATCAGCATAAAAATAGGGCCCAGATTCTCCATCATTCCTTGTTTATAATTAAAGTAGTACAGCCGCGGATACATGCCCCCATCATAAACCAGCAAGTAAGCATCTTCTCCGCGAAGCGCAAATGGACTTGCACAATACGTACTTAACAGATGAGTGGTGGAATGCAAATAACTCGTATATGCCCTTTCCTTACCACCCAGCTTCAGTCCCTTCCCCGGATATGGGAACAGCGAGTTAGCGGATAAAGCTGCCTCCCGGTAGGGAGCAACCATAAGTGTCAAGTCTTCTCCTTGGCAGCGGGTGATGACTTCACCGGTCTTTAACCCCGCCCAGCCGTCAATGGTATAATGTTCAACTTCCTCAGCGGTATATCCGTTAAGTGCAAGCGCTTCTTCCACGAAGGTCAGATCAGGAATTTCACTGTACCTTTTGTTATTGTTAAATTTCTCAACCTCATAGCTGAACAGCAGTGTATCATCCTGAATGACAGCGACACTGCCGTCATGCGTTAATTTCAATCCGCAAAATAGCATTGGTAACCCCCCACTGGATCGGACAAATTAGCCGGGGTCCTTAAGATCCCCATAAAAACGCGGCAACACAGGAATATCATCGGAGTCGTCTGCTTCCAGTTCTTCAGAATGCAGAAGCCATTGGCTCAATCCGGATACCGTAGGCTCCTGGTAAAAGATCTGGATTGGGATGTCAATTGACAGATCGTTTTTAATCCGGCTGATCACGCTCATTAGCATGAGCGAATCTCCATTCTCGAAGAAATCCGTGTGAACGCCGATTTCCTCAAGACCCAGTACCTCGCCCCAGATTTGACCCAGACGCCGCTCCATCTCTAAATAGTTATCATCTTCACCATCCTTAAGCTTAACAGCAAAGGTCCGGCCTGTAAGCTTCTGAGCCAACTGTGCAGGCGTATCAGACTGAAGGGCCGAGTACAAATGCTCCTCAAAGGATACAAATCGCGACCCCAGCTCCACATCCCGCTGAATTATATCCTGAATGGCGTCATTTTGTTGAAGCCATCGCTTCAGCTCCTGATAGGCATGAATCGTTTGCTGATATGCCTCCGGGCTTGCAGTACCGGTAAGTTCTGTCGGCTGCGTCAGCGCCGAGATCAATTCCGGAGCGAAATGCACCTTCAACAGCTTCAACGCCGTCTTAAGCTCATCCCCCCGAATCCTGGCTATGAGAGCCTGACTTGTCCGATACTGAAACAGTCTATCGAGAATAAGCGCAAAATCCCCGGCTGATACCGGCAGCGACAAGCTCCGAACTGCGGCAAGCTCAACAGCGGTCGCCCCCATCTCCAGAAACGACCAGTTAATGGACAACATCTCCGCACCCCGGCGGCTGTGATAATGAGCGAATTGGTCCATAAAGGCATTACCAGCGGCATATCCTCCAAGACCCACCCCGCCCAGAATGGAGGCTGCCGAAGAATACAGCAGAACAAAATCCGCGTTCTGCTCTTCAGCCAATTCCTGCAGCACCCACGCGCCGATGACTTTGGTATCCGCCGCACGCCTGAATCCGAATATATCCAGTTGCTCCAGACGTTCGTGCTCCAATTGCATGGCTGAATGAATAATACCGTGGACCGGACCGAGGCGGGCTTCTACATCCGCCATAACCGCCTTCATCGCGGTCAAATCTGTAATATCAGCTGCATAATAATGAACCTCGGCCCCCAGTTCCTCCAGTCGCAGCAGCTCGGCTATCCGGCTGGACACGGGAGTATCGGCACTATAGCCCGCCAGCCGTTCCCATTCCTGCCGTTTCGGCAATGGCGTGCGGTTGACGATAACTAGTCTGGCCCGGGTCTTTCCGGCCAGATATCTGCAGGTTTCCAGTCCTACAGCCCCCGCTCCGCCGGCAATCAGATAGACGCCATTTTCTCTCAGGCGGATATCCCTCTCCGGGAGGCTTTGCACCTTCATCCTGCCCAACTGCTGGGTATAACGTTTACCGTTGCGCCAAGCGGAGCCGTAGTCTTCTGCTGATTCTACATGTCTCAACTCCTGCATGATCTCCAGAGCTACATCACTACTTTTGCGGCCGATGGTCTCCACATCCATACAACTGCACCGGCACTCCATGTATTCCTGGGAGACCACTTTCATCAATCCCCACAGAGGCGCCTTCTCAGGAAAAAGGTATCCATCTTCCGGGGTAACCAGGTGAGCGTAATTGGAGACTGCTCTAATCTCGTGCGGAAAGGCGATGTTCTGCGCTTTAAAGCCTTTTAATAAATAAAGCAAGCTCTCTGCTCCCCTGATTTGGCTCTCGCGCAGCATTAACGGATTCCGCATTCCGCTGCGGATTTCCGTACAGGTCCATAGGTGTACAACTCCTCCTATCGGCTGGTGCCCGCCATCCGTTACCGCCACAATGAGCTGTTCGAAATGCCCGGGAGTCTCGGGGCACAGCTTATAGGAGTCCTCCTGCATCTTGGTAAAAGAATCACCCGCTTCCACAAGAACAGGCCGCAAGCCCGCCTGCTTCATGTGTTCGAACAAGAAAACACCCACGCCTGTATCATCAGTGAACAACAGCCAGGCTTCTCCGGCAGGTAACGCGGCCGCCTTGGCGGCATCCAGCTCCTTGGGCACCCATTGGAGTGAATAGAAGCAATCATCCATATTCCTGACCGCCGGCTGTTGCGGAACGGAAACGGTCTCTTGCTCCGGAATATAGTTGATCCAATGCCGTTTCCCCGAGAACGGATATACCGGAATCGGCACTCGTCTACCCTGATGCTTGCCGTACCAATCCTCCCACTGAATCTCGCTGCCGGTGGCATATTCATCCAGTAATCTGTTTAGATCCGTGTTAGGCTTCGCATTGTAAGACCTGTTCTTCCGTTGCTCGAGATAAGCATAATGAATCCCTGCCTTCTTCAGAAAAGCGCGGTCACTGTCTGCTGTATCCCGCAGCAGCAGCAGCTTACCAAGCAAATCGTCCAAGGAAGCTGCAGCTACTGCAAGTCGATAAGCATAATGCCCGCGTCCCGTATTGCTGGTAATACAAATGTCCCGCAGTGTATAAGGAGTATCTGGAAGGTAAAGGATGAACCGCTCCAGCAAGGCATCGAACGACCCCCTGCTCTTGGCCGACAGGGTCAATATACTTATCTCCGGCCCTTCCGGTATACCCGCGGCGGAGGGCGCATCCCCCTGGTATTCTTCCAGCACCACATGACAGTTCGTCCCGGCCAAGCCAAAGGCACTAACCCCAGCTCTTCGCGGCACTCCATTGCTGGTCGTCCAGGGCATCAGCTCGGTATTGACAAACACCGGAGAATTCATAAAATCAATATGCGGATTGGGATCGTGAAAATGCAGTGTTGCCGGAATGGCTTGATGCTTCAAGGCCAGCACCGTCTTCATGAATCCGGCCAATCCCGCCGCCGTATCCAAATGACCGATATTAGTCTTAACCGCTCCCAGAGCGCAAAATTGCTGATGGTCCGTTGAGCTGCGGATCGCGCCGGTAATTCCTTGCATTTCAATCGGATCCCCGAGTCTTGTCCCTGTACCGTGGGCTTCCAGATAGGTCATTGTCTCCAGTGGAATGCCCGCATTGCGCCACGCGGCTTGAATCAGTTCGGACTGGGCCCGGGCACTGGGTGCTGTAATCCCGTTCGATTTGCCATCCGAGTTCATCGCGCTGCCTTTAATGACGGCATAAATGTGATCCCTGTCTCTCTTGGCATTCTTCAGCTTCTTCAGGACCACTGTACAGAAGCCTTCACCCCAGACGGTTCCGTTGGCATCTGCATCAAAGGTACGGGCCTTATAATCAGTTGAGGCGATGCCAATATCAGCAAGACCTTCATCAATCGGAAATAAGGTTAGATTCAGCCCGCCGGCCAACGCCATTTCGCAATCGCCGGTAATCAGACCCTTGATGGCATGATGCACCGCAGCCAGGGATGCGGAGCAAGCCGTGTCAATAAGATGGCTTCCGCTGGCCAAATTCAGAATGTAGGCAAGCCGGCTGGCAACAATAGATATGGTATTGCCGGGCAAGGCATAGGGCTCCATCTCCTGAATCAGCTTGAGGTAGTCCGCATCTGTATCCCCGACATACACTCCGGTTCTGGAGCCGTTTAGCTCCTTCTCGGCATATCCCGCATCCTCCAACGCCTCCCAGGATACCTCCAGAAAAATACGCTGCAGCGGGTCCATGCATCTAGCTTCCGCCGGTGTAATATTAAAAAATTCGGCATCGAACAGATCAATCCGGTTCAAGTAAGCCCCGCGGCGATACTTAATCTCCGGCGCATTGCGCTTGTTTTTGAAATAATCCCGGATCGGAGCGTCAACATCCCGTTTGCGGCTATCCGGGAAATCGCCAATGCTGTCTACACCATGAATCAGGTTGCTCCAGAATTCCTCCGGCCCGCCGGCTTGGGGCAGCCGGCAGGCCATCCCGATAACCGCAATATCCTCCATCCTGGCGGAGTTGCCCTCTTGGTTGGACAATTCTTGTAACAGAGGCAAAGCTTCGGATTTAGACAGGGTTCTGGCTGCAACCTGGGACAATATATAGTTCTTGACCAGCTTCATCATGATCCCCCCTGGAGTTTGTCGAATACTTCGACAGAGCGTTCGACATCAATGGTGCCTTCTTCAACTTGTTCCAAAAGGTCCATAAGGTCGCGTGTTAACTGTGCCTCCTCATCTCCATCTGTATCCTTGCTGTTGCCACGGTTAACATAATGGTCCATCCATAACGCAATTGTCGGATAAGAAAATAATTCTGCCACAGTAATCTCGATCATAAGTGTCTGCTTGATCTTGCGGTGCAGTCTGACGATGGAGATGGAATTCCCTCCGATCTCCAAGAAGCTGTCATGAATTCCAATCTCTTCTTCTCCGGCACGCAGAATTTCAGCCCAAATCTTTACTAGAGTCTGCTCCGTTGCATTTCTTGGAGCGGTATACTCCCTGGTCCGGTTTATCTTGGTTTGCACATCGGGGAGTTTTCTGCGGTCGATCTTTCCGTTGGGAGTTAACGGCATTTCATTAAGCTCCATAAAATAGGCGGGAATCATATAGTTAGGCAAAAGCTCACGCATATGCTCGGCCAGCTCATCAACGTCAATACCCTTGTCATGGGTAGTGAAGTAGCACAGCAATTCGTTAGATCCCGCGCTATCCGGTCTGGAAATCACCGCATTTTCTTTCATCAGCCGGAATCCGGAGACCACACGCTCCACTTCCTTTAATTCCACACGATACCCGCGTACTTGAACCTGGTCATCCTTTCTGCCCAAATATTCAACGATGCCATCCGGTCTGAGCAAGCCCAAATCCCCCGTGCAATATAGTCTCTCACCGGTAACGGGATGATTCATAAACGCTCTCTGCGTCAATTCCGCTTTGTTCCAATATCCTGCAGCGATTCCCGGACCTCCAATGCAGATTTCCCCTTTGACATCGAAGGGGCAATGCCGGCCTTGCACGTCCATAATATAGATATGGGCATTGTTGATGGGTCTGCCGAGCGGAATGCTTAATATGCCGGCGTCCGGCGGCCCGTCGAGCAGATATTCCGTAGCATAGATTGCCGACTCGGTCATGCCGTAAAGATTCGCAATGCGGGCCTGCCCGAATACACCGTACCATTCCCGGGCAATGTTAACGGGCAGGGCCTCTCCCCCGTTAAATACCCACTTCAGATGCGGCAGGGAAGAGTCCTGCTCGCCTTTGACCACATCGAGGAACAGGCTCATCTGGGCTGGTACGAACTGCGTAATGCTTACCCGGTCTGCCTTAAGCTGACCATAGAGCTGCAGCGGGTCCTTTACCGCTTCTGCCGAAATAATGCTAAGCTGCGCACCCGCCATCAGCGGCCAGAAAAACTCCCATACCGAATCCGTGAAGCTGGCTGATGTCTTTTGGGCAATCACATCCTGCTCCGTCAATGCAAAGGTATCCTGCAGCCAGAACAAAGTGTTCATCGCCGCCCGGTGCGTAATCATAACGCCCTTCGGCTCCCCAGTAGAACCGGAAGTATAAATGACATACGCCAGATCATCTTCCGAATTGGCATTTACCCATCCATCAATTGGCATCTGTGCGATATCCTCCGGCCCAAAGACCGTCAGCGCATCCGGAAGATCATCCGTTTCATCCAGACAGATAATGGTCTCCAGGCTTTCAGGCAGATCGTCCCGCAGGCTCTGCAAGAAGGCGGATTCTGTCACAAGAATGCGGCAGGCAGTGTCATGGAGCATATAACGTATGCGTTTCTTCGGATAATCAGGATCGATAGGTACATAAGCAGCACCCGCCTTCAAAATGCCAAGGACAGAGGTGACCAAGGCCGTGCTGCGTCCGGCAGCTATGGCGATCAATGAATTGGGGGCTGCGCCTGCTTGAGCCAGCAGCCGGGCCAGCCGGTTTGACTGCTCTTCTAATTCCCTGTAAGTCAGAAGTCCGTTCTTCTCGGTAATGGCAGTCTGCTCCGGAGAAGCCGCACACCGGGCTGATATTACCCCATGAATCGTTGCTTCTGCCGGATACTCCCTTTCGGTCTGGTTAAGTTCCGCAATGATCCGTTCCTCGTCATCGGATAAAATATCAAATGATAAAAAATCCATAGGCATTCCCTACTTTACATAGTTTTCAAATCTTGAAATCAACCATTCGGACGGCAAATCCTGAAAGACCTGTTCATTCCAGTACATATCATTGACTTCACCGCCGACGATAGCAATCGCACCCAGTTCCTCAGCATGCAGGATTTGTGCATACAATTCCTCAATTAGCTGGGTATAGGATAGCCCGCTCGCTTTAACCGCCCGATACAGATAAGGCCGCAGTGTAGAGTTCAGTACCCGGAACAGCACTGCTGTCAGCGCAGAAGCCAAAATGAGCCGCTCCCTTGAGAACTCCCGAGTCTGATGGACGTAATGGGGAGCACTCAGGGAGTACTCCACTTCATAGCGCCTGCATACCTCTTCCATCTCCGAGCCGGGTAATATTTGCAGACGGTGAATATTCAGGATATGATCCGTTGCTTCGAAATAAGGCAATATAGTATTAAGACCCTCCAGGTAAGACTCATAGGTTTCAAACGGCAGTCCCAAAATCAGATCCACCTTAAGCACAACGTTATACTGCCGGGCTTGACTCATGAATTGATCCAGCTTCCTCGGAATCACTCCTACCCGGTGAACGGCCCGAAGTGACTCCTTGTTAAGTGATTGAAGCCCGATGCAATTAATGACCGTGTAATCCTCCAGCAGACTTGAGTAATGCTGCGCGACATCGGCAAAGTGCGGTTTGTAGGTATTCAGAATATTCTGTCTGTATTTCAGTTGAGCTGTAAGCTGAAAAAATTCTTCATCGACCCCGTTGTACATCAACTCCCAGTAGAGCAGATAGGGCAGCTGGACCCCATCTTCCTTCATCTGGATCAGATAACGGATAATGGCCTTCGCTCTTTCCAGGTCATTCGTAAAGATCGAATCAAAAATACGCAAAGAGAGAACCTGCTTCTTTTCAATTAAGTGATGGAGCTCGCGGAATACCCGGTTCAGTGAAAAAGAATACACCTTGTCCAGATTCTTGTGGTATACGCAATATTTACAGCGGTACCGGCAGCCGCGTTGGGTTTCCAGATACGCCTCTTGCCCTTCATACAGATCGTTCTCAATCACCTCATTCAGATAGATAGAGGGAATCTCATCAAGCTCGGCAATCTGGTTCTCCAGGAGAGGTTCCGTATATTGCAAAGCTCCGCCGGACCAGAAGGCCGCACCGGCTGGCCGCTCGCTTCCAAATCCCCGCAAATAATCGACAAGCTGCAGGAGTATTCTCTCTCCAGGCCCGATAACATAATAGTCCGAAGGGAATTGCCGGGAACGTCTGCCGATCCAATCCAGAGAAATTTCAGGCCCGCCCAGCACATAACAAGAATCTGTCCTGGGCTTGAGATGCTTCAGCAGCGCGCCAATCTTCTCGACATTCCATACATAACAACTGAATCCGACCACATCGGCCCGGCTTCTGATAATGTCGCTGGCCATCAGCGATGCATCGCTATCTGTGGAATAATTGCTCACTTCAACATCCAGATCCTCCGGCTGCATACTGTAAGCTTCCAGGTAGCCTTTGAGAACATAAGAAGATAATAAATACCCGCGCTCACTGTCTGAGGGGTACAGATTAACGAATAGAAGCTTCATCATCCTGTCGCTTTATTTGTAAAGAAATCTACCAGCCGGTCAATCCCTTCGTGGTAGCTGCTGCTTGAATACGAGAGCCGCAGCGTATACGGCAAGCCGAAATCAGAACCCGGGACGGTGGCTACATGTTTATATTTCATAATTTCCTCTGCCAGCTCCAGGCTGGTAGACAGCCCGTGCTCATCCATATAATCCTTGCAGTTCAAGGTGAAATAGAAGCTGCCCTTCGCTGGAATGGCTCTGACGAGCGGTACCTGTTCGAATTGCTCCACCGTATAATCCCGGCGGTCCCGGTACAGCCCGACCAGCTGCTCAATTTCCTCTGGATGCTGCAAGGCTTCCAGTGCGCCGAATTGCACAACCGGATCGGTCGTAAGCAGTGTATGATGCTGAATAACCGTCAGGGGTGTCACCAGCTCCTCCGGAACGATGCAGTAACCTACACGACGGCTGTACATTCTGTATCCTTTGGAGAACGCATTGGTTGTGATGAATATTGACTTAGTATCCTTCAGTTCCAATACTGAAGTACTCCGCTGATCAAAGCACACACTAGAGTAAATCTCATCATTGATGACAACCGCTCTGCCGCCGATGATCTCATCCATGGCATACAGCTCTTCTGGGGTCAGAATGTTACCGAGTGGATTTCCAGGTGAGTTAATGACCACGATTTTGGTTTTATCCGTGAAATTGGCCCGGAATGAGTCTATATCCAGCGATAAGGTATCGAGATCTATGTTGTAATAGCGTACCTTGGCCCCAACCAGTTGGGCGCAGAAATGATAGAGAGAATAGTAAGGGAGCGGCAGGAGCACCTCATCACCCTCCTTGGCCAAAAGATAGAACAGATTACGGAACAAAGCACTAGTTCCCACATTAATCACGATATTGCTAGGCTTGATATCAAGATCGTAATTATTCTTGTAATCCTCAGCCAGCGCTTCTCTTAATTCAGGTAGACCTCCAGGAAATACCAGCGTGCTCTTCTCAAAAGTATCCAACGCTTCCTTCATAGCTCCAATGATCTCAGGATGCAGCGGCAGCTCCGATTTCCCCAAGGTCATCCGAATCACATCATTGATCCCTTCCTGCTCAAAGTCATTAGCCATCTGGTCAAGCACAAACATTAAGAACCGGTTGTCATGAAATTCAATCGGCGATCTCATTTCCATCATTACTTATTCCTCCTTGGGATTAGTAACGCTCTGAGCAAGCGTTTCTATTATTTTGTGATATCTTTGGGCCATGGAACGGATATAGTCTGCTTCCAGCAGAGAATCATCCCAATAGAATGTACACTGCAACCCTTCATCGCTCTTGGCCACCGCCAGCTTAAGAAGCGCTTCCTCCGGCATATACTGATGGAATTCGGCAAGACGCAATCCCTCAGGCGCCAGGGGCCATTCTTCCTCCGCAAACAGCACTTGATACAAGGTCTCCTTGGATTCAGCTATCTTCCCGGCGTTCACCCATTGGAGATCATAGGGATAAAGCATGGATGATCTTCCCGCTTCAACCTCCTGCTTGACCTGCCCAAGCAGCGCACCGAATGAGGTGCTGTGTTGCAGAGACAGCCGCAACGGACTCAGTGTCTGGTAGATAAAGGGTAATCCGCTCTCACGAGTCTGGGCGCTGCCGTTCATCAGGGTACCTACCAGTATGTCCTCTGCCTGAGTAAGCTGCCGAAGCAGCATGATATAACACGATAGCAGCAGCACTGTCACATCTGCACCATAAGGAGCAGCATAGCTGTGAAGAAGACCTAGCGTCTTGGGAGGCAGGATAATGCCGGTATGGGACCATGATAATCTGGTACCGGCCTGCTCTTTCCCTCCGCGCTTCAGCCTGAATTCAAACCGCGGCAGGGGATGCCTCAGTGCTCTTGTCCAATAGGGCCGCTGCGGCTCCAGATAACCTTCGTGCAGCAGACTCTGCTGCCAGCTTGCAAAGCTCAAGGCATACGCCGTTTCCTGAATCTCTGTATCGCACGTCGTATCCCCTTCCTGCAGCTTCACCGGCAGATTAGCATTCAGCACATCCGTCGGTTCACGGTAGATGTGAAGGATGTCACTAAGCATTCTGCTTACAGCCAGGCATTCTGCAATGAATGGGTGAACCGTTAAGATGACATGGTTCAGCTCCTTACTGTCCTGGAGCATAGTGACCCGGTACAGCGGCCCGCTGGACAAATCAAAGCGGTGGCGGATTTCCTCCAGGAGCAGGACCGAAATGAGCTGGTCTACGTTACTGTCACCGGGTATAGGCGATATTGCAAGTCCTGGGGAACTTGACTCCAGAACAGCCTGTCTATGTCCCCTTTCGTCTTCTTGCAGTACGATTCTGGCACCTGGAGTCTTCCGGTGAAATATCTCCAGTGCCCTGGCAAGCGCATCCTGCTGAACCTCTCCATGGAGCAGTACATGAACAACAACATTGTTTATCGCCTCTCTGTTACGAACGATCATCCTTTGCCGGAGGGATAATGGACCTTTCCCGGAGGTCTTCACTCTCTCCAGCGGCGGGAGCTCAAATAGCCCATGCTTCACTTTTCTTTTGCGTTCAATAACTACAGCTTCCGCAAGAGTAAGAATCCGGTATTCTGACAGTCTCCGCTCCGGATCGTTCACAATCTGCTCAACCAGCGTCAAGAAGTGTCCGGCTAACTGGACAATCGACTCTTTGTGGAAAAGGCGCTTATAGAATTCAAAAGAACAATTGAGCTCACCCTGCGAGCCTTGAAACAGATCCAGCTTTAAATCCAGGGTACAGGCTGTACGCTCCCAATCCATCATTCCAATCTTAATAGAGTCCAGTTCAAAGCTTTGATTCCGGGTTCCCTGATTATGCAGTATCAGCATAGTATCAAAGATCGGATTGCGGGAAAGATCCCTCTTTTGCTTCAGCAAGTCGACCATTTGTTCAAACGGGTAATCCTGGTGATCATAAGCTTCAACCGTCTGCCTGACCACCGCTTTGAGCAGATCCTTGAACCTTAGGCTGCCGGCCGGAGAGCAGCGGAGCGGCAAATAATTCGTAAATAGACCGATCATCTGCTCGGAACCCTGGTAACGGCGCCCGGCCATTAACGAGCCGATTACCACCTCCTCTTGTCCTGTGTAGATGTGAAGCAGTGAACTGTAGACGGCAAGCATCATCATGTACAACGTTGCCCCGTGCTCCAGCGCCAGAGCCTTCAGCTTGTCCACCTGACTGGACGGAATCGTAACGCAGTGCACATCCCCCTCAAATGTCATAATCGGAGGACGGGGGAAGTCATGAGGCATATCGAGGACCGGAAGCTTGTCATGGTTATCCTCTGCCAACATGCGCCTCCAATAGGCTTCCTGAAGCCGCATATCATCACTGTGCATTTGCGCGGATTGCCAGAGAACATAATCTTTATACTGACTCTGCAAAGCGGGCAGAGAGTGACCCAAGTATAGCGCTGAGAATTCCTTCATCAGAATCTCCATGGATACCCCGTCGGAGATAATATGATGCATATCGAACAGGAACAGGTGAAGCTCACGGCCTCCTTCCTGCGGCCTAAGCCTGAATAATCCCACTCTCAGCAAGGGAGCCTCTTCAAGCTGAAAAGGCTGAATGAAATTCCTCAAGATATCCTCCGGCCTAACCGTTGCCGGCTCCGCGTCATATTGGACCCTAAAATCGGCATCAGGCAGTATACACTGGACAATCTCATCCTCTGTCACATCAAATACCGTCCGGAAGGATTCATGCCTGCGGATGAGCTGCGCAAATGTATCCTTGAAGCGCTGCACATCTATAGGACCGGTGATGATCGCAGCACCCGGCATATTGTAATTCAGACTTTGTCCTGCCAGTTGGTTGAGGACAAACAGTCTTCTCTGTGCATGGGAGAGCGGGTAGTATTCCCGCGCGGGTCCGGAAGCGGGGGCGTCTTCCTCCGGTGTAGCCGTGAGCAAACCAGCCAGCCCGCGAATGCTGGGGAATTGAAAGAACTGAGCCATGTTCACCACGGCACCGAACTCCCCCCTGATACGATTAATCAAATCTGTGGCCAACAGCGAATCTCCGCCAAGCTGAAAAAAATCGTCCGTTACATCCAGCCGTTCCAGCCCGAGCACCTTGCCCCACAGCTGGGCCATACGGTATTCTTCCTCCGTAGGAGGGAAGCCTCCGCCGTCGAAGAGTCGAACTTCGGTTGTTACCCGTAGATTCTCTTGTATATGGCGGCCGGGACGCCGGGTTGGTGCTTCGACCCAGTGCCTTGTGCGTTCCCACGCATAGGTAGGCAGGGGCCGTTTGGCATATTGGGCCTGCGGATAAAATTCCATCCATTGGATACTCCCTCCCTCCGCATAGGCCCGGGCAACCGCAGCACACTCATCTCCGCTGTCAGCCGTCCGCAGCGGATTTCCCGGCGGACAGAGCGATGAATACACCCCCTCTTGACGCAGATCCAGCCAATCCTTGGAGCCGAAGGCACAATAAGCCTGGCGGAGCTTGCCCAGCAGCTTCCCGGGATCTGCTGCCAGAATTGCCAGCCGGCAAGCATGATGCTCACGGCCAGTACTTAACACTGCACAGATTTCCTCCAGATTTGCGGGTTCTGCACAGTCGCTGATAAATTCAATATATTTACCGATGAGTCTCCGTAAAGAAGCTTCGTTGCGTGCAGAGAGTGGAAAGATGTATACAGGCCGCAGCGGCAGCGGCCGTCTACCGGTTTGACGAGGCTGGAACTCTTCCAGCACAACATGACAATTCGTTCCGCTGAGCCCAAATGAGCTCACCCCCGCCCGCAGCGGCTGGCCGTTTGGAGAACTCCATTCCTTCAGCCGGGTATTGATATAGACCGGGGACCGCTGCAGACTCATCAGCGGATTGGGTTCAACAAAGTGGATGGATGGCGGCAACAGCCTCTTTTGCATGGCCATTACCGTCTTAATTAATCCAGCTATGCCAGAAGCCGAATCCAAATGACCGATATTGCTCTTGACGGAGCCAACCCCGCAAAAGTGATTATTCAGCGAGAACTTCCGGAATGCATTGGTCAGACCCTTAATTTCTATGGGATCTCCGATCTTGGTGCCGGTCCCATGGGCTTCGATATAGCTGATGGTCAGCGGATCAATCCCCGCGCGGTTCCATGCTTTGACCAGCACCTCCTCTTGGGCTAAAGCATTGGGCGACGCCATACCGTTGGACGTTCCATCTTGGTTGATCGCACTCCCCTTGATAACTGCATAGACATAATCCCCGTCTGCTTCCGCCTGCTTCAGCGGCTTGATCAGCACCGCGCCACAGCCTTCGCCCCAGGCCGTACCATTTGCACTTGCATCAAAGCTGCGGGACTTGCCCTCAATGGACGTAATTCCCAAGCCGCTCCCGTTCTCCAGCTTAGCCGGCAGCGGTCCGATGGCTACCCCCCCAACCAGCGCCATTGAACAGTCTCCAGCATGCAATCCTTCACATGCCAGATGCAGAGCAACCAGTGAGGAAGAACAGGCTGTCGCTATACTTACTGCCGGACCCGACAGGTTCATGGCATAGGATAGTCTGCTTGCCACCACTGGCGGGAAGTTGCCCACAAATGCTGCGGGGACATCCTCGGATACCATATCCTTATATCTGGCTTCGCTGAAGCCCACATACACACCAGTATCGGCATTGCGGATACGTTCCCCGCCATAACCCGCATCCTCAATAGCCTCATAGCCCGTCTCCATAAAAATCCGCTGCTGCGGGTCCATATATTGGGCTTCCCCGGGAAGAATATTGAAGAATTCCGCATCGAAAAAATCAATCTCGTCCAAATAACCGGCTTGATAATAAGGGCCGCCGGAATCATCTTCACCCAGGAAGGGACGGATGCTCTCCATACGGGCGGACGGGAATGGCCGGATGCTGTTCATACCGCTGGCCACATTGTGCCAGAACTCCTCTTTATTGCCGGCTTGGGGGAACCGGCAGGAGATGCCGATAATGGCAATGTCTTTTGATTGATCACCTGTAACCGACTGGTGCGCCTTGATCAACGAATAAGCATTGTCTTCCGAGATTGCATCAATGGCAACAAGCTGCAAGATGGATTCTACAAACGAATTGCTCATAGCTCCTCAAATCCTTTCATGGCCTCACCGACAGAGATGCCATCATTCTTGACGCTCTTTATCAGCCGGCGCAAGGCATCATCCTCAGGGGCCGTTGATCCTGCCCAAGATGGTTGTTCCGGCGCAGCCTGCGGTACGGCTCGCTTATCTCCGATAAATTGCGCCAGCCTGGCAATAGTACCGTAGGAGAATAAGTCACCGGCTTCAACCTCTGCATCTACCTGCGCATTGACCAGGCTCAAGACCTTGAGGATCAGCAGAGAGTCACCACCGATATCAAAAAAGTTATCGTTAACGTCAAACTCCTCGTAACCCAGCACCTGTGCCCAAATCAGTGAAATCTGCTTTTCAAGCACTGTAAATTCTCCATCACTCCTACCGGTCAAGAGCACCTCCTTCAAGCTTTCCGCAGCAATTCCCGGAAGGGGCTCAGCCTTAACTGGGCGAATGCCCGAGGAAGTTCCGCGAATCACATCAGGTGCTAGCCGGATCTTCATCATTGGAGCCCACTCGGCCAGCACATGCGGGTCGAACTTGCCGATAACCACTTGATCCATCCGGCTGGATAGTCCAATGCGGAGAGCGGCCAAGGCATCTCCGGGAGGCATATATCCCATGCATCCGGGGTCGGTCAGTCCCTCCCATGCATACCAATTCACAGCCAGCGTATTCTTTCCACGTGCATTTCGGCTGGCACTGAAGGCATCCAAGAAGGCATTGGCCGCAGCGTAATCGGCTCCTCCGACCCCGCCCCAGAGGGAGGCGACCGAGGAGTAGACTACAAAGAAATCCAGTGGATCTTGAGCCAGCAGACTGTCAAGCACCAGCGTTCCCTGTATCTTGGGCCGCAGAACTTGCCGGAATTTCTCTTGGGTCTGGGTTTTCAGCGGTTGACTGCAGGCACCCGGTGCAGCCGCGCAATGGATCACCCCATGAACGCTGCCCGCTATTCTCCGTACTTGCGCCATAATCTCGCGCATGCGCTGCTCATCAGCAACATCTCCGGCAAAATAGTGAATCTCCGATCCGGTGTTATCCTCCAGTTCCAGAAGCGACGCCAGTTTATGCATATCCGAAGGATGTATACCTTCTGCCGGGTGCTCCAGACACTGTCTCCAGCGAAGCTTGTCAGGCAATACGGAGCGGCTGATAATGACCAGCTTGACAGGCTTCTCCCGGGATAAATACCTACAGATCTCCATTCCCAGCCTGCCCAATCCTCCGGTAACAATATAGATTCCATCCTCACGGACCCTGAATTCCTGCCGGGGATAATTCTTCGGATTGAACCGGGCTAACTCCTGAACCAATCGCTCCTGGCGGAAAGCGACCAGACCGTCATTCTTGTTCTCCGCCAGTTCCTTCATAATCAAAGCAGACACTTCTTCAGCGGAGTAAGCGCCGGTATCCACATCAAGCGCATAGCAGCGCAGCTTAGGATGCTCCTGGGAAATGACCTTGACAAGTCCCAGTATCGACGACTTCCCGGGAGAGACGGCTTGGTCTCCGGCGAGCATCACAGCATGGTCGGTCACGACCCGGATATCTGCCTCGTCATGAGTTCCGAAGTTCAACATAGCTCTTGTCAGGTATGTGACACTGTAGAGTCCTGCTTGCAGCAACAGATCTGCCGTACCGCTGTCGGGCACTTCCGCACAGGCTGTGCACGCCCAGAGGTGTATCACTCCGGAAATCTGCCGCCCCTGTTCAGCCAGAATGTTCATTAGACGGATATAATGGACCTCTTCTCCGGCATCTATTGTAAACCGGTTGCTGTGACGGAAGTTGAATTCACTTCCCTTGTCTACAGTAATAATGCTGCAGCCTAGCCGCATAAGCTGCCCGGACAAGTGCTCCCCGATCCCCAGCTCATCCCGGAAGATCAGCCAGACGCCCCCGGGCTGGCTGACCGGCTCCGCATCCGGTTTTTTGGGAAGCCAGCGCACCTCATACATCAGTTCTTCAGGCGGCAGGGCTAAGGTTTTGCCCATCGAACCGATAATAAGGGCCGTGCCGCTTTCCGTATCTGAAGTCCCCGCTAGTTCCAGGGAATAGCTACGGACATCCGCAAACTGTTCCTCATGCAGAAGTTTCTCCCAGGCCGGGGCGGACAGCAAGGGGGTAGCTTGCCGTATATCCGTATCTTCAAAGTGCCACCAGCCCTCGGTTAGACCCCAAACCAAGTTCTCACCGGGCTCGCTCAATACTTTTTCAATGAGATACAATACCCCGCCCGCCGCTATAATTTTCTTCAGTTGCGATAAAGCACATCTTAAATTCCGAGTGGCATGGATCACATTTAGTCCAACAATGATATCGAATTGGCCGGGCTTGAATCCTTGTATCAACGGATCTTCCTCAATGTTAAAAACCTGGTACTGCACAAATGGATACTCCTTGAATTGTTTACTGGCCTCCAGAACAATCGACCGCCCTATATCCGTAAAACAATATTCAACTTGCAGACCGGCTAGTCCGGAGAAAATCGCTTTGCCGATGGTCCCCGATCCCCCTCCCACTTCCAGAATCCGGACGGGCCGGTGAAGCTGGGCTAACACAGTGATATGCTGCTGCAAAGCATCTATTGCCAGAATTTCATGCAGATCCCCCAAAGTCCGCCTCCGATTGGCAAATGACTGCAGAAAATGAGAGGTTCCATCCGGAAAAAGTACGCTCAGCGGAGAACGTTTGCCCGATAGAACATCTGGATACGCCTGGAAGCAATGCTTAAGAATCTGGAAGCTGCCTGCAAGCTCCGGATATTGCCGGCAATATTCCGCACATAAATCCTTCACATCCAGGCTGGAATATACACCGGTTAAAGAATGAATATCCCCCTCGGAATGTAAACATCCCTTCTGATTCAGAAAGGACAGCATATAGCTGACCAACCGCTGATAGGGAGGGGCAATTCTCGTCTTATGCATAATTTCCTGCCCGGAATAGACATTTTGGTCGTTAAACAATCCGTAGCTGCGAAAAAATTGCAGAATGAGTTGAACCGCAAAATGATCCAGATTCGCTTTATATTCCGGTTCCCAGCCAAAGCTGCCTTCCGCTAGCAATTGTCCACCCATCCTGAATACCGCCCCGGGAATGTGCAAGAAATCCGAAGCCTTAACCACATCTGCCGCATACTCAGGCGTTACCGGAGCTGGTGCCTCCAGCAGTACTTTGGCCGGAGCCGTCCAGCATCGTTTCTGCTCAAAGGGATACGCTGGCAGCGGCACGCGTCTGCGGGCTTGCCCGCGATAACAGCTCCTCCAGTCAATTGCTACACCTTGCAGATAAGCTGCTGCAACCTCCCATAGAGATGCATTCGGCTTCAATTCAGCATGAGCACTCTCCATATCCGTTTTGGACAGTTGATTCCAAGAGATTTGATCTCTTTCCCCGGTGCCCAACGCATATTCATCCTGCAGATACGCGGTTCTAAAGATAACAAGCTTACGCTGCAGGTCCTGAACAGAATTCACAGTTACCGCTAACCGGTGGGTATAAGCTGAGCGGCTCAGGCTGGAGCAGTAACAGATGTCCGCCAGAGAAGCTGCGGTACCCGGAAGAAACTGCAGGAAACGATCCACATATCTCAGAAGCGCTTGCGCAGACCAGGCAGACAAAGTAAATAATTGCACGTCTTCAGCTGGAAACGGCTCAGGCTTAATAAAGTAGTCTTCCAGAATGGCATGGCAGTTGGTTCCACTCAGTCCGAAGGAACTGACACCCGCTCTGCGGACTCCGCATTCTGGACGCCATTCCTCGCCTGAATCCGCCACATATACCGGCATATCCGAAAAATCGATATGCGGATTAGGCAGAGTGAAGTGGAGTGACGCCGGGATGTAACCATGGAAGACAGCAAGCGCCGCTTTGATGAAGCCGGCAATGCCTGCCGCTGCGTCCAAATGGCCGATATTGGTCTTGACCGACCCCACTGCACAAAATTGCCTGCGCTCCGTATACTTACGAAATGCGGACGCGATGCCCTCCACTTCAACAGGATCCCCAAGCCTTGTTCCCGTACCATGCGCCTCAATGTACGTAACGGTCTCCGGGTCCAGTTCTGCCCTCCTCCAGGCTTCCTCAATGACAAGTGATTGGGCTGCAGCATTCGGTGCGGTAATTCCGCCAGACCTACCGTCCGAATTCACCGCGCTTGCCTTGATGACAGCATAAATGTGGTCCCCATCGGCTACAGCCTGCTGGAGTGGCTTCAGCAGTACAGCGCCTCCCCCCTCTCCACCACCGGTCCCATTGGCAGAATGGTCAAAGGTCTTAGCGCGCCCATCAGGAGAGGCTATTCCCATTTCGTAGATATTCTGATCCACCATCGACAAATAAAGATTAACTCCCCCGGCAATGGCCATATCGCAGCCGCCCAGAAGCAGTTCCTGAACGGCATGGTGCACGGCAACGAGTGAGGAAGAGCAAGCGGTATCAATCACTTCGGCCGGTCCCGTTAAATTAAAGGTATATGCAATTCTCCCGGCGATGGCAGCCTGCAGATTCCCCGGAATAGCTGACGGTTCGATTTGCTCCATAAGCTCGAGATATTTCGGCTTGCCCGTCCCGGCAAAAACCCCGGTCCGCGAGCCGAACACCTCCTTCTCCCCATAGCCCGCATCCTGAAAGGCCTCCCAGACCACCTGCAGGAACAGACGCTGTTGCGGGTCCATCATGGCTGCCTCGTTCGGCGATATTTGAAAAAATTGCGGATCGAAGGTGTCGATCCTCTCCAGATAAGCACCTCTTGGAAAGCTGGCCCCATACTCATCTGAAACAGCAATGCCCGGAAGAATATCCTGTAGACGCTGCTGCGGAATCACACCCACCGAATCTACGCCCCGACAAAGATTATCCCAGAATTCCTCCTGGGAAGCGGCATGGGGAAAGCGGCACGCTATTCCGATTACCGCAATATCATTATTTCCACTTAATCGGCTTCCGTTACTGTCCGCAACCCGCTCTGAATTCTGCACTTGTACAGCCCTTAGACCTTCCCTTTCTACATTTACCTTCTCCCTACCAGAAGACCGCAGCACTTCCGCCTGGCATGCAATCGTATGGTGCGTGAACAATTGGGAGATGGTCAACTTCACATCAAAGGCCTGGTTAATCCGGCTCTGCAGCCGGACTACGGACAGCGAGTTACCGCCGGATTCAAAGAAGCTGCTGTGTATGCCGAATTCCCCGCCGCCCAGCAGCTTTCGCCAAATCTCTATCAGCTTTTCTTCAACTGCATTTCGCGGACCGGCCAATCCGTTCATCCGCCGCGGCACCTTAAGCGCACTTTTGTCCGTTTTTCCGTTCACTGTCATAGGCATCCTTGCCAATTCAACGAAATGAACAGGAACCATGTACTCGGGTACAAAACGCCGGAGATGCGCAGTCAGGCTCTCTTGCGTAATGTCTGCAGCCGATTTGTCATTCGCAGAGAATCGGGTGTAAAAGGCCGCTAATTCCGTTGAATTAGCGGAAACGCCATGGACCAGCGCTACTTCTTTAATTCCCGGATATTCCCGCAGTACACTCTCAATCTCGCCCAGCTCGACCCGCATCCCGTTGATTTTGACCTGGTGATCAATTCGTCTGATAAACTGTAAGTGACCGTCAGGCAACCATCTCACTATATCCCCTGTACGGTATAATCGTGCTCCCGGTCTGAACGGATGAGCGATGAATGCCTTACTGGTCAGCTCCGGGCGGTTAATATAGCCGCGGGCTAAGCCGGCTCCGCCGATATACAGCTCACCTGAAGCCCCGTAGGGAAGCAACCGCTGCTCGGCATCCAATACATACACCTGATAATTGGTCAAGGGTTTGCCGATAGGTACAGTGCCATGATTGCTGCCCGAATGCCATTCATACAGAGTGGTATTGATCGTCGCTTCAGTAGGTCCGTAAATATTGAACAGGAAACGGATATCGAAACGTTGCTTCAGTCTGCAGGCTAATTCATGCGTAAAAGATTCACCCGCCATAATTACATAATCAAGCTGATGCGGAAGCCCGTCTGTCTGCTCCATCAGCACTTCCATCAGGGAAGGAACAGTATTAATGACATTGATCTTCTCTTCACATACCAGATCCCAGAAGCAATCCGGATCAGTGATTTGGGTTCTGGAAATAAGATATAACGTACCGCCAGTCGCCAAAGGAAGGAACACCTGTTGTACCGAAGGATCGAATGTATAAGGGGCCAGAAGTACATGACGCAGTGAAGCGTCAAACGAATAATGCAGCATTAAGCCTGCTATTTGATTAACGATGCTCCGGTGTTCAATCATGACTCCCTTCGGGCGGCCGGTTGAGCCGGAGGTGTACAGCACATAAGCCAAATGATGCGGTGCCGCTAACGTCGGCAGATTATCCGCCTCGCAGCCGGTAACAAAGGGAATGGTAATGTCAATTATCCTCCAGGGGCCAGCTAGCTCAGGCTGTGCTCCAATCGTCAGCACAAACTCTATACCGCTGTCTTCCATCATCTGCTGCAGCCTTTCCTGCGGGAGTTCCGGATCAAGCGGACAATAGGCACCCCCTGCCTTCAACACAGCGTTAATGGCGATAATCATCTCAATGGATTGCCGCACCACAATCCCCACAATCTGCTCAGGTCTTACACCATATTCCCTCAGTATTCCAGCCAGTCCGTTGGCTCTCCGGTTAAGTTCGCGGTAAGTCACCTTCCGGTCTTCCTGGACCAGCGCTGTCTGATCCGGCATTCTTGCGGCTTGCTCCTCCAGGAATTGGTGCAATAACCGAACACTGTTCCCCGTGTGAAAAGTGTTATTTAACGTTGTTAAGAGAATCTCACATTCGGTGGATGCAAGCATAGGGCATTCGCCGGCATCCAGAGATGCAAGAGGCTTCATCGTCAAAGCTCCCAGCACATGGACCAGGTTGGCGGCAAACGAACGAATAATAGCAGCATCGTACAAGTTCGGATCGAAGATAAACTGCAGTATTTGCCCTTGTGTGGAATCACTACACTTCCACTTTACCACCAGCGGGAAAAGCATGAGCCCCTCCGGAGAGGTCTGGAGTCCTTCATCAACAACGGCGATTTGCTGCAGCACCTCGGTACGGAAGCCCGGTAATGTAAGCAGTCTCTCCTTAACCTGCTCCAGCGGGAGCCCTCGATGATTGAACGAACGCGAGAGTTCGGCATGCATGGCTTCCAGCAGAGTCTTCCAGGGCTGGTCCTGCTCCACGCGATTTCTTAGATAGAGCACTTGACCGCCCTCTTGTCCGGACTGCCTTAATGTGGTTGTACCGATGAGCGACTCTCCATGCTCGTTGTAACGGCACAGTAGGCCCGAAACAGCAGTCAGCAGTACAATAAGCCTGGCCAGTTCTGATCCGCCGGACACCTGCTCCAGTTGCCTCAGGATTGTCACGGGTATTACCGCTTCCCAGCATTCTGTACCTTCTACAGAGCTCTCTGCTGAAGTATTTTGTGCCGGAAGCATCTCCTTGGGGAGCTGCGGTGACAGCTTCTTCATCCAATATTCATCAATGATCTTGCTCTTCAAATCAACATCATGCACCATTCACAGCCCCCTTTGTATACAATCCAAGCACCTGGACTAGTCGGCAGCCTTCCACTCATCCTCCAGAACAGCCAGGCGGGACTCAAAAGTTGGCGGCTCCTCCCGCAGTTCCGCTTCCCATTGCTGCCTGCAACTGCAATCCAGGCCGTCCAGTGCGGATATATCCAATGTTCGGTTATATTCCTTCAAGGCTGCGAGCACTCTGTCGCTGCATTCCGGACAATTATAGGGCACTCCCACCGGCGAAGGATAGAACTGGAACAACCCGACTATCAATTTTCCAAGGTGGGCTGTACGCTTGACGACCTCCAGGATACTCCACAACCAGGCCGTCTTGTATCCCTTGCGTTCACTCAGAACCTGGACCAGAGTATAGTCCTGGATGGTGCAGGTTTCCAGTGATACTGTCGTCCCTCCGACCCGGAAGGAATGTTCAACAGCCAGTACTGCTTGTTCAATAGCCTCCATCTCTGTCAAAAAAGGGGGCTTCAAAAGGACATACGTGCGCATATGCATCTCCCGGGTAATGATCTCTGCTGCTTTGTTATATTGTTTAAGCGTAAACCCCTTATTGATGCAAACATACCGCAGGAAATCGTCGACGAGTTCCAGTCCCATCGCTATTTCAATATGTTTATTTGGAAGGAGCCGCTTGATCTCCCTAATCTTCTCTTCGGTAACGAACTCGGGACGGGTCTCCACAACCAGCATTTTAATTTCAGGCGTTTCACCAATCATTTGCAGAATTCTCCACAAGGCCTCCGAAGGAATCTCTCGTTCATTGATAATGGATCCGTTATTATACACATTTAAGAGCGGAAACTGATCGAATGGAATACGCTTGAACTCGTTCTCAAACTGCGCAATATAATTATCCGCCGAGATCGCTGTATCCGACCGGGTCTGCTTCGCCAAATGACCACACATGGTACAGCCATTACCGTTCTTCAGCGCCCATTCACAGCCGTTAGACATCAGATACATAACGGCACGTTTGTATTGGATTCCCTGGAAATTCTCCTCCCGGATATCCGTCTCCGTGGCGACCGTATTCAGATGGAAATCCTGCTTGGGGATCTTAGCATGTATAGCCTCCATAGCCTTTGCAATCTGGCGGTAATACTTTACGGTTTCTTTGGAACCCGTCCAGGTGTAGGAGTCCATCCCGCCCCATTTGTTAAGATTACTCATAATGTCCTCCATTTCCTGATACCGGCTGAAGTTTGAATTCTACTTCCCAGAGCTGGTTCAGCTCCCGCTCCAGGTCGGTCAGACTACCCAATTGCCCCACCGGCTGCTGCAGATCCGCAAGCATAAGTCTTAACATTCCTACAAATCTTTCACGGAGCAAGGCAATGTCTTCCCTGTTGAAGATCTCTGTGTGATAGACAAAATGAAAAGCTGTCTGATGAATATCTGTAATGGAGAGCAATAAAGGATAGTTCGTAGAGCTGTGGCCAGAGAAATCCTCCAGTTGCAGATTCCCGAACGTTCGGATATTTAACGGGTAATTCTCAATAATCAGCAGTGTATCGAAAAGCTCCTTCCGGCTGCCGGCCTCCATCCACTCCTGCACATCGACTAGTGGAGTAATCTCATAAGGCTGTCTCCGCAGATTGGACTGCCGGATATTCAGCAGGACATCGATAACTCTGGATTCATGATTTGCGTGTACCCTCACCGGGACCGTATTCATGAGCAGCCCGGCAATCTGCTCTATCCCCGGCAGGTTGCCGCTGCGTCCGGATGCGGTGACCCCGAACACGACATCGTCCTGTCCCGAGTACTGTTGCAGCAAGAATCCCCATGCCGCCGTATAAATGTCACCCACCGTCACCCCAGTTGCCCGGGCCGCATGAATCAGGTCTTGTCTTAGCCCATCTTCGATCATGCAGGAATCGTATCCGGCTTCGTTGCTTCCGGCTGACATAGAACCGATATTCTGCGTGAGCAATGGACGAACCACATATCCCTGCAAATATTGCTGCCAGAATTCTTGCCTCCCGCCCGTGTCCTGTCCGTGCAGCCATTTCAGATACTCCCTGAAGCCGGGCTTATGTATCGTTTGGGGGCGCCTTCCGGCTTGAAATGCTTCGTAAGCCTCCATGAACTCGCCGAGAATAATTCCGTTGCTCCAGCCATCATACAGAATATGGTGATGGCTGACTGTCATGACAAACCGGTTATCATCCCACTCGGTGACCATGACCCGAAACAAAGGAAGTTCCTCCAGCTGAAACGGGTTGGAGCGGTCTGCCTGCAGAATTCCCTTCCAGGCTTCCTCCTTGTCCGCCTCATTGAGCAGCGTAAGATCATGCACGGTCATGGTAATCGGCCGGTGCTTGAGAATAATCTGAACCGGATGTTCGATATTCTCCCAGCGGAACACGGTCCGCAGCATCTCATTATGGCGTATCGTCCAATTCCAGGCTCTTACGCTGGCGGTAATATCCATTGGCCCGTGCAGGGAATAGCTGTATTGTTCGAAATATAAGCCGGAATCCGGTTGCCGCAGACAATGGTACAATAACCCTTCCTGCATGGAAGTAAGCTTAAGCATATCCTCTACCAGACTTTTTCGGATCGGACGGTGGTTGGTCATGACAGCTTCCTCCTCATCCCGTTAATTGTGAACAATTCCAATCCCGTAGGATAAGGACCTTCCATTCTGCTGGAAGCCCGACGGTTCCCGGCTCCCCTCGGGATCGGAAATCTCTGTGCAGGTGCTGCAGAGAAGCTTTACCTCATTCCAGTAAATTCCGACGTCGTATCCCCGGCCCCAAGTTTTGGGATGCAGGTGGATATCATGAAAGGCAATTATTCCTCCTTGCGATACCAGCTGGCGGTACATATGGTAGTCTGAACTAACTCCGCCATAGGAATGATCCCCGTCGATAAACAGCAGATCAATCTGCCTGTCCCCCAGGAGCCTGATTAAATCCTGCTTGGTGGAATGGTGGAATGAGCGGTCCCGGATAAAAGAGAGCTGTTGGCCCGGTGCGCCGAAGCCGGAGTACAACTGCACCTCGTACTCATCCTGTCCGCCTCCGTAAGGGCCTCCCGGATAATCAATGCTGATCAGGCGGGCATTAGCATCCGCCAGCTGACACAGGCTGTAGAATACGCCGCCTCCAGCTGTTCCGATTTCCACTACTGTCTTAGGCTTGCGCTTCTGGACCAGCTCCAGAAATTCCCTGAGCTCATAAGGGTTCTGAATTGCCGGAAACAGCGGCATCCGCTCAGGTACTCCTTCCAGAATGGCGCGTAGACGCCGTGATTCCGGATCGGTTACATCCAGCTTCAAGTTTTCCGGTGTCAGCCGTTCAAAGAGTCCCGGAATCAGCACCTTGTCCAGCAACCCGTCAATCAACCCGCTGCCGGTTGTATCCCGGAACCAGTCTTCCGGCAGAAGATCCAGTACAGCCGAGTCTGTCCTCCCTTCCTTCACCGACTGTTTAAGCTCTTCGGCTTGTCCGGCAGATAATGTTATGAATCCGGGCTTGGAATGATGAATAACCAGCACTTCCCCCTGGAAGTGAATATGGTCCAGCCCGAATTTGTGGACCCATGGCAGATTGTTATACCTTTTGTGAATATAATGCTTGAGCGGTTCCACAGGCAGGAACCTTAAACATTGCGCAATTGTAGTCATCGTTCCCTCCGGCTCAGCCAAGAATTTGTCGCAGATACTGCCCGGTATAAGAAGCTTCCACGGCGGCCACTTCCTCCACGGTGCCGGCAGCGACGATTTGTCCTCCACGGTTCCCGCCTTCGGGCCCGAGGTCAATAATGTAATCGAGTGTTTTGATCAACTGCAGGTTATGCTCAATGACAAGCACCGTATTCCCCTCGGCAACCAGCTCCTGAAAGATATTCAGCAGCCTCTGAATATCGGCGAAATGCAGCCCTGTTGTCGGTTCGTCCAGGATGTACAGCTTGCCGATGCCTTTCTTCGCACCGCCCAGCTCATCCACCAGCTTAATCCGTTGCGCTTCGCCGCCCGAGAGAGTGACAGCCGATTGTCCAAGAATGAGATAGCCCATGCCCAGACGGTTCATTAACGTCAGCTTGTGATGAATATGATGCTGGTCCCCGAAGAAGTCAACGGCCTCCGCTACGCTCATCTCCAGCACTTGAGCAATGTTTTTCCCGCGGTATGCAATGTCAAGAATTTCTTCCTTGAACCGTTGTCCTTTGCAGGCTTCACACACGACCTCGATATCCGACATAAACTGCATTTCGGTCACCAGTACACCAAGTCCGGAACATACCTCACAACGGCCGCCCGCTGTATTGAAGCTAAATGAATTTTCCTTTACCTTCGCCGCCTTCGCCTGTGCTGTTGCTGCGAATAGCCGGCGAATGTAGTCGAAGATTCCGATATAGGTTGCCGGGTTGGAACGCGAATTCCTGCCAATTGGCTGCTGGTTCATATAAACCACATCTTCGATCCATTCAATGCCTCTGATGTTAGGATCCGCAGGCAAACTTGAAGCCCGCCGCTCAAAACGGGTACGAAGATTCTTTACCAAGACTTGATTAACCAGCGTACTTTTTCCAGAGCCCGACACCCCTGTAATCCCGACAAAACAGCCCAAAGGAATCCGTACGTTGATATTCTTTAAGTTGTTCTCCCGTGCGCCAATAATCTCCAGACAGCGAATGTGGTCTGAATGGACATCCATCTTCTGCAGCCTGTGTCTCCGGGGCAATTCAATGACTCTCGCCCCTGACAGATATTGGCCTGTCAAGGATAACGGGCTGGATTTCAACTGCCCCACAGTTCCCTGTGCGACAACCTCTCCACCCTGAACTCCCGCCCCGGGACCGATCTCCACGATATGATCGGCTCCTGCGATGAATTCTTCATCATGCTCAATCACAAGAATTGTATTATTTAAGTCCCTAAGCCGTTGCAGCATGCGAAGCAGCTTCCCGCTGTCCCTGGAGTGCAGGCCGACAGTCGGCTCATCCAGAATATAAATCATCCCCATTAGCCCCGAGTTTAATTGTGTGGTCAGGCGGACCCGCTGGGATTCTCCCCCCGAGAGCATAGTCACTGGCCGGCTGAGACTTAAATATCCTAGGCCTATCTCAATTAAAAAGGTTAGCCGGGCAGCTATTTCCCGGAAAATAGGCTCAGCCACGGCTTCCTCCTGTCGGCTCAGCCCCATCCGATTCAGCCCCTGGCAGAATTCCCGCAGCTCCTGAATCGGCATCTCGGATAAGTCGTGAATGCTCTGCCCGTTAATCCGGTACAGCAGCCGCTGACTCTTCAGCCGCGTACCCGCACACTTTGGACAGAGCTGCTCCCGTATTACACTCTTGTCCTCACCCTTAATTTCACTCAGCTCATTCTTTGCATAGCTATTAAACCGCTCATACACGATGTTAATGATTCCTGCGAATCTCTCATTCATCGGCTTGCCGCCAATAGAGGGATTCTCAATCAGTATTCTCTCACCGTCCGTACCGTACAGCACAGCATTCAGCGCCTCTTCAGATAAATGCTCCACCGGGGTAAACAGATCAAAATGATACCGGTTCGCCAATGCTTCAAATATCTTCCGGTTCTTGGCGAACTTGTCCTGTTCACACTGCCAGCCGATTAGTTGTATAGCGCCGCCACCTATGCTTTTTGTCTTGTCCGGAATGACCAGGTCCGGGTCCACGTAATAATGTCTGCCCAGACCGGTGCACGTCGGACAGGCGCCCAAGGGTGTATTGAAGCTGAATGCACCGGCCGCCGCCTCATGGGCCACGATTCCGCAGTCACTGCAACCAAGTTCCGGGTCAAATGTCAGCATGCCATCCCGCTTCACACCAAGCTTCATGAAGCCCTCTCCAGCCTCCAGTTGGGTATTGATTATTGCTTCCAGCGATCTGTGCTGCTGAGGCTGTACAATAAACGTCTTGATAAGAACATCATCTAACGAATAGATCTCAAGCATCGTCCCCTCCGGGTACTCCATCAGCTGACGGATCAGGGTTCTCTTCTTATTGACCGGAATCTCACGCTGGCAGTGCGGACATACCGCTCTGCTCGCCCGGGAGAACAGCAGCCTCAGATAGGAGCCGATATCGGTCAATGTCCCGACTGTGGAACGGGGGTTGCGTGACACGGTCTTCTGCTCGATCGCTATGGCCGGGGAGAGACCCTCGATCAGATCGACCTCCGCTTCGTCTGTCTTGCGCAGACTGCCGCGTTCGTACGCGGACAATGATTCCATTAACCGGCGGCGCCCTTCGGCGTATATCGTATGGAATACCAGAGAGGACTTGCCTGAGCCGCTGACACCGGTGAAGACTACAAGCTTGTCCCGGGGAATATGAAGCGTAATATTCTTGAGATTGTTCTGTCTGGCGCCTTTGATATAGATCTGATTCTGCAGCAACATTATCCCACCTTATTCTTGAAATTGCCCAATTCCAGCAGTTGGCCTGCATCCATCTTAAAGAGACGGTCTGCCAGATCGAAGTAATGGTCGTCATGCGTAATGGCAATTACAATCTTGCCTTCCGCCCGCATCCCCTGTAACAACGTCAGATAGAAAAACTTGCGGAATTCGGGGTCCTGGTCTGCCGCCCACTCGTCAAAGAGATAGATTGGCCGGTCCTCCAGATAACAAATTAACAACGCCAGCCGTTTCCTCTGGCCGCCTGACAGCTTGAGCGTACTGAACCTGCCATTATCAATGCTGACCTTGCCGTCCAGATCCAGCATCTTCAAGTAACGGTCAATTTCATCCTGCTTCCCTTCGTAATCAATATCATAGATGCGGTCAAATAAATGAAAATCAGAAAATATTGCGGAAAAATACTCTCCTGCACTGCCCGCTTCAATGACATTGCCATTGATGGCGATATATCCCTCCTGAGAAGGGTATAGACCGGTAATCAGCTTGGCTAAGGTCGATTTGCCGCTGCCGTTACCGCCGGTGATAAATATGATTTGCCCCCGCTCTGCTTCAAAAGAGACAGGACCTACTGTAAAGCTTCGCTCTCCAACCGTATCAGCATAAGAGAATATCAGGTGATGGAAAGCAATACTCTCGATCCCGCCCTCTTCGGTGAGTGAGTTCCATTCATTGCCTTCGTCAAGGCTCCTATCAGGCATTTCCTGATTAAAAGCTTCAACTCTTCTCCATGACACCCTGATTTGCAGCATATCGGGAATCACCTGCATCAATCCATTAATTGGACCGATCAAGTAAAGGAATACGATAATGAACTTAATCAGAGTAAAGTCTTTGATATCCGGAAATATTTTGGGAAAGAAGAAGATGACTACGCCCAGAATTAAGATCAGCAGGGATTCACCGGTTACCAGTGCATTGGTGAATTTAATCCGCGATAGAATCCGCTTATCGCGGTATTGCTCACAGCTGTCCTGCACATCCCCGCGGAACTGTAGTTTTTTACGCTGGTGCAGACTAAGCTCCTTATATCCCTTCAACATGTTGTCGATAAGGCCCATAAATACATTTTGCGTATCTCTGGCCTCTTCCCAATAACGGTTAGCCATATTGCTGACAATCATATAAAGGCCGGCTATCGCAGCAATTACTACCAGGGAAATTATCGTTCCCCAGAAAGAAATCGTTCCAAGATATATGAAACAGCAGATAACGGTTAAGAGACTGGTTACGAATCCCACCAGCACATTGGCGGATAATCCTATGAGCTCGGTATCGTTATTTAAGGTGGCTATAACCCTGCCGCTGTCCATTTTCTCCAGATTGGGATATGAGGTATTCAGAATCCGGCGCAGCAGCTCCATTCTTCTCTGATAGATCAAATGATAGGTGAGCTTGATCAGCTTGGTTTCAATGATTTTTCGTCCAAAGATATATAGAGCCAGCGCCAGCAGGAAGTAATACAGCAAGTAGCGGAGCGGGATCTCGGAACCCACAGAGGAGTTGACAATGAAAATGACAACGGCATTCGCAACACCGCTTAACAGACCAAGCATGATTAATGCTGGAATGGGACGCTTGTTCTCATTAGCTTCCGGAAATACTGTAGACAAAATCAGATATACGCAGCTCAGGACTGCCGTTGCGGCCGCTGCTGCTGCTGCTGCCGGAAGACTGACTGGAGACCAGACTATGGCTGTGCTCCACGATACCCCCTGCATGGCCTTCGGAATTAAAAATACGGCGTACACAAACGGCGCCGAAGCGGCTATTAATGCAATTCCTGTAATCAGAGCCTTGCGCCCCGGCGCTTGCCAGGAACGCTTCTTCCGGAGGATGCCGGTAACCGTCCATCCCAGCAGCCCGGTAATGACCAGTACAAAGCCTGCAATAATGATGGCAATTACCGAATAGGCGTTATCCAGCTTCTGGTCAGGCTCATAGGGAGAGACAGGCTTCTTATCCCTTAGAATATCAAGGATTCCATGGCCCGTAATATATGTATTGGTCGTGCCATTGTTGGCCATTATGCCGACAGCAAGCTGATCTTCCGGCCGAAGCACCATGTACGCGGAGAAGTTAGGATTGAGTCCGGCTTTGGACAGTTCACCATTTCCGTGCTGGTAGTCTGCCCAGCCCATTGCATATGAAGAGTAGTCGAACTTGCTGGGCGGTACCGTGCGGTCAGGCTCATGGGTCTTCATAATCAGCGGAGTCAGCGGAGAGGTTACAGTTCCTAGTTGGTACATCAGCCATTTCGCCAGGTCCTCACTATCCATGATGATGTAACCCGCTGGCCGGTTACCGCGAAAGGTGGGTGAAGCATATTCTCTGGCTTGAAAGAATCCTGTTTTATAGCCGGTGGCAAGCGTTGAACCTGCCGTCTCCGGATATAAGGTTGTATGTTTAAGTCCGAGCGGCAGAAATACCTGGTCTCTCATATAATCTTCATAGAACTTGCCAGTCACCCGCTCAATAACCGCTCCAAGGATAGCATAATTGATCGTTGCATACTCAAACTGTTCACCGGGCTGATGATTAAGACGGACCCCGTCAATGTTACGTACGACTTCTTCTAAGGCATTGGGTTCATTGGAGACGGGAATATCGGTGATCGTGTACCAGGGAATACCGCTGGTATGATGCAGTAGCTGCCGAAGGGTAATGGGGAAGGAGCGGTTGTTATATTCTGCGTGAAACCAGGGGAAATACTTGGACACAGGGTCATCGAGTTTTAGTAACCCTTGAGCTTCTAATTGGAGAATAGCAAGGGCTGTAAACCCTTTGGAACACGAGGCAATTTCAAAACTAGTCTGGGGAGTAACAGGGGCCTTGCTCTTTATATTCGCATAACCGAAATTTTTCATATAGGAAATCTCTTTGCCCTGCACGATGACCACGGTCATTCCCGGTATTTTGCCCTCTTTCATTTTGGTTCGGACAAAAGTTTCAATTTCTCCGGCCTTCACACTGTCCAGTGCTGCATAAACCCTACTCTGGCCAACAAAGCATGCTAGTAAAAACATGCATAGGATTGACACCAGTCCTTTTGTGCAATTTCTTCTCTGTGCAAGCTCCATCTCCCGTTTCCAACTTTCTCTCAAAAATTTGAAATGATAAATACTTGAGATGCAAGATTGTGTATTATTTCACATATGCTCAAAACAAATTCTAACATATATTCTATTTTCAAACAATTGAATATTCTATGACCTTACATCGGTTGACAACTAGGCCAGCCCTTCCTGCCCCCGATTTTATTGATAATCTTCCCTACCAGAGACTCATTCTGCGGTTTGCCCGGATCACAATTCATCATGACGACAACACCGCTTCCTTCTGCAGGAAATGCATAAACCTTGCATTGGAAGCCGATACCCCAGCCTTGAGAGACCAGATATACTTGGCCCTTCGCATCACGGGGAACAAATACGCCAAGACCCGCTTCCTCACTGCAGCCGTGAGCGCTAAGCATCAGTCGGGCAAACTCCGGATTTAGAATAAAATCACGCCCGCCCGCTCCAGCAGCAAGCAGCCGAACCACGAATTCCGCCAGCTCACCGGGAGTAGACCATAAGCCTGCCGCAGCCGGATAGGGATAAAACGGATATTTCCCCTTCACCGTTGTGCCGTGCGGGTCATGCCCGGCAGAAGTCCCGCGCGGCTTCTTCACGTTATATATGTTCCAGAACAAAGACCGCTGCAGACCCAGCGGCTGTAACACCAGCCGGTTCATGGCTGTGCTAAAGGGCATCCCGGTCACTTCCTCGATCAAGTGGCCCACTAGACAATAGCCTGCATCCGAATATGAGAACCTGCTTCCCGGATTACAGGATGACTGCAACGGTTCCTGAAGGAATCGCGTCTGCCCAGACAGAATATCGTTCATTGCTGGCGGCTGTTCTTGCTTGCTGAGCACATCGAAGCTGCCTTCAGGATCAATGAATCCTGCCTGGTGTGACAGCAAATGAAGCAGTGTCACCTTCGTATCCGCTGTATATTCATTATCCTGCAGCTTCCAAGAACGCATATAGCCATTCACATCATCCTCCAGTCCCAGCCTGCCCTCCTGCACCAGTCTCAGAGCCCCCGCAGCGGTAAACATCTTGCTGATCGAACAGGCATGGAAAACAGTATTCACCTTTACTGGACGGGCCTTGCCCTTCTCCAACACACCAAAGCCCTTTTGCCAGATGATTTGCCCATGGCTGAAGACGGCAACTCCCATTCCCGGAACATTTTCCGATTTCATCTCGCGCTCTAAATCTATAAATATATCATTTTTTTTTGGCATCGGTATCCCCCGCAAAAAGTTCACCTATTATTTGGTTTTGAATCTTGAATATGTATTTCTGTTACGATAACATCAAATCAAATATATGGCAATGACTACATATCTATGAAGTTTTCTTATTTATTTCATCCTCATTCCACTAATCTGGAGGAACTATGATGCAGTATAAACTCACCCAGCCCCAAACGAGAATATGGAACAATGAAAAAATTCACGGCAATCCCGCTATGCACAATATTCTAGGCCTGGTGCGCATAAGGAAGAATCTCAGCTTGGAGAAGTTATCCCAAGCCATTGAACTGTTTATTGCCAATCATGCCGGTGTCACTCTCCAGATTAATGAGCAGAACGGTGAGCCCGTGCAGATTTTCAAACCATATGAGCCGGCACAGATCGACTTTTTCGATTTCAGCAGCACGGATAACCCTGCAGCCGGCTTCGAACAATGGATTGATCGTTTAAGACAGACCAGCTTCACCTTGTTGAACGGGCCGCTCTTTTATTTTGCCATGTTCAGAATCGGGAGCTTCGATATGGGCTATGTCGGAAAATTCCATCACATTATCGCCGACGGCTGGTCCCTGCAGATTGCCGGCGAATCCATCGCCCGCTATTACTCAGAGCTTGTAAATGAAATGCCATCAAGTGTTGAAGCAGTTCCATCGTATGTTGATGCTATAGAGCAGGAACAGATTTACTTACAGTCAGAGCGTTTTTTGAAGAACAGAAGCTTTTGGAATGAAAAATTTGCTATACTTCCCGAAACAATGGCAATGGCCAATCATTTGGAAACAGCCGCCTCCAGAAAGACTTGGACACTCGAGAGCGGCCTGTCTGCAGAGATCCGGACGTTTATAGCCGAACACCGGCTTTCACTTAATTCCCTGTTCATATCTTCCGTGCTCATCTATATGCATGTAGTTATGAACGAGGATGATGCCATTATCGGAACGCCGGTGCTTAACCGCTCAGGGAGGAAAGAGAAGCATACCTTCGGAATGTTCGCCAGTACTATGCCCTTCCGTAAAACTATTACGGAAACTGCAGAGATTGGTGTATTTCTAAAAGAAACGGCACGTGAGCTAATGGGCTGCTATGTCCACCAGAAGTATCCTTACAACCTGTTAGCCGGAGATCTGAATTTGCAGAAACATGGGCATGCAGCCCTCTTTGATCTTTGCGTCAATTATTACAGCATAAAATTCAGCCCGGAATTTGACGGAAGTCCCTATGAGAATACGGAAATATTCAATGGAAACCAGCCGTATAAGCTGCAGATTGTCATCAGGGATTGGGAAGAGAACGGTAAAATTGCTGTCGATCTCGATTACCGCATCCAGGAATACAGTGAAATCCAAGTGGATAAGCTCGGTGAGCAGCTATTGAATATTATCCGCTTTATAATTTCCCAGCCCCAAAGCCGGATCTGCGACATCCCTCTTCTTTCTCCCCTGGAATGCCATGAGCTAACCTATAACGTTAACGCCACTTTTTGCCCCTATCCTTCTGCTGATATTATCACCCGCCTATTTGAGGCACAAGCGGAGCGGGCCGGGCTGCAAACCGCATGCAGAATGGGCGATGCCGCCATAAGTTACAACACACTCAACGAGCAGGCGAACCGTTTAGCACGTTTTCTGCGCCGGATGCGAATCGGGCCTGGCTCGGTGGTCGGTATCGCCTCCCCTCATTCTTTTGAATTAATTACCGCTATACTGGCAGTGTTAAAAGCAGGCGGAGCTTTTTTACCCTTGGACCCCGAATCACCGGCGAGCCGCATCCGGTATATGCTGGAGGATTCCGGCGCTGTCCTGGTTCTGAGAGATGAAACGTTGACCGGCAGTTTCAGCTCGCCAGTTGAAGAATACATGCTGCAGGATGCAGCAATTTATGAAGCAGACGGCTCAAATCTGTCGCCCGTTAGCGGTCCGGGAGACCTTGCCTATATTATTTATACTTCCGGCTCCACAGGACAGCCCAAGGGCGTTATGGTGCACCATCAGGGGCTTGTCAATTACATCTGCTGGGCCAACAAGACCTACACGGATCAAGAACGGGAAGTGTTTGCTTTATACTCTTCAGTCGCGTTTGATTTGACCATCACCTCCATTTTCACGCCATTGATCGGAGGGCATCAAATCGTCATTTACAGGGATGACCGCTCTGAATTCGTGCTGGAGCGAATTATCCAGGATCAGGTGGCCAGCATTATCAAGCTCACCCCCGCCCATCTCTTGCTGCTCCAAGACATAAATTTCGATCGGACGAATGTCAGAACCTTTATTGTCGGAGGAGAGAACTTGAAGGTCAGCCTGGCAAAGAGCATCTATGAGAAATTCCGGAGAAACATCAACATCTATAATGAATACGGCCCTACCGAAACCGTCGTTGGTTGCATGATTCACCACTATGATTATGACCAAGACCAGCGCTCTTCTGTCCCTATCGGGCTTCCAGCAGACAATGTCATGATTTATATCCTGGACCGGTATTTAAGGCCGGCACCTGTGCTGACCAAGGGGGAACTTTATATATCAGGAGACGGAGTAGCTCTCGGCTACAGGAATAAACCGGAACTAACTGCCCAGAAATTCGTGGACAATCCCTTTATACCCGGCAAAAAGATGTACCGGACCGGAGATGCGGGGATGTGGCTCGAGAACGGGGTAATGGAATACAAGGGAAGAATGGATTCGCAGGTCAAAATAAGGGGTTATAGAATCGAGCTGGGAGAGATCGCGAATGTGCTCTCGGAGTATACCGGCATTCTTCAAACTGCCATCAAGCTTCTTGAACCAGACAACGGAAGTAAATATATATGTGCGTATTATCAATCGAATCAGGAGATCAACCAGGAAGACGTGGAGCATTACCTGTATTCCCGTCTGCCAGGGTACATGGTTCCCCATCACCTAATGCGTATCCCTTCATTCCCTTTGACTCCAAACGGGAAAATTGATGTAAAACAGCTGCCGGTTCCCTCCATCAACCAGCATTTAGATACGGCACCTGCAAAAGCGAGAGATCAACGGGAAACAATACTGGCCGCTGTCTGGAGGGAAGTACTGGAGCTGCCGGCTGTCGGAGTCTTTGACGACTTCTATACCTTGGGCGGTGATTCCATCAAAGCCATTCAGATTGCCTCCAGACTCAATCAGCAGGGCATTCAAATGTTAGCCAAAGATATTATGACATACCGTAATATTGCCAAGCTCGCGACTCATACCGTTACACCGAAGCCCTCCCCAGCTCACAGCGTCGCAGCGGGAGAAATCCGACTCACTCCCATCGTCTCCTGGTTCTTGAATCTGCAACTGACTGACCCCCACCGCTATACCCAATCTGTTCTGCTGCGGTTAACGGAACCAGCCACGGCCAGTATCCTTGAACAGTCTTTCCGTAAGCTGATCGCGCATCATGATATATTCAGGTTAAGCTATACACCGGAGAGAGGCTTGTTCTACAATGATGACCTCTCGCAGAAGCACTTCTGCCTGCATCTCCACACAAGCGGATTAAACGGTACCGCTTCGAAGGCAGATCAACGTCTTAACACATTCAATCAACTGGTCGGAGAGCTCAATATCTCAAAGCGGCTCCCCATTCAAGCCGCGTTAATTGAATATCCTGACCAGCGGCAGGAATTGTTGATTGTTGCGCATCATCTGGTGATCGACGGTGTCTCCTGGAGAATCATCTTGGAGGACCTGTTCAACACTTACCATTCGATGCAGGAGGGTAAAGACATTATGCTGCCTGATAAGAGCGACTCCTACCAGGAATACGCAGCGGCGGTCCAGGCACTGTCGGAATCAGAAAGCATCTATCAGGAAAGGGAGTACTGGCTTGAAGCCGCTGGTTACCGTACCAAGCTTCCTTTACCCTCCGGAATAAAGACATCAAGCTATGCCTCCCGGCAGACTATGACTGGTGAATTATCAGAAGGCGCTACAGAGGCGCTGCAGCGGGAAGGGGTCAGGGTCTTCCGGGCGGATGCCCAGGTCATGCTACTTGCCGCCCTGTCGGTAACGCTGAGCGATTGGGCGGGCCTTGATGATTTCACCTATGAAATCGAACATCACGGCCGGCACCTGGATGCACTGGATGTCTCAAGAACAGTCGGCTGGTTCACTACAATATATCCTTTAAGAATACGCGTACAGGGCACCTTCGAAGAGCTGATCCACCATGTGAAGACACAGATTCACAGCGTACCGAATTATGGAATGGGTTATGGCGTACTCAAATATTTGACCGGCGGGCTTCCCCGCGATAAAGAGCCCAGCCAGGTCCGGTTCAATTATTTGGGCAACTTTGACAGTCAACCTATGAACGATAATTATATTTATGTACATGATACAGTCCTTCCTGCTATGGGAGAGCAAGAAGCCTTGACTCCTGTGATTGAGCTCAATTGTATGATTGCAGAACATAAGCTTCATTATTCCATTCAATATAGCCGGGAGATCTATAACAGGGAGTCAATGGAAGAATTCAACAGGCTCTATTCCGCCAATTTGTTACGGCTGATTGACCTGGCGTCTTCTCAGACTTGTATCAGCTTTTCCCCGTCTGACTTTGAATGGGCCGGAATCAGCCAGCAGGACTTGGACAAGCTTTTTGAATAGTGATTCGGAACATTAATGTGATGGCATAAGGTTGCATGCCCCTTCTCGCTTTTTGCCGCACAGGGTAGTAAAATAAAACCACTATACCCGAATGGAGTGAAGATACATGGAACAGATTGCTAAGGGAGAAGGACGTTTCTATATCGCTGGTGACGGGAAGGACCTGGCCGAGATTACATACAAAGCGGACAAGACTACAGGTGATTTGGTGATTGACCATACCTTTGTCTCCGAGGATCTGCGCGGTCAGGGTGCGGGAGAGAAGCTTGTGCGGGCGGTCGTTGACCTGGCCCGTGAACAGAACGTGCACATTGTACCGGAGTGCCCGTATGCAGCGCATCAGTTCGAGAAGCATGCGGAGTACCGGGATGTGCTCAAATAGGAGGAAGCAAGATTGATTAAGGCTGATCTATTGAAACAAATTGAAGAGCTCCAGCAGCGCTGCGAGCAATATGAAGGGATCTCGCTGAAGCTGAATTGGGATATGCTGCGGCATCCGGGGGAAGCTGGCGGTGCAGAGTGGCTGCTAGCCTATGAGGGGGAGCTACTGACCGGATTCATCGGCCTGTACGGTATCGGCGGTGATATGGAGGTATGCGGCATGGTCCGGCCGGGCTACCGCCGCCGGGGGATCTTCAGTGGCCTCTGGAAGCAGGCAGAGACCATCATCCGGCAGGATAAAGTGAAGACACTGCTGCTTAACACCCCTGCGGCTTCAGCTTCAGGCAATGCCTATCTGAAAAACTTGCCGCTTACCTTCAGCCATTCGGAGTTTCAAATGAAATGGGATGGCGCAGGCAGCAAGGTTAAAGCCTCAGAGGCCAGCTCGGCTTCCGGCAATGTGTTGCTTCGGCCTGCACGCCCGGAGGAGACGCCTCTGCTCATCGCCTTCGACTGCGACGGGTTCCAGATGACTGAGGAGGACGCTGCTGAAATGTATGCGCAGCAGGAACAGGAAGCCTCCCAGGAGCATATCATCATCGAGCTTAGCGGCCAGCCCGCCGGGAAAATGCGCCTGTGGTCCGAGGACAACGAAACCTGGATCTACGGATTCACGGTGGATAAGAAGCTGCGCGGTCTCGGCATCGGCCGGAGTGCCCTGCAGCAGACAATCGAGCGTGAGCAGCGGAATTATAACGGAGTGAATCTGGAGGTTGCGCTGGATAACCCGAATGCGCTGAAGCTCTATGAGAGCTGCGGATTCGTCGTTCAGAGCCAGCAGGATTATTACACCCATCCTTTGAACAGCTAACCTGCCAACGAGTATTTCAAGAAACATACATTTCCTACAATTAAAAAGCATCCCTTCACAGTCAAATGACCCTGAAGGAGATGCTTTTCTTGTCTTCTCAAAGCCATCGTCTGCTTCTACATCAGCCCGTAGCCCCGCACCTGAGCTTCATCCCGGTCGCTGCGGCGGTTGCTGCATTTCACGCAGCCCTCCGCCTGTTCTTCCCGTTCCAGGAAGACAGACAGCAGGCGTACATAATCCAGCGATTCCTGCAGCGGCATGTCTGCTCCGTCATACAGCTGCCTGCGGCCATCCAGCAGCGAGTAGATGGCGATCGTCTCCGCCGGCTTCCCGTAAGCCTTATGGCAGAACACATTCGCCATATGCAGAAATCCGGTCATCACCTGCTGGTCAGCGTGTACCATGAATTTCTGGATATTCAGACTGCGCCCCGCCAGCTCCGAATTCCAGGCCAGCTGAAAAATCACCGCCAGCTCAATCTCAAGCTCCCGTACAGAAACATGCCACTGTTCAAACCGCATCACCGGAATCTCTCCGGTGTGACTGCCCGCGACAATCCGCATCAGCTCATCGGCCACTGCCTGCTTGACGTCCCAGTAATGCATCAGGGAAGGAAAAGCGTTGCCCTTCAGCGGCCAGCGGCGCTCCAGCAGAAACTGGACAGGCGTCTCCCGGCGTACCTCGGGCCGCAGACTGTAGAAGTCATTAAGCGTATGTCCGACTGCATATTGAACCTGCTGTCTCCAGCGGGGAAGCCCCGTAGCGGGAGCTCCGCTGCCGGTCACCTCCGCTCCGCCCAGCATAATATGCTCCATGCGGTAATCATTCAGACGTCTGTACCGGACAGCTTCAGCATCCGGCTTCGTTCCTGTGAAGTCTCCTGCCGCCGCGCCCATCCTTAAGAGACCGCCGCGCAGATCTCGATGAACTGGCGTCCATAAGTGCGGCAAGCTTCTTTCTCCGCTGCATTCGGACCGTATTCAATCTTCAGGCTGGGCTGCACAATCTCGGCCCCGCGCTCCTTCAGTTTCTCTTCAATCTGATCCACGGCCCCGCAGTAGATCTCATATCCGGTGTCTCCGCTTCCGAAGGCCGCCGCCTTACAGGAGCTTAGATCCAGCTGATCCAGCTCTTCATAGAAATCCAGGAATTCATCCGGCAGCTCGCCGTCTCCCCAGGTGTACGCACCCAGCAGTACAGCCTCATAAGCTTTTATCTCATCCGCATTGCAGTCCATGACCGATTTCAAAACGGCCTCTCCGCCTGCCGCGCGTATTCCTTCCACGATCAGTTCAGCGATTTCCTCCGTATTGCCCGTCAAGCTGGCATATGCCACTAGCACTTTAGCCATGACTTTTATCCTCCCAGGGTCCAAATGAAATGTATTCTCTATATCCGGCCTGCAGCCGGCCATGCCTTGCTGTGCTGTATTACCCTCATTCTATTTGATAATGATTATCATTGTCAATATATAAAAAAACAGCGCCACTCCAGGACATGACTTCTGCCCGGAGCTGACGCTGCTCGCTAATGTTATTGTTGATGCGAAATGTGAGGAATAATCAATATCCGCCTTCCAGCAAGGTAATTGCGTTGCCGTCGGGATCACGGAAATTCATCTCTTTACCGCCGTACTCCATGGTTGCCGGAGGCTGGCAATCCAGTCCTTTCGCCTTCAGCTGCTCGTACGTTTCGTCCAGACTGCCGCAGGAGAATACCAGATTAACGGTTCCTGTCGTAAGGTTCTCCCACTTGTCTGCATTCCATATAATGATGCCGGGCTGACTGGCGTCTATGGCAATTTTGGCCCCGCCTGCTTCTCCATAGCCCTCGAATGGAACCGGGATGCCCAGTACCTCCGAATAGAACGCTACCAGAGCTGCCGGGTCTTTACTATACAGATTGATGCCGTCAAAAGCTGTAATCATAATTGTATCCTTCCCTTCATTGCTTGTGATGTGATCGGGCTGGTCTCAGCCCTCTATCCTCATTGTACTTCTGCCTGAATAGCTTGTATTGCAAAAAAACGACATCAGCGCCGGGCATGACTCAGCGCATCCAGCGGGGTTCTGCCTGCAAATTTCTTGAAATTGTTGATCAAATGCGACTGGTGACTGTACCCGTAGGTAAAGACTATATCTTGCATTACACCCTTGGTCTGAGGAGCACGGTACAGGTCCCGCCAGACATTCTGGAAGCGGATCAGATCGGCCACCTTTTTGGGCGGAAGGCCGATATGCTGCCGGAACAGCCGTTCAAGCTGGCGGCTGCTTAGGCCGGAGCTGCTCTCCAGCGCCCCTGCCGTCATGCTGCCTCTCGATGTAAGCAGCCTGTGGACAGCGTTCATCATCCCGTCACTGCTGCGGTTTCCCCGTTCCAATCTCCGCAGAAGGAACGCTTCAGCAGCAGCGATGCGCTCAGTCATTGTACGGATATGCTGGAGCCTGTCCCCCAGCTCCTTACGGAAGGTCTGGAAATAATACTCCACCGGCACATGAACATTCAGCACCTCCGTCAGCGGCTCGTCTGCGAACAGATGAACGGCCCAGAAGTGAAACCGGATGGCGAACCGCTGTATGGACACAGGCTGAGCTGCTTGTCCTGTCTCGAACGGTGTGTCGTTAATTCCGCAAAAAACCCCGCCGGACTCCCCTGTCCGCTCATCCCATTCCCATATGATGTCCATGCAGCTGTCAGGTATGATTGTCTCCGTCAACTGCGGCTTCATGGGCAGTGCTCCTGATCCCCAGAAGCAGCGGATATACGGCTGAAGCAGCCTGCCCGGCAGATACTCGCCGCCCCCGGCCGGATTGGCCGTAATCGGATGATACAGCGCCGAAAGATTATACATCTGAGTGCAGCCTCCTTCCATTGCTGTAACCTTGTATTCAGATCATACACAATCCCTGTACGAAGCGCCAGAACGCCTCCTTTTCCGAGTGAAATGATCTGCCCTGCGTTTCCTGGTAATATTATACGCCTGCCGCTTGTTGGCTACACTGGAAATAGTCGCAAGCCTGCAACCATTTTGTTTGTAGATGCGTGCTTAAATGTTGTACAATAAAGGCTAAATGACTTTTTGAAGGATGGATTAATAATGTATATAGCCAGTGATTGGAAAGACTATGAAGTGATCGATACCGGGGGCGGGGAGAAGCTCGAACGCTGGGGCGATATTATCCTGCGCCGGCCGGACCCGCAGATCATCTGGCCGCTGGCCAGCGAGAGCGCCAAGTGGCGGGATGTGCACGGACATTATCACCGCAGCTCAGCCGGAGGCGGGCAGTGGGAGATGAAGAAGACGATACCGGAGGACTGGAAAATCAGCTACGGCAAGCTGAAGTTTCACCTCCGCCCGACGAACTTCAAGCATACCGGCCTGTTCCCGGAGCAGGCGGCCAACTGGCGCTGGATGATGGACAAGATCGCTGCGGCTAACCGGCCGATCTCCGTCCTCAACCTGTTCGCCTATACCGGCGGAGCCACTGTTGCGGCAGCAAGTGCCGGAGCATCCGTCGTGCATGTCGATGCGGCCAAAGGAATGGTGCAATGGGCCAAGGAGAATGTAGCCCTGTCCGGTCTTGCCGACAAGCCGCTCCGCTTCATTACCGATGATGTATTCAAGTTCGTCCAGCGCGAACAGCGCCGCGGCAGCAAATATGATGCAATTATTATGGACCCGCCGTCCTACGGAAGAGGGCCGGGCGGTGAAATGTGGAAGCTGGAAGCCAGTCTCTATCCGTTCCTGGAGAGCTGCATGGAGATTATGAGCGACCGTCCGCTATTCATGCTGATTAACTCCTACACGACCGGCATCTCGCCAACCGTACTGCGCAACATGCTGTCGATGACCATGGGTAAGCGCTATGGCGGCAAGCTGAATTCCGGTGAGATCGGCTTGCCGATTACAGCCTCCGGCATGAATCTGCCTTGCGGGATTCTGGGCCGCTGGGAGGCGTAAGCCATGACCGGAACGAATAACGCAGCAGCAGGAGAATCCGGCAGCAGCCCCTCGCGGTTCGAAATTTTATATGAGGACAACCATCTGCTCGGCGTTGTGAAGCCCGTGAATATTCCCGTTCAGGAGGATGCTACAGGCGACCCGGATCTGCTGACCCTGCTGAAGGAAGATGTGAAGGAACGCTACGCGAAGCCGGGTAACGTCTTCGTGGGCCTGGTTCACCGGTTGGACCGGCCTGTAGGCGGTGCAATGATTTTTGCCAAGACCTCGAAGGCGGCCTCCCGGCTATCCGAGAGTGTCCGTACCCACGCCTTCCAGAAGGTGTATCTGACGGTGGTGCATGGTCAGCCTCCTGGCGCAGAGGCCAGGCTTGAGCATACGCTGCTGAAGGACGCGAAGAGCAATACCGTCCAGGTGGTCCGCCGGGGAACACCGGGCGGTAAGGAGGCTATTCTCGATTATACGGTCATCGGCAGCGCAGAGGGGTATTCCTTGCTGAAGATTGACCTGCTGACCGGCCGCTCCCATCAGATCCGCGTACAGCTAAGCGCTATCGGCTGTCCGCTCTACGGAGATCAGAAGTACGGCGCGGCCGTGAACAGACCGGGACAGCAAATTGCATTATGGTCTGCACTCACCCGCTTCCCGCATCCGGTGACCAAAGAGGAAGTGGAGCTGCTCTCCCTGCCTCCCCGGTCCTATCCCTGGAATCTATGGACTCCACAAATTCAAAAGCAGGCTATCCTTTAACGGACAGCCTGCTTTTTTTGAAATATAATAATTCACAAGTTCACTCGATATCTTATTCTTCTATTTCCCGCTGAAGCGATTAGTGTTGTTGCTTATACGGACTGTACAGAAGCGGCGCTCTCCACCGCCGGGGTAACAGCCATCTTCCCCATGAGATAGAGCAGCAGCTGCTGGTTATGGGAGGAAATCGGGTCCAGGGCTTCGGCAAAAAAGTCACTGCGGACCTTCAGTCCGCGCAGCGTCTCCTGCTGGCCTGTCTCGGTGATGCTCACCCAGACAATTCTGCGGTCCGAGACATCGCGTTCACGGATAATCAGATTATGCTTCTCCATCCGGTCAAGCAGCATCGTCACAGCCGCCGGGCTGGTCGCCAGATGAGGAGCCAAATCAGAAGGCTTCATCGCGTCACGCTCCTGCAGCAATTCCAGTACGGTAAGCTGGGCATCAGTCAATGTAGGGGCAAGCTTGCTGTCCATATGTAACTTATAGTCTTTTAATATCTTATGCCAGATTTTACTGAATTCAGTGGAGTGCACACTTATTCCTTCCTTTCCTGCGTATCTCAAACTGGTATATTTACTTTTTCGCCAGAAAACTTCCATTTCCTTCAAGGGTTAAAAAATAAAATCTTAACTGCAACTGTTCGCCCTAAATTAAAAGCGCGGGCAGCCAGTTACTCCTGAGCTGCCCGCGCCGTTCTGAGCGGTCTATATTCTTACTTGATATTACTTTACAGCCTGAAAAAGAATGGAAATCTCGTCCTTCTTCTCGACGGCAACCAGTTGCTTGCCTGTAGAACGGCGCTCAGCAATCGGTGCTGATTCAGAGGAGAACGAATGCACAGCCCCGCTCTGGGTGATGACGGTCAGCTCCAGCGGCTGCTTGCAGTAGAATGCACCGACCAGCCTGCTGCCGTTCGGACGGACACGCTTGCCCTCCTTGAACTCGAACGTTGGCATCCCTTTGCCTCCACGGCTCTGGGAAGGATAATCCACCATCAGGGAACGCTTGGCATAGCCGATGTCCGAAATAGCCAGGATCTCACCTTCATCCTCACTGACCCAGAAGCAGGAGACGACCTCATCTCCTTCACGGAGCTGTATCCCCCTAACTCCTGTGGCCACCCGGCCCATAGGATTCACTTCATTCTCACGGAAACGGATGCTCATGCCCTCACGGGTAACGAGCACAATGTCCTTGTCGTTGCTGCTCAGGGCCACTGTAATGATCTCATCGCCTTCGGCCACCTTACAGGCGGCAACGGCTCCGGAACGGCTTGTAGAGTACTCCTTGAGCTCGGTACGCTTCACCTGGCCCTTACGGGTGATAAAGACTAGACTCGCCTGCGGGTCCTCCAGATTACCGACCGGCAGCATACTGACGACACCGTCTCCCTTCGCCAGTCCGATCACGTTCACGATGGCCGTCCCCGGCTCTTTCCATTTGAACTCCGGAATCTGGTGAACCGGAAGCAGGAAGTATTGGCCCTTCCGGGTGAAGACTAGCAGGCTCTCCCGGGTATTTAAATCCAGCAGCTTGACGATATGATCGCCTTCCTTGACGCCTGAAGAGTGACGCTCCCCGCCCGAGCGGGTGAAGGACAACATGCCGGTCCGCTTGATATAGCCGTCAGCAGAGAGTGCAACCAGTACATCCTCCGCATTCACCAGCACCTCCATGTTGACCTTAAGCTCCTCCACCTCTCCTTGAATCAGGGAACGGCGGTCGATTCCGTATTTGTCACGGATCTCCAGCAGCTCCTTGCGGATGACGGTAATCAGCTTCTTGTCGCTGTCCAGAATCCCCTGCAGAACAGCAATCCGGGCCATCATCTCATCCAGCTCCTTCTGAAGGGAGTGAATCTCAAGATTGGTCAAGCGGTAGAGCTGCAAGGTAAGGATAGAATCAGCCTGTCGTTCGCTGAAGCCGAACATCCATACCAGATTATTCTGGGCATCCTGACGGTTCTTCGAGGCCTTGATGGCAGCGATCACTTCATCCAGAATGTTCAGCGCCTTGACCAGTCCCTCCAGGACATGGGCACGGTCCTCCGCCCGTTCCAGATCGAACCGGGTACGGTTGCTGACCACTTCACGCTGATGAGCAATGTAGGCTTCAAGAATTGCTTTGAGTCCCAGCTGCTGCGGAGCCTTGTTGACGATGGCCACCATGTTGAAGTTGTAGGTGATTTGCAGGTCGGTTTTTTTGAGCAGGTAGGCTAAGACGCCCTGGGCATCCGCCTCCTTCTTCAGCTCCACCACAATGCGCAGGCCCTCACGGCCGCTCTCATCGCGGACCTCGGCGATCCCTTCGATCTTTTTCTCCAGACGGATGTTCTCCATGGCAGTCACGAGCCGCGACTTCACGATCTGAAAAGGCACCTCGGTAATCACGATCTGCTGCTTGCCGCCGCGCAGGTTCTCAATCTCCGTCTTGGAACGCAGATAGATACGGCCTTTGCCGGTTCGGTAAGCATCCATAATGCCGTCTCCGCCCATAATGGTTCCGCCTGTCGGGAAATCCGGCCCCTTGATGAAGGTCATGATATCCTCCAGGGCAATATCCGGCTTCTGCATCACAGCGATACAGGCGTCAATCACTTCCCGCAGGTTATGCGGCGGAATCTCGGTGGCGAATCCGGCAGAAATTCCGCTTGTCCCGTTCACCAGCAGATTCGGATAACGGGAGGGAACGACCACCGGCTCCTTGGCCGTATTATCGAAGTTGTCCTTGAAAAGAACGGTGCGCTTCTCAATATCGCGCATCATCTCCAAGGCAATCGGAGAAAGGCGGGCTTCGGTATAACGCATAGCCGCTGCCGGATCATCATCCATGGAACCCCAGTTGCCGTGTCCGTCCACCAGCACATGCCCCATCTTCCAAGGCTGTGCCATCCGCACCATCCCGTCGTAGATCGAGGAATCCCCGTGGGGATGGTAGTTACCCATGACATCACCGACGGTTTTGGCCGACTTGCGGTAGGGCTTATCCGGCGTATTGCCGGAATCGTACATGGCATACAGAATCCGGCGCTGCACGGGCTTCAGCCCGTCGCGTACATCCGGAATCGCCCGGTCCTGAATGATATATTTGGAATACCGGCCAAACCGGTCACCCACGACCTCTTCCAGAAAAGCCGGCAAAAATTGCTCTGATAAACTGCTCATTCTCTAATCACCTTCTGTTCCTCATTCTGTCCACGTTTTTAAAGATTGATGATCTGGCCGCTGCGCGCCTGAGATTCTCAATTCATTAGAACAAAATCGTAAATCGGATAGAAGGGATGACCGTAACTGCGGTGAGTTTTGGACTTTCGGCCGCTGTTGTCCCCAGATTTCTTGATTTAAAACCGCTGATCGCGGTAGAAATCCGGAGACAAAGGCGGTCGCTACCGCTCCTGCAGTTCCAAAATCCCCTCCGTTACTTCCCCTTCTATAATTTTTCACAATTTCAGTTCCAAACCCATTGAGAAAACATTCGCTATCGCTTAAACCGATCATCAAAAAATTAAAAACCGCGGAAGTAATCGTCACTTCCCATTACTCTTACTCCTACTCCACTATTTCGGTGAAGTCGACGTTCTCGACAATCCAGCGCTTGCGCGGATCGACTTTATCACCCATCAGGGTGGAGACGCGGCGCTCCGCCTTGGCGGCATCCTCAATCTGCACCTGCAGCAGCGTACGCGATTCGGGATTCATTGTGGTCTCCCACAGCTGGTCCGGGTTCATCTCACCCAGTCCCTTGTACCGCTGCAGCTCGAAGTTCTTGCCGAATTCCTTCAGATAATTCTGTAATTCCTCGTCGCTCCAGGCATAGCGGATAGTCTCCAGCTTACCCGATTTGCGCGTCAGCTTATACAGCGGCGGCTGAGCGATATAGACCTTGCCGGCATCGATCAGAGGCTTCATGTAGCGGTAGAAGAAGGTCAGCAGCAGCACCTGGATATGCGCTCCGTCCGTGTCGGCATCGGTCATAATGATAATCTTGGAATAATTGCTGTCCTCCACGGCAAAATCCGGCCCGATCCCCGCGCCGATTGCCGAAATAATCGCCTTGTATTCATCGTTCTTCAGGATGTCCAGCAGCTTGGCCTTCTCCGGGTTCATCGGCTTGCCCTTCAGCGGCAGAATAGCCTGAATCTTGGAATCCCGGCCCTGCTTCGCGGAGCCTCCGGCCGAATCGCCCTCCACGATGAAGATCTCGGTACGTGTAACGTCCTTGGACTGTGCAGGCGACAGCTTGCCGCCCAGGTTCGAGCTTTCGCTGCGTTTCTTGCCGCTGCGGATCTCATCACGGGCCTTACGGGCCGCTTCACGGGCCTTGGAGGCCTGAATCGATTTCTTCAGCAGACTCTGCGCGACCTGGGGATTCTCTTCCAGGAAGCGGGCCATTTTCTCCGAGACAATGAAGTCCACGGCGCTGCGGGCAGAAGCACTTCCCAGCTGATCCTTCGTCTGTCCGACAAATTCCACATCCGACATCTTGATGCTGATGACCGCCATCATGCCTTCGCGCAGATCATTGCCCTCCAGATTCTTGTCCTTCTCCTTGAGCAGCTGCGTCCGGCGGGCGTAATCATTCAGCACACGGGTATAGGCCGTCTTGAAGCCTGTCTCGTGCGTTCCCCCGCTGCGTGTAGGGATGGAGTTCACGAATGAAGCAATGGTCTCCGTATATCCCGCATTATACTGCAGCGCGATTTCCACCTCGATCTCGTCCTTCTCGGAGCTGAAATGGATCACATCATGCAGGACATCCTTGCCTTCATTGAGGAATTGCACGAACTGGCTGGCGCCGCCTTCATAAAAGAATTCATCCTGACGCCCGCTGCGCTCATCGCTCAGATTAATTCTGAGGCCTGAGTTCAGGAAGGCAATCTCCTGCACCCGTTCCGCCAGCGTATCATAGTTAAACGATATCCCTGCGGAGAAGACGCGAATATCCGGCTTGAAGGTGATCTTCGAACCGGTTTTATTCGTATTCCCCAGTATCTCAAGACCGGTTACAGGCTCACCGACATGCTCTTTGCCGTTCTTATCGACCCAGTATTCAAAGCGCTGGCGGTGAATTTTGCCTTCCCGGTAGATCTCCACTTCCAGCCACTCGGACAACGCGTTGGTTACCGAAGCCCCGACTCCATGCAGGCCGCCAGATTTCTTGTAGCCTGAGCCGCCGAATTTGCCGCCTGCATGCAGAATGGTGAATACCACCTGCGGTGTAGGGACTCCTGTCTTATGCATTCCGGTCGGTATTCCGCGTCCGTTGTCAATAACGGTCACCGATCCGTCTTTGCGCAGGGTAATATCAATCTTCGAGCAAAACTTCGCCAAATGCTCATCTACGGCATTATCCACTATTTCCCATACCAAATGGTGCAGACCCGAGGAACTCGTACTGCCAATATACATGCCGGGCCGTTTGCGGACCGCAACCAGACCTTCGAGCACCTGAATGTCGTCAGCATCGTATCCAGTCCGGGCTGCTTCGCCGTTCTTAGAGACTTTTGCAAACATATCGATCTGTTCGAGCATTCATGCTCCTCCTTCACTTGTCTTCCTATCTCTCTAAAAATGCAAACAAACGTTTTCGTTCACTTTGTACATTCTAATTCAAAATATCCCGTTTCGTAAAGACGGCGAATGAAATGATTACGGCCACAAGTCCCCAAATGCCCAGAACCGCCATCGAAAAGCCCAATGTCATGCCCTCAATCGGCGCGGGAGTGCCCGCTAAATAAGTAGTCAGTTCCATGTTGACCATAAATAAATATTTGGCCGCCGTCCAGGCGGAAGCCATGTTGGTCAGGATCGTTCCGGCAATCAGCGCTGCCATCATCACTACAATGCTCGCAGCCGTGCTGCGGACCAGAACCGATACCATGAAGGCCAGCAGGGCCACCACAATACTGACATACCAGATTAGCCCGCCCTGCATCAGCAGATACTTCCACTGCTCCACCGCATGAACCTTAGACATATCTACAGTATCACCGTTTAGCTGGAAGCCTGTGAAGACCGGAACATTGAACCCTTTATAGCCAAAAGCCAGCCCCGATATCAGATAGCTGATTACGAATACGGACAGGACAATCAGCGAGACGAACATCAGCAGCGCCGCCATTTTGCTGAACAGCACCTTCCAGCGTCTGACCGGGCGGGTCAGCAGCATTTTGATCGTGCCTGTCGTCCGCTCCCCGGAGACCAGGTCGGAAGCAACCGCCATGATCAGCAGCGGAATGAACAGCGAGACCGAATTATTGACAAACTCCCGGGTGAACGTCACTCCGCTCGGTTCGTTCGGATTCACATCATGATCCAGATAATACTGCAATTGCTGGAGAAAAATCCGCCGGTACGACTTCCATTCCTCCGGAATCCGGTCGCTGCCGAGCGAGTTCTGGTTGTCGGTAATTTGCTGCTGGATCTCCAGTCTCCAGTCAGAGTTAAATTTGTCACGGCTGCGCTCGGCTATGCGCATTTGAGCATAGGTAAACATTGGCACCAGCACGAGCAGGATGAGCAGGATGACATAGAAACGTTTCTTTTTAATAATCTTCAGGCACTCATTTCGGATGAGCGGCAGCAGGTTAGTCAATGGCTTCACCTTCCGTTAGCTTCAAGAATAGCTGTTCCAGTGTAGGGTTGATTTTATGCACAGCCCGGACTTCCACCTCTTGTGCAACCAGCACGGCAACAATCTCCGGGATCAGATCCTCGTCCATCGCCGTAACCAGGGAATTCACGCCCATGCCTGCGATGACCGAATCATCCAGAGTAACCTCATCCAGCTCCAGCAGCGCGATATCCGGCCGTATAGCCATGATATCTCTTGCCCGCTGAAGCGGCTCCAGCTCCCACAGGACATACGGTGAGTTACGGGCAACCAGCTCGTCTACAGCGCCAACAGCGAGTACACGGCCTTTGCTGATAATGGCTACCCGGTCGCACAGCAGCTGAATTTCGCTCAGCAGATGACTGGACACAAAGACCGCCAGCCCTTCGTCAGCCAGCTTACGGATGAATTCGCGCAGTTCCTTGATCCCCTTCGGGTCCAGGCCGTTGGTCGGCTCATCGAGAATCAGCAGCCGGGGACGGCCGAGCAGGGCTTGGGCAATACCGAGCCGCTGGCGCATACCAAGCGAATACGTGCTTACTTTATCCTGAATACGCTGATCGAGCCGCACGATAGCAACGACTTCGGCAATCCGCTGCTCATCCACACCAGGCTGCATCCGCGCGAAATGCTGCAGATTCTCCCAACCTGTAAGGTATGTATATACCTCGGGATTCTCGACGATAGAGCCGACGTATTGCAGCGCTTTTTCCGGATTCCGGTTCACATTGTAGCCGCAGACGGTAATCGTCCCTTCGCTCGGGCGGATCAGGTCCACCAGCATGCGGATGGTTGTGGTTTTGCCGGCTCCGTTCGGACCGAGAAAGCCGAAGATCTCCCCTTTTTTAACGTCAAACGTAACATCATCTATAATCCATTTGCGGCCGATTTTTTTGCGGACTCCCCGGGCAGACAGAACGACTTCTTCCCCCGGTGTCTCATGAATAGTTCTCGCCATCTTATACAGCTCCTTGCCACAGTCATTTCTGTTCCAAAAATTATTTTGTCAACGAACCGCTTGTACAATGCGCTCGCTCATCCGCTGATAACCGTCCCCGTTCGGGTGAAAATGATCGTTCGACAGGTATTTTGCCAAATGACGGTCAAACAGGTCAAAGGTCGGGACCAGTGTCATGTTCTGATGTCTGTTGATCATATCCATGGCCGCATTATTCCACGCCGTTACCGCCTGATTGCCGGGAATAAGCAGTCCCTCGATATCTCCGAAGGGATTATACAGTCCAATGTAATAGACCTGTGCCTGTGGATTCACCTTTGCAACCGTATCCAGTATGCTGCCCAGCCGTTTGGCGGCCCCAGGCAGAGCGGAGAGGAGCGATTCCGGGGTCAGATCACCCGCAGACGCGGTTGGAACCGGAGTAGTGCCTTCTACCTTGTTATTGGCAGGGGCTTCCGTGGTCTGTGGTGCTGCTTCCTCCGAAGGCTTCGCAGAGGCGGCTGCTTGTCCGCTGCTCCCGCCTGTGCCCAGAATATCCGAGCCCCGGAACAGGTCATTCCCGCCGATGGAGATCAGGATGACATTCGCCTGACGCAGCGCGTACTGCACTCCTTCCTCCTGAAGCTTGCTCTCCAAGGCGGCCGTGGTCAGTCCGTTAATACCCATATTCCCCAGCAGCTCTGCCTTTCCTCCATTGGCCGACAAGGCGTCCACGGTCCGTTTAACGAACCCTTGCCCGGAGTTGTCACCGGTCCCTTTGGCCAAAGAATCGCCAAGCGCCAGGATCTTGTATTCGTCACTTGCCGCGGCTGCCGGTGCAGCCGTCTCTTGCGGAAGGGAGGAGAGCAATGGCTCCCCCTTGGGGTTCAAAATATCGCTCACCGCATACACAAATCCTGTGATCAACAGTAAAGTTGCCAGGATGGACACCAGACTCACTGTCCTCCAGGTCCATTTGGAATCATTCAATGCTATCCCTCCATCTGCCGTACTCTTCTGTCTCGCCCTTTATTCACACCATTATTAACTATGTAGATAAACATAATTCTTCTTTGGAGAATTTGCAAACGAAAAGGGTTTGTTTAGGTGGGGGGCGCGGCTGCGGGGATTTTGGACTTACGGCCGCTGCCCAGTTTGGATTTCCTGATTTGAACCGCTCCTCGCGGTAGAAATCCAAACACAAAGGCGGACGCATTCGCTCCTACAGCTCCAAAATCCCCTCCGCCGCTTCACACCTAAACGGTGGAAGCAGTAAGGGCGGCACGATAGCGCTGCGCTGATCGTGCAAGACCGCGGACTGCGGCACGATAGCGCTGCGCTGATCGTGCAAGACCGCGGACTGCGGCACGATAGCGCTGCGCTGATCGTGCGAGAGCAATATTACTTCTATATCCTAAAAATCATAAAACCGCCCCCCGGCATTGCCGGAGGGCGGAGTTAACGTTACGTTACTTTGAGTTACTTTGATTACCTTATATTATTTACCGATAAATTCCTGGACCCAGTAGTTATTATCGAAACCAACGCCAATGTAGTTGAAATTCGCGCTCAGGATGTTAGCCTTATGACCCGGGCTGTTCATCCACGCCGTCATAACTTCCTGAGGGGTCTTCTGGCCCATAGCGATATTCTCGCCAGCCGCCTTATACGTAATGCCGAAGGCCGACATCATATCGAAAGGTGATCCGTAGGTCGGAGAAGTGTGTGAGAAATAGTTGTTCGAGCGCATGTCCGCTGCCTTCGCCGCAGCCACTTTGTTCAGGCTGTCCAGTGCGGAGACAGGGGCTAGTCCAGCTGCAGCGCGCTCTTTGTTCACCAGTGCGACTACTTGCTGTGTGTAGCTGGAGACGTTAGTACCAACCGCAGGAACTGTAGATGGAGCCGGGGCCGGGGTTACCACAGGTTTCGCAGTGGCCACGGGTGCAGGGGCTGGCTTGGCTGTTGCTACCGGTGCCGCTGTAGCCACTGGTGCTGCTGTGGCAACCGGCTTAGCCGGAGCTACCGGCTGTGCTGCCGGGGCAGCTGCAACTGGCGTTGTGTATACAAAGGTTTTAGTGACAGTGTACGTATTGCCATCAAGTACGAAAGTCTTCGAATTGTTCTGCGTGAAGTACTCCATGAACTGTGCGAAATTCATATCTGATCCGGCTGCCGCAGGGGCACCGGCTGCTGCGTTTGCTTGTAATGGAAGAGAAATGCCAAGCGCCATCACAGCGGCTACGCTTCCACCTATCACTCTTTTCAAAGTCTTGCTTTTCATTCTGCCATCTCCTTATTCTTTGTTGTGGTATCTCGTGCTGTCAGGGGTGTCGGTCCACAAATGTTACAAAGTTGTAATCTGTTCCTAAGTCATTGTAACACAAAACTATTAGCTGTGCACTTCTAAATTCTGTCATTTTATAGATTTTATAGATAGAAAGACTTGTCCCCTCCAGCAGCGGCAAATGAAAACAGCAATGCCGTCCTTTTCAGGACGGCTGTTGGTTCTACCCTATATATCGGCGCTTCTATCGCTCATTTTAATGAAAAGACTGCCAGAACTCCCCTTCGGTCGAAATCAGGCCCATAATCTCTGCATAGGGAATGCGGAAGGTTGGAAATCCTGCCGAGTACGGAGCAATCTCATAAGGGGCAAAGTACAGGTACAGCGCCTGCGCATCCACATAAAAAGGCTGATCGGCTGTAATGCCTTTATACGTATCAGGGAAAACGTAGGAATACTGCGGATCATTTGCAATCTGCTTGCCGACAATGTCACTGAGCTTCTGCACATATTTGCTGCCGGGCTTGAACAGATCGCTGAGCGTGTAGAATTTGCCGGTGCGCAGGTTGATATGCTCATAGATCCGGGTAGGCATACCATGTGCAGCGCCGAACGGGAAATGATAACCGCTGAGCTCCAGCACCAGCAGATTCTTGCGGAAGAAGGATACGGCGAAATCTCCCGTATAGCTGAAATCCTGCATGCCTCCCCCCGTCCCCGCCCCGTAAGCGAGCGACAGGTTGCGCAGCTTGTCATTCACCGCCTTCGAGATCTCGGCAACCGCAATCCCTTCCACTACCGGATAATAGACCAGATAATCCCGGTTCGGCTTGTATTTCTTCTCCAGCACAGAGTATGGCGGTCTGAGCGGAATGACCCCGTTTTGCCGCCAGACCTGCTTGCCTTTACGGTCATAATAAGAGGTACGCAGATCAATATCCGCGCGGATCAGGCTGCCGCTGAAGGACAGTGATCCTGAGCCTGCGATGACCGGGGGCTGGGCGGCTTTTTTACCGCTGGTGTCAATAAAATACGTATCCTTGGCATCATACACCGACGCGAGCCCGTGCTGATAATTGTTCACGCCCAGCAGCGGGTGGGTGCTGAGAATTCTTCCGGTCAGCGCATCGGCTATAACATAGCTGGAGCCTCTGTAGGGCTGATCCGCATACAGCGGGGTCCCCAGCGCCACACGGTTCTCTCCCAGCTGCTGCACCTCATAATAGACGGCGGGAATAATCATTTTCCCCTGCTTGTCGATTAGACCGTAGGCGTTGCCATAATCCGCAGCTGTGTTAATCACCGCCCGGCCCTCCGAGAACGGCAAGGCTGCCGTATACTGCGGCTGGATAGCAATCGTACCGTCTGTGTGCAGATAACCGTATTTTCCATCCGCCGTCGCCTGAAAGGCCAGCAGCCCATCCCCCGGATACCCGACAAAAGCATGTTTGTACGTATGCAGCACCACGCCATGAAGATCAATCAGCGCATATTCCCCTTCGGCCACTTTGACTAGTGCAGTCCCGTTCGAGAAATCCCCGGCGTCCAGATAGACGGCTGGCAGCACCTCTTTACCCTGGGCATCCAGATAACCGTACAGCGAGATCCCCCCGGTAGTATTCTGCTTGGAGAACAACGCGCGGCCTTCGTGCAGCGAATTCAGATAGTCATAGCGCGCGGACGTCACTTCTTTGCCTTTTTCATCAATAAAAGTGTAGCCCTTCGCATCCGATACCACGGCCCGCCCCTCGGAAAAAGGACCAATAAAATTATAGACCGGTTTGACCCGCTCCCGCCCGGAGCCGTCGATCAGACCGCTGACATTCCCGCGCTGCACCACCGCCAGTCCATTCTCCTGAAACTCCTCCGCATAATCATATCTCGGCTCAATCACGACCCGCCCGTCATTGTTGATGTATCCCCACAGCGTACCCTCTGTCAGCTTAAAAGGGGCCGGATGCAGCAGTTCTGCCCGCAGTCCTCCGCCGTCACCCGGAAGCACAATGAGCGCCTCCAGCGGCTTTTTGGAGTAGTCTACACGATATAACCCCGCCTCTGCGGGGATCGTCACGAACAGATCATCATCTGCGCGGATGAAATCCTCCTCCTGCTGCGGAATACCCTCGTTCCAGCCGATGCCGTCCCACCGCCATACCTCCGCCACAATCAGACCGTTGTCCGTTCCTTTTCCCAGCTCGTTCAGCTTAATCCTCAGCATGCTGTCGTTCTCCTTTACAAGGGCTTTTGCCTATAGAATATGAGGCGAGGGGGGAAAGGGTGTGTATGTGTCTGGGCGCGAAAATGAATTACGATGAAAGGGATATCGTAACTGCGGTGAGTTTTGGGCTTCCGGCCGCTGTTAGGTTTGGATTTCTTGATTTGGACCGCTGTTCGCGGTAGAAATCCAAACCTAAAGGCGGACGCTGCCGCTCCTCCAGCCCAAAATCCCCTCCGTTCCTTCTGCCTTTCTGTTGGTGGAAACACAAACACACCCTTTCGGAGGGTGTGTGCCGGGGATACAAGGGCTGCTGCGCCTGCCCTTGAAAAATAAGTCCATATGCATACGTGCCGAACCAGCCTGCAAAATGCTTGTCATCTGCTGGCTGCCATCAGACTGCTAACAGCTTGCCTCCTGCTGCCTACTGCCTATTCCCGGCCACCTGACTGCTAACTGTCTGCCACCTGGCCACTAACTGCTGCTGCCTACTGCCTACCGCCTACCCTCTACCGCCTCGGGAAAAGAAAAATTTACTCATAATTAGTCACGGGTAGCTGCGAAATCCTGCCCAAAATGCAACATTCGGCTTCCTCCACCGGCTTTAAACTAACATTGTTGTATGAAATGCAGCATTTGTCCGCCCACGAGCCAATTAGAAGAGGAAATGTTGTAATTCGTGCAGCAACTTTCCCCAGTCCCCCTGTTCAAGACGGCCGGAATTGCAATTATTGCAACAATTTACGATCACGCGATAGGAGTAGCGGAAGGGAGTTTGGAACTGAAGGAGCGGAAGCGTCCGGAGGTCCGATACTCACCACCGCAGGCACGTGTAATCCAATGATTTGTCGCAACGTTGCGACAAATCTGGGCAAGCCAAAAAGCGTTTGCGAGATACCGCAAACGCTTTTTGTCCTGCCTCCCCCACCCTTGGTGAGGTGATAGGAGTACCGGAGGGGATTTTGGAACTGGAGGAGCGAAGCGTACGCCTTTAGGTTTGGATTTCTACCGCGAACAGCGGTCCAAATCAGGAAATCCAAACCTAACAGCGGCCGGAAGTCCAAAATCCCGCAGGTACGGCTCATCACAGAAACCTATTTTTTCGATGAATATTTACGCATATCAAACGATACAGCCGCGATGATGATCAGGCCTTTGATGATCAGCTGGTAGTAAGGGCTGATGCCGATGAAGGTCAGGCCGTAGTTGATTAGGGTGAAGATGATAACCCCGACCAGGACGCCCGGCACGGTACCGATCCCGCCGGTGGTGGATACGCCGCCGACGACGCAGGCTGCGATGGCGTCAAGCTCGTACATGTTCCCGTAGTTGTTGGTAGCGCCGCCGGTTCTGGCTGCTTCAAGCACACCGGCCAGACCGTACAGGGCACCGGCGATGGCGTAGATGTAGATCAGGTTCTTGGAGACGTTGATCCCGGATACCTTGGCTGCCTGCATGTTGCCGCCAATGGCGTACATGTTTTTGCCCAGCTTGGTTTTGTTGAACAGCACCCAGACGATCGCCGCGACTCCGAGGGCTATGAGTACGATGTACGGAATGGAATATTGGCCGCTGCCGATGAAGCCGGAGCCGATATCCGTGAAGTCAGAACGCAGGCCGCCGATCGGCTGCGATTGGTTAGGGTCCATATCGAAGTACAGGGAGTTCAGGCCGTATACGATCAGCATAGTGCCTAGTGTGGCGATGAAAGGCGGAACATTCAGCTTGGAGACGATAATCCCGTTGACGAGCCCGCAGAGCAGACCGGCAACAATGGCGATCAGAATCGGCAGCCAGACCTGCACCTGTGGCAGATCGGGGAAGAAGCGGCGGGAGTAGTCTGGAATCTGCAGCATGGAAGCTGAGATAACAGCTGTGAAACCAACCACCCGGCCTGCCGACAAGTCGGTCCCGGCGGTGATCAGGATAAAGGCCACCCCGAGCGCAATAATCACGCGTGTGGAGGACTGAATCAGTACATCCCGCAAGGTGTTAATGGACATGAAGCTTGGCTCGTATATGATAATCCCCATGATCAGCAGTACCAGCACGATGTAGATAGCGTTTTGAGTCACGAAGGACTGCGCTCTTTTAATAGTCATAATTGTGTTCCTCCTTAATTGTTACGCGAAGTTTAAGCATTCGTTGCTAAGCTTCTTCAGCCTTGCAGCAGCCCTATGGTCTTCGCCGTCCTGTGAGTGTAGCTCCTGATTAATGCTGTGCAGCGAGACGCATCACTTCGGTTTCCGTAGCCTGCGCACCTTCGAGTATTCCTGTCAGCCGTCCTTCCGACATCACCATAACACGGTCAGACATCCCCAGCAGCTCGGGCATTTCCGAGGAGATCATGATGATGCTCTTCCCCTGCTTCGCCAGGTCGGCAATGATCGTATAGATTTCGAATTTCGCACCAACGTCAATCCCGCGTGTCGGCTCATCGAGCAGCAGCACCTCAGGCTCGGTCAGCAGCCATCTGGCCAGCAGCACCTTTTGCTGATTCCCGCCGGAGAGATTCATAATCTGCGTTTTGGTCGTAGGCGTCTTAGTGCGCAGCTTTTCAATCATTTTATCGACTTCAACCTTCTTCTTGCGGCCATTCAGCAGCAGATAAGGCGTCTTGTAGCGGTCAAGGTTGGCGATGGCGCCATTCTCATGCACAGACAGCACCGGGAAAATCCCCGTAGCGCGGCGCTCCTCGGTTAACAGGGCCAGCCCGTGTTTTTTGGCATCCTGCGGAGAGTTAATCTTCACCTTCTTACCGTCAATCGAGATGGAGCCGGATTTCACGGCGCGTAGTCCGAACAAGGCTTCAATCACCTCGGTCCGCTGTGCGCCTACCAGTCCGCCGATACCAAGAATCTCACCCCGTCTAAGCTCGAAGGAGACATCCTTGAAGGAACGCGGCTCCGGTGAAGTCAAGCCTTCCACTTTCATGAACACCTTACCTGGAACATTGGTGCGCTCCGGGAAACGGTTCGTCAGATCGCGTCCGACCATCTTGGAGATAATCAGGTCCGTGGTCAGCTCGGCCGAGGGCCAGGTGCCGATTTTTTTACCATCACGCATAATCGTCACTTCATCGGAGATCTCCAGGATTTCTTCCATTTTGTGAGATATATAGATAATAGCTACGCCTCTTTTTTGCAGGTCCCGGATGATCCGGAACAGATGCTCCACTTCCACGCTGGTTAAGGACGAGGTAGGCTCATCCATGACAATTACGCGGGAGTGAAAAGAGACTGCCTTCGCGATTTCGATAGATTGGATCTTGGATACGGACAGCTTGCCCACCAAAGTTTCGGGATTCAGATCGATATCCAGATCTTTAAATAAGTTTTCTGTGTCTGTGAACATTTTTTTGTGGTCAATGAACTGAATCGGCCCGATGCCCTTGGTCGGAAAACGTCCGAGCCAGATATTCTCCATCACGCTGCGGAAAGGTACAGGGTGCAGCTCCTGGTGGATCATCGAGATTCCATGCTTCAGTGCCTCGCTCGAATTCGAGATGGAGGCCTTCTGGCCATCCAGAAAGATCTCACCGGCATCCGGTGAATAGATTCCAAAGAGACATTTCATCAGTGTGGACTTGCCTGCCCCGTTCTCGCCCATAAGTGCATGAACCGAGCCCGGACGAACCTTAATGCTGACTCCATCCAGCGCCTTCACGCCGGGAAATTCTTTGGTAATGCCGTTCATTTCCAGCAAAAATTCCGTATTTGCCATGTTGTTACGCCCCCTACGCTTTTTTTCTTTTTCCATGAGAGGCACAGCGGTTCCATCCTGCTCCCTACCCGTAAGGAATTCCGGAGAGCGCGGCACAGCGCCCTCCGGGACTGGTATCCATGAAACGTATCTGTATCTGTATCCTTGCGCCTGTTAACGAATTATTTAGCGTCTGCTACGTTGTCTTTGGTGATCTTTTTGTAGGATATCCATACAAACTGGTTGTCTGTGATGTCGAAGCCTACGTTCTCTTTGGTTGGCGTTTCGCCTTTGGCCAGCAGAGCGGCCAGGGTAATCGCTGCTTTACCTTGGTTATTGGCATCGTTCAGTACGGTACCCAGCATCGTTCCATCCTGTAAAGCCTGAACCGCAGGAGCGGTTGCATCCACGCCTACAACCGGCATGTATTTGTCGCCGCTGAAGTAGCCTTGAGCCTTCAGAGCTTCGATTGCGCCGAGTGCCATGTCATCGTTGTTAGCAAGTACGGCTTCAATCTTGTCACCGTGGGAGCCGAGGAAGGCTGCCATTTTTTCCTGGCCTTTTACACGATCCCACATGGCGGTATCTTCAGCCAGCTTCTCTACCTTGATGCCTGCATCTTCGATCGCCTGAATGGAGAACGTGGTACGCAGCTCGGCATCCTGGTGTCCCGGTTCGCCCTTCAGCATGACATATTGCAGCACGCCGTCGCCGTTCTTGTCCGCTTCAGGGTGAGCCTTCCAGTAATCCACGATCAGCTGGCCGGACATGGTGCCGGACTCTTCGGCTTTCGCGCCTACATAGTAGACCTTATCCCATTTCTTCATATCTTCCGGCAGCGGCTCACGGTTCAGGAAGACCACCGGAATGTTCGCTGTCTTAGCCTTGTCAATGATGACCCCCGCAGCGGTACGGTCTACCGGGTTGATCAGCATGCCGTTATATTTCTTGGTGATGAACAGATCCACCTTATCGTTCTGTGTAGGCTGGGAGTTCTGGCTGTCTACGATGTCTACAGTGGCAATGCCCTTTGCAGCAGCGTCGATGGAATTACGGACACCCGTCATGAACGTGTCGTCGAATTTGTAGATCGCTACGCCGACCTTTGGAGTCTCAGTTGAACCGGAATTCGCTGTGTTAGCCGCAGTCCCTGTGTTAGCAGGGTCAGCCGCCTTGTTATTGTTGCCGCCGCAGCCCGCGAGAGCAGCACCCAGCAATGCACTGGCAAGTAAAACGGAAGTGATTTTTTTCATGTCTAATTGACCTCCTGAGGATATTTCTTTATTTGGATGATCCCGGTGTGTCCCGGGTACATCCTTATTATGCCCTACGTGAAAACGGTTGCGAATATAAAATCCTACTCATTTTCATGAAAATTCTACTGTCCAAGCAGAAACGGCTTACCGTCCTTCAAGGGCTACCGGACAAACGGGAACAGCAGCTTCTGATTCTCAGGCCACAGCATATTCTCCAGATCGATGAGCTTGGTGCCGGTATCTACGCGTTCGGGAATGTCCATACCTTCAAGGGCCTCCACTGCATATTTCACCGCCAGATACCCGTTGCTGAACGGATTCTGGATCACGGTCGCCTGCACAGTGCCATCCTGAAGCGATTCCATCATGGAGGGCGAGCTGTCAAAAGCAATCATTTTCACACTATCCCTCTTAAGGCCCTGAATCACCCTCGCCGCACCCTGTGACGCAATTTCATTCAGAGTGGCAATGCCGCGCAGCTTGGGATACTTATTCAGCATCTCCCGGGTCAGATTTTCGGCGTCGGAGGTGCTGGAGGAGGTGTAGGCGATTTGTACCACTTTGACGTTAGGGTAACGGGCGGCATAATTCAGAAAACCCTTTTCCCGCTCATCTGCATCCCGCGCACCATAGTCGATACTGCCAGTTTTGCCGGAGTCCGGGGTAAGCGACGAATTGGTGAAGTTAATGATCCCGATCTCGCCATAGCCCCCCAGCAGCTGAATCAGCCGCTCGGCGGACTTCTGTCCGGCCTCGTAGCCGTTCGAACCCACATAAGAACGAACCTTGGCCGAGCCGACCTCCGCATCGACTGAGATCACCGGAATTCTGGAATACGCCGCCTGGTCCACGACCTGCGCCAGTCCCATATAGCTGCTGGCCGCGAGTATAACCACATCCACCTTCTCCTTGATGGACTCCTCCACCATAACAACTTGCTCCTCAATATCACTCTCCGAATCCGGCGCCTTGAAGGTCAGATTGACATTGAATTCCTTCGCCGCAGCCTCTGCTCCGAGCTTCAGGGTGTTCCAGTAATCCCCTTTGTTCATCTTGACAATCAGGTGGATATTCCGCGTCTTGCTGGTGCTGATATAGGCCGGCGAGGCATTGAAGCAAGAGGACACAGAGATCCACAGCACTCCGCACAGCAGCACGGTGAGCCATACACGCAGGCTTTTCACAGGTTCATCTCCTCCTTCTGCTCATCCATAACCTCTCCCGCCGGGAGGGCCGGGAATACAATCGTAACAACCGTCCCCTCCTCCAGCTCACTCTGAAAAGCAAGCCCGTACTCCCGCCCGTAATACAGGCCGATCCGTTCGTGCACATTCCTGACACCGACTCCTGATCCGCTGGTGCTTTTGACGCTTCCGCTTAGAATGCCGTTCATCGTCTCCTTGGTCATTCCGAGGCCGTTGTCGCTGACCCGGAGGGTAACAAGCCCGTCCTGAAGCCCGGCGGTGATCGAGATCAGCCCCTCGTCCGGCAGCATTTCGATCCCGTGATAGAGCGCGTTCTCCACGATAGGCTGCAGAATCAGCTTGATCGTCTGACACTCTAGGACTTCCTCCTGCGCCGCGATCTCATAACGGAATTTATTCTTGAAGCGGAAGCTCTGAATCACCAGGTAATGGCGGATGTGGTCCAGCTCTTCCTGGATGGTGATAATGTTCTTGCCTTTGCTCAGGCTGATGCGGAAGAATTTCGAGAGCGACTGGATCATGGTGACGACTTCATCCGTTTTGCCGCGTTCTGCCAGCCGGATGACCGAATTCAGCGTATTGTACAGAAAATGCGGGTTGATCTGCGATTGCAGCACCTCAAGCTCGCCCTTACGCTTCGTCTCCTGCTCATAAATGATCTGCTCCATCAGCTGGCGGATACGCTGGAGCATCATATTGAAGCGCTTCGACAGCTGCTCTACCTCATAGGCTCCGCTGACGTTAATCGGCGTATTCAGATCCCCATCCGCGACCTGCTTCACGGTACGCTCCAGCTTGCGGATGGGGCTGGCAATCAGCCAGGACAGGAAGACCGACACCGCAATCACACAGACCAGCACCACCCCAAGAAACCACGCCAGGAACTGATTCAGATCGCGTTTGGTGGTGACAATCTCATCGTAATAAGCGACCCCGACGATCTTCCAGCCGGTCTGCGCCAGTGTACGCACGGTAATAAACCGCTTCTCTCCGGTCGATTCATCCAGATAGCTGCGGTAGGCATATTCCAGCACCGGCTCTACGTTCTCGTACTTCAGCCCGGCATAGATGAGCTGCTGCTGGGGATGGTAGACGATATTGCCGAGCGGATCGAGGATGTAGGCGTAGCCTCTTTTTCCCAGCTTGACCTGCTTGCTGAGCTGATCAATCGTTCTGAAGTTGAAATCCAGCAGCAGCACACCGGTTCTCAGCTCCCCGTTCTCCCTGTATTGAATCAGCTTGGAGATGGAGACCACCCAGGTATATCTGCCCTTGAACAGATTCTGGATATGCGGGGCGGAATAGGAGATCTCCGAGGTACGCTTGGCTGTGGTGAACCAGCTCTGGCTCTCCAGCTGAGTGTTCAGGCGCATCGTCTGCCCCGGCGTTCCTACGACATACTTCCCCTGCGGGGTAAAAACAGCCACGGACACCAGATCCTCACGGCTGCTCATCAGTGTATCCATCCGTTCATAGAGCAGCGGGGAATCAATGGAGGGCGTAGAGGTAATCTGCTTCTCGGCGGTCGCAAAAATACTGCCCATCCCCTTCACATACAGCTCCAGGTTATAGTTCACCTGCTCGATGATCTGCTGCATGTTGAGATTGGCATTCTCCTCCGCCGTGTTGGCGAACTTGCCGTACAGCAGCACACTGACGATCACGGCCACCGCCGCAGTCACCGCCATGAACGTCAGCGTAATAATCAGCTGAATACTCCGCAGCTTCGAGGACAGACGCAGCCTGCCGCTCTTGCGGGACCCCGGCCGCAACGGGAAGAAATAACCCTTGGGCTTGTTCATGGCTATTCTCCCCGTGCGCTGTTCTTATACTCTTTGGGGGATTGTCCGTATTTCTTGCGGAAGCAGAAGCTGAAATAGTTCGGGTCGGCAAACCCGATCCGCTCGGCGATCTCGAACGCCTTCAGCTCGGTTGCGCGCAGCAATTCCTTCGCAGCCTCCAGCCGGATCTGTAACAGATAGCTGACGAAGGTCATCTTCATTTCTTTTTTGAAAATGCTGCTGAAATAGCCTGTGCTGATATGCAGATGCTGGCATACCCTGCCGATGGACATATCGGATTCTTCATAGTGGCTGCGGATAAATTCCTTGGCCTGGTCTATGAGCTGCTTGTAGCTCGACTGGCGCTCCGAAGCGATGGAATCCATCAGCCGGCTGCATACGGTAATAATCCACTGCCGGGCTTCTTCCAGGTTGTTGAATTTGTTCATATCGCTTAGCGAGGTCAGGCCGGGTCCGATAAAATCATACGTTCCGCTCCCGGATTCCTTCGCCACCCGCAGAATGGAGGTGATGATCTCCAACAGGAAGATCTGATAATCCTGCGCCGAGACCTGCTCCGTATCCAGTCCCCGGAACAACTCGTCCACTACTTCGCGCAGCTCCTGGACGGTGCCCAGCTTGATCGTGCGGATCAGCGACTGTTGGGTCAGCTCGTCATAATCCAGCATCCGGCTGGACCGCGATTCCACATCCTCAATCCAGATGACCCGGTTGTTGCCGAGGATCAGCCGGTAATCAAGCGCTTGCAGCGCATCCCCGAAGGAATGGAACAGCATGGACGGTGCCTTACATACGGTTCCGGCCCCGGCGGTTACGGTAAGTTTCAGGAAGCGCTGCACATTCTGGCAGATCTCTTCGAGAATGGCGAAGGTACTGGCGGTAATGTCGCTCTCTTCTGGGCTCTGGCTGACCGAGAGCAGCACAACATCATCCCGGTGGATGAATACCTTACCGAAGCTATGCTTCTGGCAGATCTCCTCCGCTATGTTCAGCACAGCATAGAGCTGAAGATTACGGTCTCCGGTATCCCGCAGGGAGACGGGACGGCCCTCTTGAAGCCCGGACGAACGGTCCTGGCGGATATAATCGATGCTGATTACAGAGGACTGGAACAATTCACCGGTGAGGGGGATGCCGTACTCTGTGCTTTTCTCAGCGATCTCTGCGGAGCGCAGACGGCGGGACACCAAGGTGGAGAGGAACTGCTCGCGCAAGACTGGCAGGCTCTTACGGTAATGCTCGCTCAGCACGAACACATTCTCCTTCTCGGCAATCTCGGTCTCGATCGTGGCGCGAACCTTAAGCAGAACATCAATCAGCTCCCGGGACGAGAAAGGCTTCAGGATATATTCATCAATCTGCAGCTTAATCGCCTTCTGGGCGTATTCAAATTCATCATAGCCGGTCAGAATGATAATCTTCGTATTCGGATGGCGGCTGCGTATCCATTCTGCAAGCTGCAGGCCATTCATGAAGGGCATCTGGATATCGGTAACAACCACATCCGGCAGCAGCCGGTCGATCGCATCCGCCGCCTCCCGCCCGTTCTCGGCCTGTTCAACGACCTCGAAGCCGTACTGCTCCCAGTCAATCTGGGCGATAATGCCTTCTCTTACATCTTCCTCGTCTTCGGCGAGTATTAATTTGTACATGCGTCATCCCTCTTCGGATAGGATATGGAGTTTAACAGAACAATAATAGCTGATTCAAATGGCCCAATCTATGGTTAAATAGACAGGGCTGCGGATCACGGGGGGCACTATAGTGACAGAGATAGTGACACATATAGTGGCATTAATAGTGACTGATTTAGTGATAACTGTAGTGATATAGGAGCAATTTACTATATAGCGTGGCCTGATATAACGCAAGCGGAAATTATGTACATAGGTTAGGGCACTTAAGATTAGGACATTCAAGATTAGAACTCAAAGCTTGGTCGTCGCTGCGGTGAACATTTGGCCCTCCGGCCGCTGTCCCGTTTGGATTTCTTCATTTAAACCGCTTTTAGCGGTAGAAATCCAAACACAGCTTTTGCTTACGATGCGAGCTTTCCTTCGGAAAGCTTTCAGGCGGACGCTAAAATAAGTGCTACTTACTATAATCAACAAGTGGATTTTGTACACTTAATTTGATTATTTTAACCATTTAAGCTATTTTAAGTGGAAAAAATACATTTATTTCTGTGGATTTGCTCATAACACGGGGAATGTGGATGGATAAATGTACTTTTTCCAACTGCTAGTCTGGATACGGGAATTTCGGGTGAAATAGATGCTCTTTTTCCACTAAATTACGGGGGCAGCTTCGAAGGGAGAAGGCAGAGCGGGGTACATTCCAGACTAGTGGCTACGGGTTTGCCGCGCTATCTCAAAAAAAACCATCCCGATTACGCCGGGATGGGGATGTTCGGTTACACGTATAGGATTATAGCAGGGCTTTGTTGAAGCGGTAGCCTGTTGTCTTTTCAAAGCCGATATGGCGGTAAAACGCATGTGCAGGTGCACGTTCAACGCGGTTGCCGCTCCGCAAGAACAGCTGGCAGCAGCCCTGATGGCGAGCCCATTCTTCCGCTGCAGCTACGAGTCTTTTGCCAAGGCCTTGTCCTCTAAGCTCCTCAGATACGATCAGCGCGGTGATCTCCGTAATACAATCGGCATGCTTGTAGTAGGACTTCACCTGCCGTAAACCGATCATTCCCACAACTTCGTTATTGAGCTCTGCGACCAGGGTGCAGTGGAACGGATCATGCTCCATGCCTTCCATTCTCTCTTTCATCACGCTAAGCGTTGTCGGATAGCCGAATTCACGCAAAAGGGCTGTCACTCTCTCCAGATCATTCATGCCGCATTTGCGAATTTGCAGTACCTGCTCCTGAGTACTACTGTTCATCCTTGTATACCTCCACTTGTAGCTTAGACGCAGCCTGCTTGGCCGTCATCCGCGCGATTTCAACATCTTCCGCTGAACTGAGTGTTACTGCCATCCGCCGTCCAGGGCGGATCTCCGGCTTGCCGAATATCCGGACCTGCGTGCGGGGAAGGGCCAACGCCTCTTCAATCCCGGTCACAGCAAAAGCTTGTCCGGCTCCATCAGACTTCAGGGTGGCCGAAGCTCCCGGTGTCAACAAACGTACCGCTTCCAGCGGAAATCCAAGAATGGCTCTGACATGCAGAGCAAATTCCGACAAATCCTGCGTAATCATTGTAACCATACCTGTGTCATGCGGCCGGGGGGACACTTCACTGAACAGAACCCCATCGGCGGTGAGGAAGAGCTCCACACCAAAAATTCCATACCCGCCAAGCTGATCGGTAACCTTCCGGGCGATGGCCTCAGCCTCTTCCAGCTGCGCCCCGCTCATCTGATGCGGCTGCCAGGACTCCACATAATCGCCATCCTGCTGGATGTGGCCAATCGGCGGGCAGAACACGGTTCCGCTAACCGAACGGACAGTAAGCAGTGTGATCTCGCTCTCAAACGTGACAAAGGCTTCCACGATGACGCGTGTTCCTTTGGCACGTGCGCCTTCAAGCGCCGTATTCCAGCAGCCCTCCGCATCCTCAGGTGTCCTGCACACACTCTGGCCTTTGCCGGAAGAGCTCATGATCGGCTTAATGACACAAGGTGTTCCCAGCTCCAGCACGGCCTGGCGCAGTTCATCCAGACTGTCAGCGAACCGGTAGGCGGCTGTAGGCAAGCCCAGCTCTTCTGCTGCCAGACGGCGGATGCCTTCGCGGTCCATGGTCAGCCGTGCAGCGCGGGCAGTAGGTACTACATGAAACCCTTCTTCCTCGAGCTCCACGAGTGCCCCGGTAGCAATAGCTTCAATCTCCGGTACAATCAAATCGGGCTTCTCTGCACGGATAAGCTGCTTCAGTGCCTCTGCATCCAGCATGTCCAGTACATAAGAGCGGTGGGCCACGCCCATCGCGGGTGCCGCCTCATAACGATCCACAGCTACGGTCTCTACGCCAAGGCGCTGAGCTTCGATAATGACTTCCTTACCCAGTTCACCGCTGCCGAGCAGCAGCAGCTTTTTACTCCGGGCTGTTAAAGGAGCTCCCCACATTGTCGACTCCAACCTCTTTTCGCAAATTTGTCTGCTGACTTCTCTGTTTCTGTAAATTGTCGCAGTTTGATTGTAAATTTTCAGTCTTCTTTATTTTCATCCATCATCCACCAGATTGCAAGCATTCTTCGACATTTTCCTACAAACTTCACAGATGGCTGTTCAAAAGACAAGTGAAAACGGTTTATCAAGTGAAACCTATACATTATATTTCGACGAAAGCCTGCTCCTGCAGCCGTAATTCTTCGGCGATCCGGCCCCAATGCTGCGCACCATCACCCCCTTTCAGCAGCGCCGACATGGCTGCCTCCCGTTCGGACAGGCCTTCACGTAGCTGGTCTGCGGCATGGGATAAGGCCGCTGCGGCTGCATCGGTATAGAATGTCAACAGAGAGTCTTCCTGTCCTTGTACCGCGGCCGCCACCGCTTCTTTGAACCACGGCTCGGCAGCCGCGCGAATCTCTGCCCGGCCCGGTCCCTCGAAGAAGTGGCGGGGAGATCTGAAGCGGCTCCACAGTCCGGCCCATTCCAGCGGAGCCAGAACGCAGTCCAGCTTCGCCGGTGCCGGCCAGCGCTCATCCGGATTCTCCAGCAGCTGAAGCTCCTGATCCCGGATGGATAGCTCGGCTGCAGCCGCTGTAGCCGCCTGGGTCACGAATCTGCGTCCTGCCGACTCCAGCCGCAGGGTGGTCGCCCACAGCTCCTGCTCCAGTTCACGCAGAATACTGCGCTCCAGCTCCCGCCCGCAGGCGATGAAGATGTCCTTCAGGTTCCCTCCGTCTTCCCGGAGAATGGAAGGATGGAAGGACTCCTGGAAGGAACGCCCGAAGGAAAAGGCAATCCGCTGCCGGACATGATAGAGCAGCTCCGCACCTTCACGGCGCAGGTCCCGGAGCGGCCGGTCTTCCTGCTCAAGCGCGGCCAGCCGCAGATTTGCCGCTTCCCGGCGCTGCCGGAACTGCTTCATCCCTTCCTCCTGCTGGTTCGCCTCCATCAGCGCAAGGCGTTGCCATTCTTCGGCGCGCCCACGCACCGAGCTTAGACTGTCCTTGGCCGCTGCCAGGGACAATCCCGGCAGCTCCTCTCCGGCAAATTCAGAGAGTGCGGCTTCAAAGCCGCCGAACCCGGAGGCCTCATAGGCCTCCCGCGCTCCGCTTGATTTGCCCTCCAGCGCAAGCAGGCTGGACACACTGTAGATCCGCGGTGAGGTCAGGCCACCGGCCCGCAGATTTTGCGCCACATGCTGCTTCACCTCTTCAAGCTCCGCCTCATCCGCTGCGAGGTCTGAGGCGTTGATGATGAAGAACATTTTGTCAAGCGCGAAGCTGTCCTTGATTCTGCCCAGCTGGGCAAGCAGGCTGCGGTCAGCCTTGGAGAAGGCGTGGTTATAGTAGGTCACGAAGCAGATGGCATCGGCGTTCTTCATGTAGCCAAAGGTTACACCGGTGTGCCGGGCATGTAAGGAATCCGCACCTGGCGTGTCCACCAGTACAATCCCGCTCCGAGTCAGCGGACTGTCATAATACAGGTCCGTGCTCTGCACGAAGCAGGCGCGTTTCTCGTCTGCAACCAGGCTGCGGTACTCCGCCAGGCTGACCGTCCGCTCTGTTCCGAGCAGCGGACGGGATTCCTCCCATCCGGCGGCAGCTGCCCGCAGGAAGCCGGCATGCGGCAGCGCGGACGGATGGAGCCCTCCGGTCTGCAGCCGCGCCACGGCTGCGGTCCACGAGTCGTGCTGCGGCGGCGCCAGCTGCAGCACGCTGAAGGAATGGAGGATGTCCTCCCAGACCTCCTCCGCCCGCTTCATGGTGATGGACGCCGTCCCATGGGCGAAGCCGCCCTCCGGCGCCAGAATCCGCCCGACGGCAGCCGTTGCCGGATGCGGCGACACGGGCAGCACCTCTTCGCCCAGCAGGGCATTGGCGAAGGAGGATTTGCCGGCGCTGAACGCTCCGAACAGCGCCATCGTGAAGCGGCCGCCGGCGAGGTCCTCCGCCCGCGCCGCCAGGCTGCGCGCGGCCGAGGCCATGGCCGGCTCGCTCCGCAGCACCCCGGCCGCCGCGTGCAGCGCCGCTGCGGCCTGCGTCAGCCGGCGGCGCCCGCCCGCCGGCGTTGCCGTACCCGCCGCCCAGGCCGGGGCGGCGCCAGGGCTTGCCGCCGCTGCCACGCGCGGCGGCGGTTCCGGGCTGGCGGCGCTGAGCGCGCCAGCCGCCAGGGGCGGCACCCCCGGCAGCGCGCCGGGGGTGAGGGTGCGGCGCAGCGGCAGCAGCGCCGCCAGGCCGTCCGCGCGGGCGGCAGCCGCGCGGTCCAGGGCGGCCAGCGCGGCGAGCGCGTGCGCCTGCCGCTGCAGGGCCGCCCGGCGGCGCGTGAGCTCCGCGCGCCGCTCCTCCACCAGCGGCGGCAGCGCATCCAGCAGCGGCTCGCCGAAGGCCAGGACCGCGCGGCGGAACTGCGCCTTAATCTCTGCCGCAAGCGTGCGGCAGAAATTAAGCAGCGCCTCGCCCGAAGCCCCGGTTCCCGGCTTCACCTGATCCGCCAGCCACTGCTGGCTCACCGCCGGGAACGCCTGCTTCAGCAGCGGCTCCGCCTCCTCCTGCCACAGCTCCAGGCCTTCCGCCCATTCGCGCACCAGCTGAAGAGTGTGCCACTCCAGCTGGGCAGTGATCTCTCTCTGCTGAAGGCTGTGCCAGTGCTGCAGCCGCGCTCCCTGCTCCTTCTCCCGCTTCGCAGCGGTGAAGAGCAGGCCGCGCCGGAAGCCCGGCTGGAGGCTCTCGATGTATGCGCCCGCCGCATCCCGCAGATCAGCCAGCATCAGATTCGTGTTACCGAGCAGGGCGTCCAGCCTGCTACGCAGATCAAGCCGCGACTGCTCAGGCAGCTCCTCCAGCGACGCTTCCTGCTGCATCGTTGCCATGATCTCTGCTTCCACAGCTTCCGCTGCTGCACCGCCTGCCTCTTCCAGCAGCGCAGTCCGCTCCTCCTCCTGCTGCTCACGATAATCTGCCAGGACAGCATCCGCCGTATGATGCATGGAACGGGACAAGCTGTACTCCAGCAGTTCCTGCCGCTGCTCCAGCAGACCGGAGATCAGCGCCAGCAGATCCTTCCACTGATTCAGCGGATGCCCCTCCACTTTAAGCGAAGTGAACAACAGCCCCGCAGAATGAATCCCCCATTCCCGGAAAGCGCTTTCCACTTGCTGCCGGTATTCCTTCAGCGGGATTTCCTGTTCCCTGTGCTTGTCGATCTGATTGATGATCAGGTACAGCGGCTTTCCCCAGTCGCTAAGGCTTTTGGCAAACGCCAGATTATTCTCCGACTGCACATGATTGTAATCCATCACATAAAACACGGCATCCGCCAAATGCAGCGCCGAACGGGTCGCCGCCTGATGACCCTCATCTGTCGAATCTACGCCGGGAGTATCCATCAGCACCCCGTGCTCCCCAAGTACAGGGACATCCTCCCACACCTCTATCGTAGAATATTCAGTCCCTTGGCGGCAGTAATCCTGAAGCCGGTCGGGAGTAGTCTGGATCACCCCAAGATTCCCTCCGGAGCTTCCGTCCACCGGATGCAGCAGCACCTGCGGTGCTCCGCTGCGGATCGATACGATATTCGCACTGGTTGGAACCGGACCCGAAGGCAGCACGGCCTTACCGCAAAGCTTGTTAATCATGCTTGACTTGCCCGCCGAGAAATGTCCGCAGAACGCCAGCGTCAGCTCATCTGCCTGCTCCTTCACCTTTAGATCCGCTACGATCTGCGCACTCTTCTGTTCTCCCCATTGCCTTAGCCGCTCCTCCAGCAGCCTAAGCGCTGATGACCCCGCTGTAACCTGCCCCACTCTTTCCCGTTCTGCTCCCACAACATCCCCGCCTCCGCTGCGATCTATAGCTTCTTTCATAATTAGTACATTTGTATGATTTATTTCACTGCAAGAATAGAATAATTATATTTTATCATCAGATCGTCACAAATCAAATATCCACATTTACAAAATCAGCTATAAACCTTCACGAAAAACAAGATTTCGCAGATGGCTTATACCCCTTGACAGATAATACCATAATCATTTACTATATCCATGACGGATATATCCATAATGGATATAGCGATTCGATCTCAATATTTTTGATGGGAGGTATGGTATGCCTAAGAATACACCCTTGAAAAATGAGCAAATGTCCGATTCTGCCTACTACATCCTGCTCGCTTTACTCTTACCTAAGCATGGCTATGCAATTATGAAATACATCGAAGAGCTTACCGAAGGCGAGATCACCATGGGCCCTGCAACCCTATATACGCTGATAAAGAAGCTGCAGAAGTCCGGTTACATCCTTTTACACGAAGACGACGATGAACGGCGCAAGACCTATCAGCTTACTCAAGCGGGAACAGCTATGGTAGAAGCTGAGATCGAACGGCGGTTAAGAATGTCAAGACACGGGAGATTAGCACAGCTAAATGCGAAGGAGGAGCTAGAATGAGGGGAAACAATAAGCAGACACGCTATATTATGTCTTGGGGCTTGGCTTTTGCCGAGCAAGGGGAAATGGATAAGTTAAGCAGATTGTCGGAACAGGGCTGGATGCTGGAGCGTTTTTCCCGCTTAGGGTCTGGTTACATTGTCCGTAGAGGAACAGCCCGAAGACGGATTTATTGTCTGGATATCCAGCATGTGCTTCAGCAGGAGGTGCGGGAATACCATGAGCTTTTTGCCGACAGCGGCTGGGAATATGTATGTTCTGCTGGAAATATGCATATATTTGCAGCGGAACCCGGCACGGTTCCCCTTCATACTGACCGTTCTACTCTCTATGAGAAATACCGTACAATTACACAGACCAGTAAAATCATAGCTGGATCAGTCACCCTGCTGATGTTAATTACCTTTGTATTGAGATACCTGTCCACTCAGGTATGGAATCTTGAGCTTCTTCATCATCTGACGAGTGTGTCCATATTGCTATGCGCCTTGCTCTTTCTCCCTTCTATTATGGTCTATGTCGCGTATACTCTGAGACTTAGACATTACTCAGAATAATCGGCCAAGCCAAAACTTCGTGAAACGCAAAGAGAGCCGGCCCAAGGGCCGGCTCTCTGACTAACTCCAATCAAATTAAGCTGTTTCCAGCACAGGAAGCAGAATTTCAAAGACTTTGCCGTGCTGCAGAATGGTCAGACCACGGGATTTGTCTTTCATTACGACAACCTCTGGCTTCGCGGACATACGCTCCAGGTAGAACTCAGGCACATCGCCGGAATGGCTGATTGTGATGCCTTCCACTTCCTGCTCCTCGTTCTCTTCCATCGGGCTGTCCACTACGCGGTCAAAAATATCGGAAAATGCTTCAAAATTATCGGTGTATACAGAAATGCACTTCATCTCTATCCCATCCTCTTCTTCTCTAATTCTTTGTTTGGTTTCGTATGAACCTTAGCTTTCCTGATTACAGCGGTTTTCATACGTTTTTTGCCCTCCCTGCATACATCAAGCAGCGGGCAAATCTGGCACCCGGGATTCTGAGCCTTACAGTGATATCGTCCGAAAAAGATCAGCCGGTGGTGCGTCAGCGTCCATTCGTCACGCGGCACCGCCTTCATCAGCTTCTTCTCCACCTCAAGCACCGAATCTTTCCAGCCCGCAAGTGCGAGCCGTTTGGCTACCCGTTCTACATGAGTATCCACAGCAATCGCCGGAACTCCGAACGCATTGGACACGACCACATTGGCAGTCTTGCGTCCGACACCAGGCAGGGTTACCAGCAAATCATGGGCCTGGGGCACTTCTCCCCCATACTGCTCAATCAGGATCGCGCAGAGGTTCTGAATATGCTTGGCCTTATTGCGGAATAGACCTATCCGCCGGATGTCCAGCTCCAGCTCTTCGAGCGGTACTGAAATATAGTCGATCGGAGCCTTGTACTTCTGAAACAGGTCCTCGGTCACCTTGTTCACCGTTGCGTCTGTACATTGGGCTGAGAGCAGCACTGCTATTGTAAGCTCAAAAGCGTTACTGTGATTCAGCTCGCAATGTGCATCAGGGAACATGCCACCGATAGTGTCCAGGATGTGGCGGACCTCTGCAACTTTCATAGCGTCCCCTCCACGGAGAGCAGGTATGCCCGCAAGTCCACTTGCAGCCATATCTTCTCAGGGTCTGAAGAAATATAAGCAAAGATACATTATATCGTATACTTTCATAGCGTTCAAGCGAACACCGGCCTGCCCTTATATTTCAAAAAAAACGCCTTGATCCAGGGCAGAACCAGGGATCAAGACGGTGTTTCACACGGAAAATCACCAAAACGATTATTGTTTCACAATTTCTACAACCTTGCCGTTGTTGAAATACATTATAATATTATCATTTTCTTTGAGAGATTGCACGGGTAAAGTCGTGTCACCTTGATGAATATATACATTTGGAGCAAGCCCAAACTTATAATTGTCATTCAGCGTGGCGCGTTTGGTCAATATTTCATTTGTTGTGCTCTCATAACGGGCGAAGGTCCGGTTCAGCTGACTGAACACCGAGATGATCATTACACCGCTGGCATCCTTACGCGCCAATACCCGGTCTGCTGTGGTAAGACCGCTTAGAGCGCTCGTTGTAACACCGTCCCGGAGTATTCGCACTCCGCTGCCCGCAGTGAAAGGCTGGGAGGCTCCCGTGTAATCCTTCACCGTGAACGTACCTGCTGCGGCATCCACTGCGGTTACTTGTCCGGCAACCTGTTTCACCGACTGCAGGGACAGTGGTGTGGAACCGTCGAAGCTGAGGTTCACGAAATCTCCGGCCTTCAGCTCGGTCAGCGCGATCTTCTGGCCTGCTTCGTTGGTAAGCGGCACATTCACCAGGTTCAGCTCGCTGCTGTTGCTGCCACCCTCAAGCTTCACGGTCATTTTGTTAGTGCCCGCATTAATGGTAGCAATCTCGAACTGGGACGACCCGTTCACCCGCAGCACGGAGATGAGCTCCTGATTGCTGGCAAGCACTGCTGTAACCGGCACATTGAGCGGAACATCGGTGATAACTGCCCCGCTTTTGCCAAACATTTCAATCGCCTGTGGATAAGACATCGTCAGCAATTGTCCGTTGCCCAGCTTGAACACAATCGTTCTGGCTGAAGTATTGATAGCCGTCAGGGTACCGGAATATTTGGTCGTCAATTCAACAGACATTGCACGCTCATTAATGGAGGTCACATCAATCTTGCGGTTCTCAACCAGTCTGGACCCCATGGTGGTCAGCGAAGTGGTAATCAGTCCGCCGTACGACATCTTGGTTTTCTCATCCATTTTGACCACATGAGCTTTGCCGTTATTGTCCGTGAAGGTCAGGTACTGAGTCTTGGTGTTATAGTCCACAACGGTAGCAGCCGCATACTGTTCAATCTGGCGGCTGAGCACCTCAACCTTGATTACCTGATCACTGCTGTTCAGCGTAAGCTGCACATTGTCTCCGCCTGTTTTATCAGCAATCAGATCACCGATTACCGGACTTACGGCATTCGGAATCACAATGGCCGGGGTTGCAGCAAGCAGATTGACCTCACGGGTGCCATCGCTCTTCTGATAGACAATCGTTGAATCCGTCAGCTCATAGATGAAGCCTTTCACCACGCGTTCCACGCCAGAGGTTACTTCCACGGAACGGATCGTATTATCCTTAATGGTATAAGAAACGGCCGCACCGGCTTTCAGCTCTGCGGGCTGAATAATAGAACTCTGGGAGCTGAACAGCGTAGTCCCTTCTTCCCATTTGAAGGTTTCTACAGTGCCGTCGGCATTCTTGAACGCGATGCTCTTCGCAGCAGTGTCAACGCTTTGCACCGTGCCTTTAGCCGTCTTGTTGACAATACCGGAAGTGACCTGCACCTTCACAACCTTGCGGGAACCGGTGAAGGTTTCACGCAGCAGCGTAAGCTTGCTGCCGGCGGTGATGGAAGCGGGCTGAATAACCGTTCCGTTCACATCCAGGAAGGCCGTACCTGCATCATAAGGATACTGGTCGTAGCCGTTCGCGGAATCGACCCAGATAATACCCGGTGTAAGCTTCGTGAATACACCTTCCGCCTGCTCAACCTGAACTGCCGGATCTGTCAGCTCTACATAAGCTGCGCTATAGGTGGCTCCAATTACAGTCACCTTCGTATACGGCTGGATCTCATTCAAGGAGATGCGATTCTCGGACGTACTGGTGAAGTAAGCGGTATTGGCATTCAGAGTGAATTCCAGCGTGCTGCCGTTACTGTACAATCCCAGCTTGCCGTCCTTGAGTGAACTGACTGTTCCTTTGAACGTATTGTCATACTCAAGGGTATTATGCCCTTCAGCACGGCTGAAGAAGGTAGCCAGCTGCGCACGGGTCACAGCGCCTTGCGGATCGAAGCGGTTGCCGGTTAGGCCGTTAGCCAGTCCCAGCTCCACCGCTGTGTTAATGTAGCCGCGTTTGTTCGCGGACACCTTGGCATCATCGGCAAAGCCTGTCGGCCGGCTTGCCGCCGCAGAAGCCGATGCACTCTGGCCAAGCGCGCGGATCAGCAGCTCCGCGACCCACTCACGGCTGGCCTTGCGCTCGCCCCACGAGCTTTTGAGATTATCTGCAGCCATCTCTGTGGTCTTGTCCAGCAGTCCTTGCTGGAAGGCCAAGATTACATATGGCTTATAGTAGTTTGTAACCACAAAATCATTAGGCAGCGCAACTTCGGTACTGGTGTTCACATTCCCCTGCAGCTTCATGAAGCGCAGCGCCATCAGCACTGCTTCCTGCTGGGTCACGGAGTCGCCTGGACGGAAAAGGCCGTTATTGCCGACCACAATGCCCTGGGTTGCCAGCTTGTAGATATGCTTTTCGGCCCAGAAGCCCGTCTTGACATCACTGAAGATCCCGGATGCAGTTGCAGCCGTCTGAGGAGTTGCAGCAGCAACGGTTGCTCCGGTTGAAGAATTATCGGCAAAGGCAGCCCCTGCCCCGCCGAGCACCATCGCACCGGCCAGAACGGCAGATACCGCTTTTACAGAATAAGATTGAACCGTACGCTTTAATCGTTTTGGACCGGACAATTCGATATTCCCCTCTCTATGGCTTATCTGGATTTCTATGTTGGTAATTTCGTCAGCCATCCGGCTTATTCCTGCCTAATGCCTACAATCCGTTGTTCTCACGGGTGATGGGATGCACAAGATCCACATGCCCCATCAGGCTCTCCACCTGTTCTCCGTCTACCAGCACATCGATATTCTTCACTTCATCGAACTGGAAAAACATCTGGGACAATGCGCTGATCGCCAGAGACTCGCCGCCTGCGCCAAGCTGTGCCTCATCCGGCTTATGAATATCCAGCACAATCTGCCCGTTGGAGAATTCCAGTGACTTCAGTTCAATCTTGTTCCACAGCGGAATCTGGTCAGCCTTATCGCTCTTCTGGAGTGATTTGAAGGCTTCGGTATATTTCTCCTTCGCATCCTTGAAGGTGATCGAGACTTCTGCCGGTACCAAGTCGGTCTGTTGCAGGTCTGTATAATAAGTTTTGATCTTAAGGCTCTGCTTCTCAGGCACTGCCGGTGCTTCCGTAGCCGCCGGAGTCACTGTTGCTGTAGGCTCAGGCGTACTTGTAGCTGCCGGTGTGGCAGTAGGAGCGGGAGTGTCATTCCCGGCATTGTTTCCTTCAGCGCCGCTGGATACCGAGGTTGAATCCGGTCCGGACGCATCGGCTGGTGCAGCCGTTGGTTTATCACCGCAGCCCGAAATTACGAGAAGCAGCATCGCAGCGATCCCTGCATATGTCAATTTCTTGTTCATTTGATTAACCCCCTCAGATGAATATGGACAGGAGGGACCGCAAAGTCTTTGACCGCAATAAATGGGTCTACATCCGACTCTACGGCCCCTGCTGCCGCTTGTTGTTATTGGATCCCGAGATACTCTTTAATTCCGCTGACCATCGATGCGGCTACATTGTTCTGCAATGCTTCGGTGAATAGCAGAGCCTCATCTTTTTTGTTACTGAGATAGCCAACCTCAAGCAGTACCGCAGGCATCTTCGTCTCGCGTATCACATGGAAGTTGCCGTAACGCACTCCCCGGTCACTAAGTCCGGTGGCCTGCACAAGGTATTTGTGCATCACATTAGCCAGGGCTTTGCTGTCCCCGCGCTGATAGTAGGTCTCCGTTCCGCTCGCAGCCGCTGATCCACTGCTGTTGGCATGAACGGAAATGAACAAATCTGCACCAAGGTTGTTAGCGATTGCCGCCCTTTCCTTCAGTTCAAAGAAGGTATCATCGCTGCGGGTCAGCACCACATCAATCTTGTTCTCCTGTCTCAGCAGCGCCGCCGCCTTCAGAATCACGGCCAGATTGAAATTCTTCTCATACTTGCCGGTAATGCCTACAGCCCCTGAATCCTTGGCGCCATGTCCGGCATCCAGCACAACCAGCTTGCGCCCGCTGTTGCCAGGCTGAGTTGAAGTGTCCCCTGGAGTCTGCGCGTTCAGATCAATGACAATAAGCTTTGAGGAATCGCCCGATATCTCCACGCTATAATTTTTGGGGGTCTTGAGATCAATTACAAAACGGACGGTATACGGATTGGTGCTATACAGCGAATAGCGGATACCTGAGACATCCGGATAATCCGTAACTGCAAGGCTCCCGTTCAGGTCAGGATCAAGTATCTGTCCAGTCCCGAAAATATCCGAGAATGTAGCATTCGGCACATCGATGACGATTCGGTCTGGTCCGCTCATCTTGGTGACATTCGGCTGGGCATTGCCATCAAGGGCAATCGAGAACCGGTTCTCATTGAAGCTGATGCCGTTGATCATGCTCAGGCTGCTTGAAGGTTCACCCGGCGGCACTACAACCGTACCTCCGTCCCCATTGCTTTCTCCCGGTTCAATGTTAGGCTCGGGAATGGACGGGGTAATAAGATCTACGACCTTCTTCGTATTATCCCATTTGACCGTAAGCCCGAACTGCTCACCAATGAACCGGATCGGTACGAGTGTCGTGCCGTTCCGCAGGAGAGGCGCCGTAGTCAAGACCACTGTCTTGCCGTCAACGGAAGCCGCAGTCTGACCTACGATCAGCTGTAAGGCCTTTCCCTGCTGTTCAATCTTGATGGTCTTGCTTGTCTGATTCCAGTCCACCTTGTACCCAAGGTTCTCAGCGATCATTCTTAGCGGCACCATGATGGAGTTATTTACATTTTCCACCGGAACATCTTGTCCTGCATTCAGTTCCTGGCCATCCAGGAAAATCTTGTTCTGGCCAGCAGCAGCTTGTCCATGCCCTGGCAACACCACAACAAAGAGCAGCAACAACAGCATAAAAGCAAATTTCTTCATTCTTCACCTCTAAGACTCTAGTATTCCGCCCCCAATCGAGCGTTCTTGATGGCATGCCAACTGACAACCTTCGACATAGTTTAGACGCCCTTTGAACTTAAAAGTTGCGAATAAATCCCAACCAAAGTGGAAATGTCTGTGTATCCCTATAACATTACAAACCAAGATATTCCTTAATTCCTGCTACAATTTCGCGGGCCAGATTATTCTGCAGCTGTTCGCTGTACAGGCCTGCTTCATCCCCTGCATTGGTCAGATACCCCGCCTCCAGCAGAATCGCAGGCATCCGGGTCTCACGGGTAACATGCAGGCTCTTCGAACGGACCCCGTTGTTTTTGAAGCCGGTTCCCGCTACGAGATGCTTTTGCATAATTTCGGCAAGCGGCAGGCTCTCACTTCGGCTGTAGTACGTCTCACTGCCGTTGACTTTGTCGCGGTTAGGATATGCTGTATCAAGAGAATTGGCATGAAGGGATATGAACAGCGTAGCATTCGCCGCTTGGGCAATCTTCACACGATCCTGGAGACCCAGGGTGACATCCGAAGTACGGGTGTAGATGACATCGGCCCAGCCTTCCTGTGTCAAAATAGCTCCGGCTTTCAGGATGACGGCGAGATTGAAGGTTTTTTCCAGCTTGCCGGTCAGACTGACCGCACCTGATTGCTTGCCCCCATGTCCGGCATCCAGCGCAATAATCGGCCTTCCGGTGAATCCCGGATTCACGGGAGTTCCAGTGTCGCTACCCGTTACATTGAGATCTATTGTGACTAATCCTGTACTCTCATCCGTACTCACCTGATAATTCTGGTAGCCCGTAGTTTGGATTACGAACCTGACCGTAGAGGGATTGGTGCTGAACAGTGCATAGCGTATTTCAGACACAAGCGGGTAGCCGCTAACGTCCAGCTTGCCCTGCGGACTTCCTCCTGTGGACACCCCCGGGAAGCTCCCGCTGAAATCAGGGGCAAATGCCGCTCCGGCAAAATCCACCACAATCCGGTCGGGTCCGGTGACTCGTGTAACCGTAGCCTTGGCCCCGCCGGCAGCGGCTACAATCAGCCGGTTCTCGCTGAATACCGCCCCCTTCACTACAGGTGATGTAGCAGCAGGAGTCGGAGTAGCCATAATACTTCCGTTCACTTCCTCCGCCGTCTCTGTGCCCGTCTGAGGCGGAGTGGTCGGTGCAGGAGACTGAACAGCCTCCGGAGCCGCTCCGGTTGACACGGATGGAGCTACAGTGGCTGATGGCAGCGGATCTGAAGTGATTGGTGCAGCCTCCGTTACCCCACCGCTTAAGTAGACTGTCTTATCCGTATTGTCCCAACCGACGCTAAGACCGAATTGCTCGCTGACAAAGCGGATAGGTACCAGCACCGTCCCGCCGTTCTGCTTGGGTGCGGCATTGAGCGTCAGGTTAACCCCATCGGCTTGCGCGGTGGTGCTGCCTACTGCGAGCTGTACGGATTTACCGTCCTGCTGGACGGTTACCTTGCGGCTGCTCTGTTCCCACAGCACTTCGAAGCCCAGATTCTCAATCACCACGCGGATCGGGATCATAACGCTTCCATTCACGTTCTCGAGGATTACCCCCTTGGGCAGTGCAAGCTCCTTGCTGTCCATCACGATCTTTCCGGGGGTTGTCCCGGCTGCCGCAGCTTTGTGGCCGGCGAATGACAGTAGGAGCAGTGGCAGCAGCATTAGAAGCAACACCCGTTGTCCGGCTTTCTTCATCCTTTCCTCTCCTTTGGTCCATTGATAGATTTGCAGAATAAGATTAAGACGACAATAATCCCCAAAAGTTGCCTTCGCAGGCAATAATATCTCGATTATAGCAAAAAAACTTCTATTTCCGACACCCGGAAATAGAAGTTTTGTGTAAATTATTAGAATTTATAGGTTTCACCCGATAACTTATCCTTATCTCTTAGGCGAAAAGCTTGGCTGCATGGCGTTCTTCATACGCGGCAATCTCATCCGCATGCTGAAGCGTCAGACCAATATCGTCCAGCCCCTGCAGCAGGAACTGGCGGCGGTGCTCATCCAGCTCAAAGGTGATGGCCAGACCATAATCATCACTCAGCTTGTTGTTCTCCAGATCCACTGTAAGCGCGTAGCCCTCATGCTGCGCCGTGCGGCTGAACAGATCGTCTACCTGGGTCTCCGAGAGCTTGATCGGCAGAATGCCGTTCTTGAAGCAGTTATTATAGAAGATGTCGGCATAGGAAGGTGCGATAACCACTTTGAACCCGTAATCCATGATGGCCCAAGGAGCATGCTCCCGGGAGGAGCCGCAGCCGAAATTCGCGCGGGAGATCAGTACAGAAGCTCCCTCATAACGCGGTTTGTTCATCTCAAATGCCGGATTGTCATTTCCCGCTTCATCAAAACGCCATTCGTAAAAGAGAAATTGGCCAAAGCCTGTGCGCTCGATCCGTTTCAGAAACTGCTTGGGAATAATCGCATCCGTATCTACATTAACCCGGTCTACTGGGGCTACAATTCCTGTTAACTTCTTGAATTCTTCCATTTGCTGTATCCTCCTGCTCTCTCAATTATGAGTTGACGGCTTCCGTCTTGTAGTTCCAGTCACGCACATCGGTGAAGCGTCCTTTGATAGCTGCCGCTGCCGCCATAGCAGGAGAGACCAGATGTGTGCGTCCGCCGCGTCCCTGGCGTCCTTCAAAGTTACGGTTGGAGGTAGAGGCGCAGCGCTGTCCCGGCTGCAGAACATCCGGATTCATCGCCAGGCACATACTGCAGCCGGCTTCACGCCATTCAAAGCCCGCTTCGGTGAATACTTTGTCCAGACCTTCCTTCTCGGCCTGCATCTTCACGCGTCCGGAGCCTGGCACAACGATCGCTGTAACCTTGTCGGATACCTTATGGCCTTTGGCTACTTCAGCCGCGGCCCGCAGATCCTCAATCCGGCCGTTAGTGCAGGAGCCGATGAAGACATAATCAATTCCGATCTCGGAGATCGGCGTACCCGGAACCAGATCCATATATTCAAGCGCCTTCTCGGCGGCTTTGCGTTCATTCTCGGTAGTGAAATCAGCAGGGTTCGGTACGGTAGAGTTGATATCCGTTCCCATACCAGGGCTGGTGCCCCAGGTTACCTGCGGGATAAGTGTCTCTACATCGAATTCCACCACTGTATCATACTGGGCGCCTTCGTCACTTACAAGGCCTTTCCAGGTCTCAACGGCGGCATCATACGCTTCACCCTGCGGCACATATTGGCGTCCGCGCAGATAACTGAAGGTAGTCTCATCCGGTGCGATCAGGCCCGCTCTTGCTCCGCCTTCGATCGACATGTTGCAGACGGTCATGCGCTCTTCCATCGACAGCTCACGGATCGCTTCGCCGGTATATTCGATAACATAGCCAGTCGCAAAGTCCGTTCCGTATTTGGCAATTACGCCGAGAATCATATCCTTGGCGGTCACTCCCGGATTACGGCTGCCGGTGAAGCGAACCTCCATGGTCTTGGCCTTGGACTGCTGCAGGCACTGGGTTGCCAGTACATGCTCAACTTCGCTGGTGCCGATCCCGAAGGCCAATGCACCGAAGGCTCCGTGTGTGGAGGTATGGCTGTCTCCGCAGACAATCGTCTTGCCGGGATGGGTCAGGCCAATCTCAGGTCCCATTACGTGAACGACACCTTGGTCAATATCATTCAGGTCAAACAATCTTACGCCGAAATCACGGCAGTTCTGCGAGAGTGTATCAATCTGCTGCTTGGAGATCGGATCGGTAATATTGAAACGGTCCTTGGTAGGCACGTTATGATCCATTGTGGCAAAGGTAAGTCCCGGACGGCGGACCTTACGGCCGCTCAGGCGCAGTCCTTCAAACGCCTGCGGGGAAGTCACTTCATGAACCAGATGGAGATCGATATAAATAATGCTCGGCTTACTTTCTTCCTGATGAATAACGTGATTGTCCCAAATCTTCTCAAACATTGTCTTATTGCCCATGAATTTCACCTCATATAGTAGAATCGTTCCTATGAAGAGAGCGTGGAGTCTCTCTTGAATGTTCTAAATATAACATCGGTGCGTTTATAATTCCAAGATATGATTTCTATAGGGTTTATAGGTTATACTTATAAACAGATGATCTACACGTTAAAGGAGCTTATATATGGAACTCAGACAATTACAATATACGCTGCAGATTGCTGCAGAACGGAACTTCTCCCGCGCGGCCGAGAAGCTGCATATCGCCCAGCCCTCGCTGAGCCAGCAGCTGTCGAAGCTGGAGAAGGAGCTTGGTGTGCTGCTCTTCCAGCGTAATACCAGCTCGGTAGAGCTAACCTATGCCGGTGAGAAATTCGTAGAACAGGCTCAAGGGATCATCGATGCCGTTGAACTGCTGCGGCAGGAGATGTCCGATATCTCCCAGCTTCGCACAGGACGCGTAATGGTCGGCAGCATGCCGATCACCGGAGCGCATCTGCTCCCGCATGTGCTGCCTGTGTTCAAGAGCAAATATGCCGAGGTTGAAATTACCCTGCTGGAGGACTCGTCCATGAATCTGGAGAAGCTGACAGCCAGCGGCCAGACCGATCTCAGCCTGCTCTCCCTGCCGCTCGAAATTCCGACCCTGGCCTACGAGGTGCTCGGTGAGGAGCCGATCGATCTTGCCGTTCCGCCGGGGCATCTGCTGGCCGGCCGTGAACCTCAGGGCATACGCACCAGCTTGTCCGAGCTTAAGGATGAACCGTTTATCGTGCTTAAGGAAGGCCAGGGCTTCCGTAAAATGACCGTGGAATTATGTCGCGAAGCCGGATTCGAGCCACGGATTGTCTTCGAGAGCAACAATATGGAGACGGTCCAGTCGCTGGTTGCTGCCGGGATGGGCGTTACTCTGGTGCCCCACTTTATTGCACGCGCTGCCAGGAGTGAATTCGTACCGGTCTACCTTCCGCTGGCTGAGCCGGTGCCAAGCCGGACGCTGGTTATTGCCTACCGGCGCGGACGTTACTTGTCCCGTGCAGCCGAAGCTTTTATTGAGACCTTCAAGGATACCGTGGCGGGTCTGACCGGTAACTAACCTTAGTAAACATGCGGGCAGTGTTCTCATCCACAGGTCTCTGCCCAACAGGATAAACATAAATCGTGCTGCCTGCGCTGCCTGAAAAAATTTGTCTGCGGCTCTTTGCAAACCCTGCTGCCCCATGGTATCCTAAGTGACAAATAGTGAAACGTGCTGACGGGACCAGTAAGAATAGACGTATATTCGTGTGCAGAGAGTAAATTCCTGAAGGCTGGGAGAATTTACCGCGAAGGTCATTCTGAATCCTACCCCTGAGCGGCCTGCCATGCAGGACGGATACTCCCGTTATGAGAATGAAGTCGGATGAACCCTCATCAATGAAGGTGGTACCGCGGAAGTTAATCAAGCTTTCGTCCTTTGCTAAGTCTAAGGATGGGGGCTTTTTGTCATTTTCGGGCGTTACAGGCATTTCAATTCGAGAGGAAAGTGAAAGACAATGACGACAAGAATTGTGGTCAAAATCGGCAGCAGCTCGCTCACGGGTCCTGAAGGCGGCCTCAACCGTGAGGCGGTAGCCTTCTTTGCTGCTGAGATAGCAGCGCTCCGCAAGGACGGCTGTGAAGTGCTGCTGGTCACCTCAGGGGCGGTCGCAGCCGGATTCCGGGGCATCGGTTATGCCTCCCGCCCAAAGCTGCTGCATGAGAAGCAGGCAGCGGCGGCGGTAGGACAGGTTATGCTGATGCAGGCCTATCAGGAGGCCTTCGCAGTTCACGGCATTCCCACTGCTCAGATTCTCCTGACCCGTACAGACTTCTGCAGCCGCCGGGCCATGAACAACGCCATGATGACGGTTGAAGAATTACTCCGCCAAGGCGCAGTGCCCGTGTTCAACGAGAATGACACCGTATCGGTGGATGAGCTGAAGTTCGGTGACAACGATACCTTGTCGGCACTGGTCGCCAATCTTCTGAAGGCCTCGCATCTGCTGGTGCTGACCGATATGGACGGCGTCTACAGCGGCGATCCCCGCAAGCACCCGGATGCGGTGCGGTATCAGCACATTGAAGAGATTACGCCTGAGATCTATGCCATTGCAGGCGGTGCAGGCTCAAGCGTGGGCACCGGCGGCATGCGCTCCAAGATCGACGCGGCCAAGATCGCCACGCGGGGCGGCGTTCCGGTCTTCGTGGGCCGGGTTACGGAGCCCGGGGATTTGTCACAGGCCGCCGCCGGAACGGGCAAAGGCACTTATTTTGCCACCACACTGTCTTCTCTGCCGGTCAAAAAGCAATGGCTGGGCTTCATGTCCACCCCGCTTGGATCACTATATGTCGATGACGGGGCTGTTGAAGCGCTGCTCCACGGAGGGCATAGCCTGCTGCCAGTCGGGGTTAGACGCATTGAAGGCAGCTTCCATTCGGGAGATGTCGTCGAGGTGCTCGGCCCGGATGCGCAGCTGCTTGGACGGGGTATCGTCAATTATGATGACACCCAGCTCCGCAGCATTCAGGGACTTCCCAGCCGCGAGATTGTGCCCAAGCTGGGTGAAGTGCACCGGCTGGAGGTTATCCACCGGGACGAGTGGATCACGCTGCGTTAATTTTATACAACCTATTGTATTTCCATAGGCCAACATAACTTTTAGGAGGAATTGCCATGAGTGAAGTGGTTAACAAGACAACGCTGGCCAAAGCAACCACAGGGGTACTCGCAAGCTTGACTACCGCCCAGAAGAATGAAGCCCTGCTGGTAATGGCTGCCGCCCTGCGCGCCGAAGCGGACTACATTATCGCCGCCAACGCCGAAGACCTGGAACGCGGGCGGCTAAACGGGACACCGGAGTCGATGCTCGACCGGCTGGCCCTGGATGCGGGACGGATTGACAGTATAGCCGAAGGCTTGCAGCAGATTGCCGTGCTGCCTGATCCGGTTGGAGACAATCTGGAGACGATCGAACGGCCGAACGGTCTGCACATCGAGAAGGTACGGGTTCCGCTTGGGGTGATTGGCATTATCTATGAAGCACGCCCCAACGTCACCGTTGACGCTGCCGGATTGTGCCTTAAGACTGGCAATGCTGTGGTGCTGCGCGGCGGTTCCTCTGCCCTCTCCTCTAATCGCGCTATCATCGAGGTACTGCACCGCGCACTTGCGGGTACAGCCCTTCCGCCGGATGCCTTGCAGCTGATTGAAGATCCTAACCGCTCTTCTGTAGATGAAATGCTGAAGCTAAACGGACTGCTGGATGTCATCATTCCGCGCGGAGGAAGCTCTCTGATTCAGAATGTGGTTCTGAATGCCACCGTACCGGTTATTGAAACAGGAGCAGGCATATGCCATACTTATCTGGATGCAAGTGCCAATCCGGAAATGGCGCAGCGTATTAGCGTGAATGCGAAGGCCCAGCGGCCTTCGGTCTGCAATTCAATGGAGACGCTGCTGGTTCACCGCGCTTATGCCGAAGAGCATCTGGCCGCACTCGCTGAAGCCTTCCGCGAGGCCCGTGTGGAGCTGCGCGGCTGCCAGGATACCGTTGCTCTTATCCCTTGGGCTGTGCCTGCCACACCGGAAGACTTCGCTACAGAATACAACGATTATATTCTAAATATTCGTATCGTGGACACCCTAGAAGAGGCTCTCGGACATATCGCGGAGTTCGGCACCAAGCATTCCGAATGTATTGTGACAGAAGACGCGGCGAATGCTGCCCGCTTCCTGCAGGAGGTTGACGCGGCGGCGGTGTACCACAACGCATCTACCCGGTTCACGGACGGCTTTGAATTCGGCTTCGGCGCCGAGATCGGCATCAGCACCCAGAAGCTCCATGCACGCGGCCCTATGGGACTGCCCGCATTGACTTCAACCAAATATATGATTCACGGCTCCGGCCAAATCAGGGGTTAACTCACTCAACTTATAGGGGGACTGCCAGCCATGTGCCAGCAACCAGCAATTCCGCTCATCAATCATAATATCGTTTTTTATGGCGCAGGCTCGATGGCTGAGGCCATTGTGCGGGGAATAATCGCCCGCAATGTAGTGGAATCGGGCCGAATTATTATGCTGAACCGCAGCAGCAGTGAGCGTCTGGCCGAACTCCGCAGCCGTTATGGCGTGCTCGGCTACAATGCTCCCGAGTCCAAGCTTGAGGCTCTGCGCACTGCGCCGGTCATCGTTCTAGCCATGAAGCCCAAAGATGCTGCCGAAGCACTCCGTACCCTAGGCCCGCTGCTGTCGCCGGATCAGCTCGTGATCTCCGTGATTGCCGGGCTAACCATCCGTACGATGCAAGGCTTGCTGGGTAATCCGCAGCCTGTGGTCCGTTCTATGCCTAACACCTCAAGCTCCATCGGCCTCGGCGCTACCGGGATTGCCTTCTCCAAGGAGGTTGGCGAGGAGAGCCGCCGTACAGCCCTTAATATCTTCGAAGCGGTTGGCCTGACGGCGGTCATTGACGAGGAACGGATGGAGACCTTAACCGGGATTTCCGGCAGCGGACCGGCTTACATCTATTACATGATGGAAGCGATGATTGCCGCCGGCATCCGCGGAGGGCTGCCGCTGGAGCAGAGCCGTGAGCTGACCGTCCAGACCGTACTGGGTGCAGCCCGGATGGTGCAGCAGACCGGTGAAGAGCCTGCCGCCCTGCGCAAGAAGGTCACCTCGCCGAATGGATCTACCCAAGCGGCGATTGAAGTGCTGGAGCGCGGCGATTTCTTCGAGACTGTCATATCTGCCGTCAACCGCTGTGCGGAACGTTCCCGCGAGATGGGCTCGGCGCTGGAGAAGGAGCTGCACTAATTTTTCGGCCTAATTATTGATATTCTTACCACAACTTTCTTACTACAGCATAACAGCCCGCAGGTCCTTCCATGTGAAGGGACTGCGGGCTGTGTGCTGGGAGCTTTAGCACACTTTTCTTGAAATCAGGGGCACTTCTGCCCCTCACCCCCGCTCCCCGCCCACTTTCAGTCAACTCATAGAGCAGCAAACAAGTGGAAACGGCTTTGCCGTCCTTAAGAGGACGGCACCGTTTCAGCGAGAAATAGATAGAAGGATAAATTATCGTGTGCAACATATAAAATCTTATATTTATTAAAAAAAGATGCCCCATAAGCCACATACATGACTTAAGGGACACCTTAACCGGCCGGGCCTTGCCCTGAACCGGCATACACCTACTTCAATCCGCTCATCTGCCGCCGCCCCGGAATTTCTGGGAATAGGCTTTGACATCCTGGGCATTTTTCACCCGGTTGCGGGCCCATTCCAGCAGAATGCGGTCAATATACCGGAAATGAACCTTTCCTGCAAAGACCGACTCCTTCAGCGCGAGCAGAATCAGCTCCTCGGGATAGCGGTCTTCATCCACCCAGCCGGAGATGGATTCACATTCCATGGGGGACAGCGGACGCCCGAATTCCTTCTCGAAAATGCTGAACAGACTCCGTCCGCCCTCTGCTTCCTTGTCACCCGGCACCGCAAGGCGGCCATTGCCGCCGCCATCTGGTATCGGAGTCCCGGAGTGATGAGCCACCGCCCGTGCCCCCGGTTCCCTCCCGGCCTGACCGGGCTTCTCCTGTGCCTTCTCCCGCGAGACTTCCGCCAGATAAGCACCAAGCTTCGCGTATAAGCCGGAGAAGTTATAGCGCTCATAATGGATGTCCCTCAGCTCATCGTCGGCTCCGTCGATGCTGATGAACCCCTCCTTCATGAGCTTCTGCAGCTCTCCGGCAATCACCGGAATACTGCGCCCGGTTACAGCCTGCAGCTCCTCCAGGGAAGGGAAATCAATTCCCTCCACCTGCCGGAAAGAGAGCAGATGAATCAGCAGCATAGATTCGCTGCCGGTCAGATTCAGCTTGCGGTAATATTTCAAGAGTGCATAAGGAATGACGGCCATTCCGTTCTCCAGGCCGAAGGCTACGCCCTCGCCCCAGGTATTCCAACCTTTTCCGTCCATACTTAAGCCCCCTTTCCCTATTCTTAAGGGTAAAGACGGTACAGGGTACGAGGGAAGGCAATCGTCTCACGGACATGGTCCAGACCGCAGATCCAGGCTACTGTACGCTCCAGTCCCAGACCAAATCCGGAGTGCGGAACCGTGCCATAGGTGCGCAGATCCATATACCATTTGTAGGTGTCCATCGACAGGTTATGTTCTTTGAAGCGGGCCTCCAGCAGCGCCGGATCATCGATACGCTGTGATCCGCCGATGATCTCCCCGTAGCCTTCAGGAGCGATCATATCCGCGCACAGCACCACTTCAGGACGATCAGGATGCGGCTTCATATAGAAGGCCTTGAAGGCAGCCGGATAGTGGGTAATGAAGACCGGTCTGTCGCTCATTTCGGCAATCGCCGTTTCATGAGGAGCCCCGAAATCATCGCCCCAGGCAATTTCATAGCCCTTTTCGTTCAGGAACTTAATCGCATCGTCATAGCTGATACGCGGGAAGGGTGCTTTGATATTCTCCAGCTTCGAGACATCGCGGCCCACCGCTTCCAGCTCGGCGCGGCAATTCGCAAGTACGGATTGCACCACGAAGCTGATGAAATCCTCCTGCACACACAAGCTCTCTTCATGATCTGTGAAGGCCATTTCCGGCTCAATCATCCAGAACTCGATCAAGTGGCGTCGGGTTTTGGATTTCTCTGCACGGAAGGTAGGCCCGAACGAATAGACGCGTCCCAGAGCCATGGCTGCGGCTTCCATATACAGCTGTCCGCTTTGAGTCAGATAAGCATCCTCTTCAAAATACTTGGTGTGGAACAGGTTGGTTGTCCCTTCTGCTGACGTTGGCGTCAGAATCGGCGGATCAACCTTCGTGAAGCCGCGCTCATTGAAGAACTGTTGAACCGCGCGGATAATCTCCGCACGAATCACCATAACTGCCCGCTGCTTGGAGGAACGCAGCCAGAGATGACGGTGATCCATCAGGAAATCGACGCCATGCTCCTTGGGGGTAATCGGATAATTCTCGGTCAGATGAATAATCTCAATTCCCGTAACCGTCATCTCGAAGCCCGACTGGCTGCGGGGCTCTTCGCGGATAATCCCGGTTACATACAGCGAGCTTTCCTGGGTCAGGCGCTTGGCATCATCCCAGACCTGCTCAGAGACTTCCGATTTCACCACAACCCCCTGGATATAACCGGTACCGTCGCGAAGCTGCAGGAACTGAATTTTACCGCTGGAGCGCTTGTTGTTGACCCAAGATCCGATTACAACACTCTCTCCGACATGCTCATTCACGTTCTTGATTACACTATTATTAGCCATGCCTGTAATCTCTCCTCTAATTTAGCCGTTAATTCCCTGCACAAGGCGATAGGTATCGCGTGCAATCACCAGCTCTTCGTTCGTTGGAACCACAAGCACCTGTACCTTGGAATCAGCCTTAGAGATGCGACGCGGATCGCCGGAGCGGACCTTGTTGGCTTCAGCATCCAGTTCGATTCCGAGGAACGTAAGGTTGTTCAGTACTTTTTCTCGCAGCAGGGAAGCATTCTCGCCCACACCGGCAGTAAACACGATAACGTCTACGCCGTTCATGGCAGCTGCGTAAGAACCGATATATTTACGCAAACGGTACTCGTACATTTCAAAAGCAAGCGTAGAATTAGGCTCGCCTTTCTCTGCACCGTCAATAATATCACGCATGTCACTGCTAACGCCAGAAATAGCCAGGAGTCCGCTGTGCTTGTTCAGCATGGAATTCACTTCACCAACAGACAGCTCTTCTTTATTCATTACATAAGGAACAATTGCCGGGTCAAGGTCTCCACTGCGGGTACCCATCATCAGACCCTCCAGCGGTGTCATACCCATGGAAGTATCAACGGATATACCGCCATCTACTGCAGTTACACTTGCACCGTTACCGATGTGACAAGTGATAATCTTCAGCTCATTAAGCGGACGTTCCAGATAATCAGCCGCTGCTTTGCTGACGAAATCATGGGAAGTTCCGTGTGCACCATAACGGCGGACCTTGTATTTATTGTACAGCACTCTTGGAATGGCATACATATAAGCCTTCTCAGGCATCGTCTGATGGAAGGCAGTATCGAATACAACAACCTGCGGCACACCAGGCATGTTATTCTCAGATGCAACAATCCCCATCATGGCAGCCGGGTTATGCAACGGCGCGAGATCGAACAGCTGACGGATCTTAGTCTTCGCATCTGCATCTACAAGTGCGGAAGCTTTAAAGAATTCTCCTCCGTGTACTACACGGTGACCCACAGCATTGATCTCGTCAGTGGAGGCGATAACGCCGTGCTCTTTGTCTGTCAGACAGGCAAGAACTTTGCGGATGGCTGTATTGTGCTCCAGAATTTCGCTGACTTCAGTAACTTCCTGTTTGCCGGTCGGCTTGTGGTTCAGAATGGAAGAATCCATTCCGATACGTTCTACCAGGCCTTTGGCGAGTACAGATTCATCGGTCATATTATACAGCTGATATTTCAATGAGGAACTGCCGGAGTTAATAACTAAGATATTCATACACGGTCACCGTCCTTGTCATACTTGAAGAAGCCTTCGCCCGATTTTGCACCCAGTTGTCCCGCACGCACCATCTTTTTGAGAATGGTTGATGGACGGTACTTGAGCTCGCCGTATTCACGGAACATGTTCTCAAGCGCGGCAAGCACGGAATCCAGACCGAAGCGGTCTGCCATTTCAAGCGGCCCGTTCTGGAACTGGTAGCCGATGCGCATAGCGTCATCAATATCTTCAGGAGAGGCAACCCCTTCCTGCAGCACATGCATAGCCTCGTTAATGAACAGGCAAATGAGGCGCGAAGATACAAATCCGGGGGATTCGTAGATCATAACGCCCTTTTTCTCAACAATCTCATCGACAAAGGCTTTGGTATCTTCAAACGTGCTGTCCGAGGTCTTCAGTCCGCGCACGATTTCAACCAGATCCACCTTCCCTACAGGATGTATGAAGTGCATGCCGATCACACGTTCCGGGTACATTGTAGAGCTTGCAAGCTCCGTCAAGCTAAGGGTTGACGTATTGCTGGCAAGAATAATGTGACTTGGACACACCTGATCTAGCTGATTGAATACCTTTTGCTTCGCCTCCAGATCTTCAACGATGGTCTCAATGACCATATCGCAGGAGCTGAGTTCAGCGAAATGTGTCACTTTTTGGATGCGGGACAGAATCAGCTTCTTTTCCGCCTGGGTAATCGCCCATTTCTCCAGCTGTTTGTCGAGACTGGTCTCAATCATTTCGTAGGAGTAGTTCAGTCTTTCTGCAGTTTTTTCCACCAGCATAACATCCAGGCCCTTGGCTGCCAGCATTTCGGCAATCCCTTGTCCCATTGTGCCTCCGCCGATGACACCGATCTTTTTAAAATTCATGTAAAAGTCTCCATCCTTTCAGGTATCTATACTTCAGTATTGTACCTTGTCTGTCGTAAAAAATAAGTAGCCCGACATATAATGATATCTTAGCATGTCTGAAAAGTAAAAAAAAATAACCGGCATAAAGAATTATGCCGGTAAAAGGACACTGTCACGAAATTGACAACGAAATTGCTCTCCGGAGAGAACTTCTTCCTTCATTAAAATGTCAAGGGAGTAATCAAATACATTTCTTTGCTTCTCCAGCAGCTCTTTTGTACGAATCATCAGCTCATCCAGGATTTTACTATTCTCCTTCATCAGCTCTTCCGTGGTAACCATTTGCAGATTCGCAATTCCGAGTGAGGTAAGTCCTGACTTCATCATGGTCTCGACAATATTCAGGGCCTGGTCGAAATCTCCGCGGGAGCCGGTACTGCGTCCTCCGTAATACATCTCTTCGGCGGCAGCTCCGCCCAGGGCGATCATAATCTGATTCTCCAGATAATCCTTCGTATACAGATACTGCTCGGTCTGCGGATTATGCCGTACATAACCGAGGGCCTGCCCGCGCGGGGTCAGTGTAACCTGACTGACGCTTCCGGGGCGAAGCAGTTCAGCCATAATAGCATGTCCAAGTTCGTGAATCGCCACACGCTTCTTCTCTTCATGGTTGGTCTCGCGGTCGGTCTTCTCGCCCATCATCACTTTGTCAATCGCCATCGAGAGATGACGCTGCTCCACCTGGGTCAGATTCTCACGCATCATGTAGATCGCCGCTTCATTCATCACGCTCTCCAGCTGTGCACCTGAGAAGCCGTAGGCTTCTTCGGCAATTTTATCCAAGCTCACCGTCTCGTGCAGCGGTTTGTTCTTGGCATGGAGATCGAGAATCGACTTGCGGCCTTTCTTGTCAGGCATATCCACCTGAATATGCCGGTCAAAACGGCCCGGACGCAGCAATGCCGAGTCCAGCATCTCTTTGCGGTTCGTTGCGGCTACCAGCAGAATACGCGGGGTATCATTGTTATAAATCCCGTCCATCTCGGTCAGCAGCTGATTAAGTGTCTGGTCATATTCCCGTTGTTGTCCGCCTTCGCGTTTACCGCCGATGACGTCGATCTCATCTATGAAAATAATGGCACTTTGCTTATTCTCCTTGAGCGCGCGTGTGCGGGCATCCTTGAATAGATCGCGCACCCGTCCGGCACCGACGCCGACATACATCTCAACGAATTCACTGCCCGAAGCAGCTACAAACACAGAATCGGTATAATGCGCCGCAGCCTTGGCCATCAGCGTCTTCCCGGTTCCCGGAGGGCCGGTTAACAGAATTCCTTTGAGCGGACGAATCCCGAACTTGCTGATCTCTTCATGCCGGATCAGGAAGTCCAGCGCTTCACGCAGCTCCTGTTTAGCATTGTCCTGTCCGCCGATCTCTTCAAAAGTTAGCTTGGAGGGGCCGTTCTTCTTACGCTTCTTGTCCGCACCTGCATTGACGGCCAGACCGCCGCGGGCATGGGCTATGAACAGGAGTGCGGCAACCATGCCTAGCGCTATGATTACAGGGAAGATATTAATCCCGACAAAAGCCATAAAAATCAGCATGACCGGAATGAAACCGGCTACAACCTCTTTCCAGTACTTAGGCATTGTTCCACACTCCCATCTTCGCTGCTGCACGCGGCAGAATGATAAATTTGCTCTCTGTGCCGTTGCTCAGGCTTACATACACATTGTTGTCGTCAATCTCTGTGGTAGCTGTAACTCCGCTGTACTTACTGTCCTGCTCCTTCAGTCCGTCCAGCTTCGCTGGGATCAATGTATACTTCCGGCTCTCCATTGCTTCTGCTACAGAGAACATAGCTTTATCCCAGTACTCGTCCAGCAGCTCGCTTGGTTTCTGCTCCACATCCAGCTTCAAGGTCCGGCCATCAATGGCGGTGCTGCCTTCTCGCGATACATACTGCACCAGCTCACGTAATTTCGTGCCCGGCTGCAAATCCAGTTTCAAAGTGACTTCATTGCGTTTAATAGTAATATGGGAATCCTTCACTCCCTGGTAGGAAGATACCAGCTTCTGCAGCGGCTCCCGCACCGCGAATTGACGGTAAGAATACCAGCCACCAAACAATAATGCAGCAGACAGCAGAGACGTTAGCAGCACAGGCATAAGACGAAGTTTCAAGAAACGTCCTCCTCTCAATAATGACCAAGCTTAACTCTATAATAAAGACCAGCCAGCGTGTCTAGCGCCCATCCGAGACTGACATGCTCTTAAGCATGTCTTGATACAAGTAGTAGTATATCATAGGTGTATATACGATTTTACATAAAGTTGTGAATATATTTAAAATTTTTGATACTAATTTCTGGATGTTTCATGAACCTTGAAAAAACGGCAGCTCAGATTCAGATCCTGAAATGCCGCTGCTACATTCATATTCCGGCGTACACTACATCCGGCTAACGCTTAATTTCACCAGTCATATATTCCGCGAAATCAGTTAAAAGCTCCAGGTCATAGCCTTGGTCGCTAACCGCTCCTCTATACTCTTCCAGGCATCTTCTGAGCAGCCCGTGAAAGCGTTCCGGCAAATGCTGCAGTCCCCACTCTCCGCCTTCCTTCTTGGAAGAGATATAATCCTCCTGCAAATAGTAGAGCACTCTGCATAGATTCAGTGTGTAATAGACCGGAGATTTATTAATATTCTGCGGCGCATCTTCGACATCCCGGACAATGGAATCCAGATAGTACCTGCGGTCTACCGGCGCAAAGGCCTCGCGGATCGGCTCCCCGTACAAGATAAACCCACGATGGTAGACCACTGCAAAATGCGCCGCAAGATCAGCATCCTCAAAACCGCCGCACAGATAATTCTCATCGGTTCTATACCGCTCTAAATGAGCTTCCGAAAAGTGAAATTCAAACGGCGTAGGATACACAAAATTGCGCAGATATGTCTTCAGGACGATAGACAGTTCGATTCCGCGCTTATTCGGCAGACTGTCATGATAGGCTACGATAAGCCCGGCAAGTCTCTGACTGGCCTCTGCGGACAGCTTGTCCTGTATGACGATCAGCAGATCAATATCGCTTGAATCCGCTTGAAAACAGCCCATGGCCAGCGAGCCATGCAGGTAAACCCCCGACAGATTATCCCCCAGCTCCTCCTTGAACAAATCCACCGCCTGATCCAAATATGCTAATATCTCCAATTTCATCATCCTCCTTGATTGAACATATATGTAGGTTAGCGCTAGCAGACGAGGTATACACTCCGTATATCAATTGATGCACCTCAAACTTTTCAACATGATGGATAAAAAAACGGAGGAACAGATAATCTGTCCCCCCGTTTTTATTCTGCCGCTGAGCGCTTAGCTTAACGATTCGGCAGACTGTACCCCTCACCGATGGCGCTGCCATCCTTGAAACGGTAGAAGTTATAATAGAAGCGCCCGTCTTTTTTGTAAAATAGCTGCCAGGCATATTCCCCGTTATATACACCGGGCAGCAGCCGTTCGATCGTAATGTCCGGCAGCTGGGCGGTTATGATTCCGCGCATCTTCTCTTCTGAGGTTCCTTTGCTCAGCTCTTCGGCATACAGGCCGTTGTCGCCTCCGGCAGGCTTGCCCTCCAAGGTATAACGGACCCACACCATCAGCTCGGTACCCGCTTCATTTTTGCCGGTTAGCACCCAGTAGATCTCATTCTCATTCCAGACGGATTTCTGGGCCTTGGTAACCTCTGTTAGCCCGGCACGCGCCTGGGCCAGCTCCTTGGCCTCACTCCGCTCGTTCCACTGATCCTTCATAATGTAGGCATAGAACTGGCTTAGTCCGAACAGAAGGAGCAGCACCACGGTAATCCCCAGCCAGATCCATTTTCTCCTCTTCTTCTTCACCACGCTGCTTCCTTTCCCGTTCCCCTGAGTTACCGTTTAAGCAGGCTCTCGAACGTCTCCTGTGCTTTGTGACGGATGGCTTCTTCATCAAGTGTCAGGCATTGTCCATGCTTCACAACCTGCTGGCCGTTCACCCATACATGCTCCACATCCTTGGCGCTGGCCGAATATACAGCATGGGAGAGCAGATCGGTATGCGGCAGCATATGCGGCTGGTCAATATCAAGCGCGATGAAGTCAGCCTTCATCCCTGCTGCAAGGCGGCCTACACCGCTTAGGAAAATAGACTGCGCTCCGTACTCCGTAGCCATCAGAAGCGCCTCAGGAGCCGGTACCGCTGTTGGATCACCGCTTACGCCCTTGTGGATCAGCGCAGCCAGCCTCATCTCTTCGAACATATCCAGATTGTTGTTGCTTGCCGCGCTGTCCGTACCCAGGGAGACCTTAACCCCGGCTCTCAGCAGCTCCGGAACACGGGCAACACCGCTGGCCAGCTTCAGGTTACTGCCGGGGTTATGCGACACGCCAACGTTATGGCGGGCCAGAATCCCGATTTCCTCATCGTTCAGATGAACCCCGTGGGCAATAAGCGAAGGACGGGTAAACATCCCCAGCTTCTCCAGATGTGCGACCGGACGAAGGCCGTAGTCGGCCACGTTCTGCTCCACTTCATGGCGCGTCTCGGACATATGGGTATGCATCGGCAGATCCAGATCATGGGCAGCCTGCACAAACTTCATGAAAAACTCTGGAGGACAGGTGTACGGGGCGTGCGGCGAGAGCATGGTCGTAATTCTGCCGTCAGCCTTGCCATGCCAGTTACGGGCAAAAGCAATCGCCTCAGCGAGCTTGGATTGCTGTACATCTTCCGGGCACAGCCCAATTACGCCGCGCATCAGCACAGCACGAATACCGGACTGCTCGGTCACTTCCGCTACCCGGTCCATATGATCATACATATCGAGGAAGGTTGTTGTGCCGCCCTTCAGCATTTCCAGCACGGACAAAGAAGTTCCCCAATATACATCATCACCAGTGAATTTCTCTTCCATCGGCCACATCTTCTCTTGCAGCCAAGTCTGAAGCACCATATCGTCGCCGTATCCGCGCAGCAGTGACATGGCAGTATGTCCATGGGTATTGACCAGACCCGGCATGAACAGCAGACGGCTGCCGTCTACGACCTGAGCGCCATCCTCCACTGCCGGCTCAGCTTCACCTATGTAAGTAATCAGGTCATCATCCAGGGTCATATACCCGCTCAGCACTGGCTTATCGCTGCCGGGAACCAGAAAGTGCCCATTCTTGATTATCGTGATCTTACTGCTCATCTTCAGCCGCATCCTTTCCATCATGCAAATAATAGGCCAGGCTCTGCAGATCTGTAGTGAAATCAGCGGCGTGAATCCGGATATTGGCAGGCGTCTTGAGAATAACCGGTGCGAAGTTCAGAATCGCCTCAATGCCGGAATCCACAAGAATATCGGCTACATTCTGGGCTTCGCTGTCGGGCACAGTAATGATCCCGATCCGGATTCCCTGCGAGCGGATTGTACTGCTTAGCTCCTCCATCGGCTGCACAACCAGCGAGTTGATCTGCTGGCCCACCTTCGGCGGATAGGCATCGAAGATGGCAGTGATCTTCATCGTATCCTTCAAGTAAGCGTTGTAGTTAGACAAGGCATGACCGAGATTACCGGCTCCAACCAGTGCAACATTAATTTGCTGGTCAAGCTTCAGGATGTGACGAATCTTCTCAATCAGATAGGACACATCGTAGCCGATGCCTTTTCTGCCGAAATCACCGAAATAAGCCAGATCCTTGCGGATCTGGGCGGGGTTCAGATCTAGCTTTTGGCCAAGCTCCTGAGAAGAGACTGTGGAGATTTCACGTTTTTGGAGATCGTTCAGGAACCGCAGGTACACTGGAAGTCTGCGAACGACGGCCTCCGATATTTTATCCGATTTCATGTATTCTCCTCCTTAAAAGTTTTGTTAGACCCGTACAATTATAGCAACCGTACCCCGCCGCCTGCCGGAGTGGCAGAGGAGGCGGGAACGGATCATCAGGTTAATCATGACTTATTAATAATAGCAATAGCGGATGAATTAGGAAACCCCACCGTCTTCCAGCCATTCGGCGATTCTCGGAACCATCTGCTCGGTGAGCATATGCTCCATCTTGGGACCGGGGAGCGAGTACAGGAAGTACTTCCCGTAATAGGATTCAATCACTCTGGTGTCATAGACAATCACGATCCCCCGGTCCTTCGCCGTACGGACCAGCCGCCCGAAGCCCTGCTTGAAGCGGATAACGGCCTGCGGCACGGACAGCTTCATGAACGGGTTCTTCTTCTGTGCCTGAAGCAGCTCCGACTTCGCCTCAGCCAGCGGGTGATTCGGCGGCTGGAACGGCAGTCTGACAATCGCCAGGCAGGTCAATGCTTCTCCAGGAATATCAACCCCTTCCCAGAAACTGCTGGTACCAAGCAGGACGGAGGCCGGGGTGTCCTGGAAGCGGCGGATCAGCTTGCTCCGGCTGCCGCCCTCCACGCCTTGTCCCAGCACCGCGATATCCTGCGAGGCAAGTGCCTCCTTCAGCGGATCGTAGACCTGGCGCAGCATTTTGTAGGAGGTGAACAGCACCAGCATCCGTCCCCGTGTAGCTACAGCCGTCTCAGCAAGGGAGTGGACTAGCGTGTCCACGAATCGGGCATCCCCTATACTTCCCTTAACGCTCGGGAAGTCGCGGGGAATGACCAGCAGTGCCTGCTCACGGTACTTGAACGGCGACGGAAGCAGCGCAGTCATCAGACGCCCTTGCTCCGCAGCCTCACCAAGGCCCAGGTTATCCATCATGAACTGGAAGGATTTATCCACCGATAAGGTGGCCGAGGTCAGGATAATGCTCTTCTTCTTGTCGAAGAACAGCTCCCTGAGCTGGGTGCTGACATCTACGGGAACGGCATACATTTGCAGCGACTTGCCCTTATAATTGCCGCTTCCCTCCAGCCAATACACAATATTCTCATCATTCAGGCTCATGAAGAAGCGAATCTGCTCTCTAATGGATGCCAGGTCCTTGAACAAGCCGCCTATATCCGTCACAAGACTGTCCGAGGAGGACTGGCTGTCCGTGTCACGCATCTCACTGAGCATCTTGTCACCCTTGCGGATGATATCGCTCAGACTGAGGTTCAGTGTATTCTCAAGGGCAGCCAGCTCCTCCCAATCCTTGGGCTTCTTGCCCGGCTGCAGGCGCGCTACCAGCTGGCCTGCTTCACCGGCCCCGGCGTCACTGCGCTCGGGCAGCAGGCTAAAGAGCCTGTCGCTGAGCGCATCCCAGGATTCCTTCACGGTCAGCAGATCTGGATAGATCCTGTCGATCACGCCGCTCCATTCGGAAGCCTGCTCACTGCCGGAAGACTGCAGGCTCTGGCGGAGGGCAGGCAGCTGCCCGCTCCGGCTATCTTTGTAGAGACGGGTTAAGGTATGGGCGAATGTGAAATATTTCATCTGCATGCCAAGATGCTTGCCGGCAATATCCTCCAGATGATGAGCTTCGTCAATGACAAGATGCTCGTAGGCCGGAAGAAGCTGATGCCCGGCTTTGACATCTGCGAACAGCTTGGAGTGATTGGTGACCACCACATCGGAGATCCCCGCTTCATGCTTGGCCCGGTGGTAATAGCATTTGCGGAACCAGGGACAGGCGCGTCCCAGACAGGAGTCGGTATCACTGGCTACAGTCTCCCAGAAATCGCCGCCCCGTCCGCTTAAGTTAAGCTCCTCATCATCCCCGGTTGTCGTCTGGGTTAGCCAGACAAGCATTTGCGCAGCGGTAATTGCTTCTTCCCTTGGACTCGTAAAGTCCTTTTTGTTCATTCTATGTTCGAATTTGCGCAGACACAAATAGTGCCCTCTTCCCTTAAAGATGGAAGCCTTGAACGGGAACGGCACAACGCTGGTTAAGAGCGGAATATCCCGCTCCCGCAGCTGGTCCTGAAGGTTAATGGTATGGGTGCTGACCATCACCTTCTGATCACTCTTCACACTGTGGTAGATCGCCGGAAGCAGATAACCCAGCGATTTGCCGGTGCCTGTTCCCGCTTCAATCAGCAGATGCTTATCCTGCTCAAGCGCTGTAATGACCTCATGGATCATCAGCTCCTGGGCTTCACGGCTCTCATACTGGGGAAGCGCAGCCTTCAGCCGCTTGGTTACCTCATCCATATATTCCTCAAAGGTAATATTCTCCAGCGGATTGACGCTTCCTTCCTCCCGGGGCGTAGCCAGCTCTGCCCAATCCCCCACCGCCAGCGCAAGCTGACGGTAGAAGCTCAGCTCACCTTCCGGCTGGAAGGTCTCCATCTCCCGCTCCCGCAGCAGACCGTCGAAATACCAGGCCATATCACTGTCTTCGTCCGCGAACAGCTCATTCAGGCGCTGAATGGTCAGCAGCGGCAGACTGTGCAGCTCTTCCAGACATTTGAGCAGCACAATAGCCGTGGCAAGCGCATCGCTGTCCGCCTGATGGGGACGGTCATGCGTAATGCCGAAGTGGCTGCTTACCGCGCCTAACTGATAGGTGCTCAGCGAGGGAAAGCATATTTTGAGAAAATCGATCGTATCCAGAATCCGCCCCTGAAACGGCAGATAGCCGCAGCGGTCCAGCGCATTCTGCAAAAAATGAAAATCAAACGCAACATTGTGTCCGACGAGGACCACATCATCCAGCAGCGGCACCAGCTCCATCATCATCTCATCGAGCTCCGGCGCATCCTGTACATCACTGTCTGTAATTCCGGTCAGGCCCGTAATAAAAGGAGGGATTGGCGCTCCGGGCTTGACGTAGGAACCATACACCCGGGAGATCGTCCCGTCTTCTTCTATAATGGCAAGGCCAACCTGGATGATCTCTCCCACAGATTGGGTTCCCGTAGTTTCAAAATCAAGCACGGCAAATTTCATTATAAGTTCTATTCCCTTTCACTTGAGACTCTTTATCAGCATAACAGAAGTTACGAAAAAAGGCGATGCACACCCCCGGGAAGTGGGGCGCATCGCCTAAAGAAACCGAGGATAAGTTATAAAAGCGAAACCAGCTGATGGCCGAACTCCAGCTTCCCGCCCCGCCTGCGGCACACCTCCAGATTAACGCTCGGCTCCGGCAGATCAGGGTCATGCAGCAGCGACAGGCTGAACAGCTCACTGGCTTCTTTAAAACGTTCCTGGGAAGCCCGGATACAGCCCAGCGCATTATAGATCATCGCCTTCAGCTTCACCTCACGAATCAGGCCCAGCATGTGGTCCAGATGTCCCCAGGCAATCTCGCCTTCCCCCTCCTGGAGGTAAGCCATGGCCAGATACAGGCGGGCAGCGAGGCTGTCCGGATATTGTGCCGTAACCTCACGGAACTGTTCAATGCACTTGCGGTACATCAGCAGCTTGTAATAGCCCTGTCCCCTGACAAAAGCATCCATCCCAAGCTCAGGCGCTTCTTCCTCCGGCAGTTCCTCAGGCGGAGCCTGGAAATCCGCCTGTTCCCGGAACTCGCTCAGCTTCTCGGCAAAGACCAGCCACTCATCCATTACATTATCACTGATTCGGTGGAGCATATTATACTTGGATAAAAGATCGCTTCGGCGGGCACCCTCCGCAGTAGGGAAGTCGGTTTGGATCTCCTGCAGCATCTTGTTCATCTCAGCAAATAAATGTTGAAACACCGGACATCCCACCCTTACTGATAATGAAGTCAGCTTAAGCTTGCCTGCCTTCATTTTTCACAAGTACAGGTGTCTTCATCCCTGCCATTGATTACATGGCTCAAAGTAAGGAATTCAGGCAATTGTAGCGTGAATCTCATGATCCGCCAGCTTCACTGGCTTATTGCCCGCATCTACGAACACTACAGTCGGCTTGTGCGCCGCCAGCTCCTCGGAGGACATCATAGCGTAAGAAATAATAATCACGGTATCGCCGGGCTGTACCAGCCGCGCCGCCGCCCCGTTCAGACAGATGACGCCGCTGCCGCGCGGGCCGGGAATGACATAAGTCTCCAGACGGGAACCGTTATTATTGTCCACGATCTGCACCTTCTCGTTCTCCAGCAGGTCAGCGGCTTCCATCAGTTCCTCATCAATGGTAATACTGCCCACATAATTGAGATTGGCTTCAGTGACCGTTGCCCGGTGGATCTTGGATTTCATCATATGTCTAAACAAGAGCGTGTGCCTCCTTAGGAATAAATACATTATTATCAATCAGACGGGTTCTGCCGAACTTCACGGCCAGAGCTATTATAACCTCTCCGCCCGCATCCGTCAGCCTGCTGCCGCCTTCCAGCTCTTCCAGATCAGGGAAGGTTAGAATCTCAGCATAATCAATGACTGCAAGCGGCGATTCAGAAATGACCGAGACCAGCAGGCTCCGTGCTTCCTCTACCGTACGAATGCTGCCCTCTTCCATAGCCTGACGCACTTCGCGCAGGGAACGCGACAATACCAGCGCCTGTCTGCGCTCCTCGCTGCTCAGATAGACATTGCGGGAGCTAAGCGCCAGCCCGTCTTCCTCGCGCACAATAGGACAGGCGATAATGTCCACGTTCATGTTAAGGTCAGACACCATCCGGCGGAGAACGGCTACCTGCTGGGCATCCTTCAGTCCGAAGAAGGCGTAATCCGGCTGCACGATATGAAACAGCTTGCTGACCACTGTAGTTACTCCGTCAAAATGTCCCGGACGCGAAGCGCCGCAGAGCTGTGTGGTCAGCGAGGAGACCGTTACGCCTGTGCGGATCGGCTGCGGGTACATCTCTTCGACACTGGGGATGAACACCAGGTCCGCACCTTCACGTTCAGCCAGCTCCAAATCACGCTGTTCATCCCGTGGATAGGAAGCAAAATCCTCATTCGGGCCAAATTGCAGCGGATTGACAAAAATACTCATCACCACTGTGCCGCTCTTCTCCCCTGCTTTACGCAGCAGACTGGCATGTCCTTCGTGCAGATATCCCATGGTGGGCACAAAACCAACTGGGCCATGGCCCCCTTGACGCATATATTCAAGCGCTTCGCGCAGTTCAACAATTGTTCGGATGACTCTCATTTTATTTCGCTCCTTTGCCGGCATTGCCGTATAAAGATTCCAGGACGGTCTCATCCGCGCTAAACACATGCTCTTGCGCAGGGAACGAGCGGTCCTTCACTTCCTGAACGTAGCTGGTGATGCCTTCACGGATCAGAGAACCGACATCGGCGTAGGTTTTGACGAACTTTTTCTCCCGGTAAGGAGAGGCATACCGCAGGACATCATGGAATACCAGAACCTGTCCGTCACAGTAACGCCCGGCACCAATGCCTATGGTCGGTATGCTGACAGCCTTGGAGATGGCTTCTGCCACTTCCTCCGTGACCAGCTCCAGCACAATGCCGAAGGCCCCGGCCGCTTCCAGCGCCTTCGCTTCGTCCATCAGCCGCTGTGCATCCTTGGCATCCTTCCCCTGAATCCGGTAGCCGCCGATCATATTGACCGACTGCGGGGTCAGGCCGATATGGCCAAGGACCGGAACTCCGGCTGCTACAACAGAAGACACTGCAGAGCAGATTTCGAGGCCGCCTTCCATTTTGACCGCATGGGCCTGGCCTTCCTGCATCAGTCTGCGCACACCGCGCAAGGTCTCATCCACGCTTCCGTGGTAGGTCATGAACGGCATATCAGCCACTATAAAAGTATTAGGCGCTCCGCGCTTCACCGACCGGGTATGGTAGACCATATCCTCTATGGTAACCGGCAGCGTGGTATCATAACCAAGCACGACGTTCCCTAGGGAATCGCCGACCAGAATCAGGTCAATTCCTGCTTCCTCAGCCAGCAGGGCTGAAGGGTAATCATAAGCGGTGATCATGCTTAAGGGCACACCATCCGTTTTCATTTTTTTCATTTTGATAATATTCAGTGCGTGTTTGTCTGCCATTTGCTCTCATTCCCCTTTTCCATAAAATACGCGTTCTCCGCGCAAACAAAAAAACCCTTTAGCATTAGTCCGCTAAATAGGTCCGAAGGGCAAAAAAGAGTCACTCGCGATCGTCCCTTCTGTCTCGGTCCTTACGGCTCAGAGCAGAATCCAACGTAACCGTTACATCCAGTTATGAAGGTACATCCGGTAAACAATGTCCTGTTAAAAGATACAATTGCAGGAGTACAGCTCGCTGTGCGATGCCGCCTCTTGTTGACAGTATACCAAAAAAGGACAAAAATAAAAACCTTAAAATATGACATGGCCGCCCTCTTGGTTTTGAGGAGCGGCCTTGTTGACACACCTAGATCATTTCGATTTCACCGGACAGTACGCTCACTACCTCACCGGATTCGTTACGTAACAGCAGCCCGCCGTTATCACTCAGTCCGACAGCAGTAGCCTCGGTGCGGCCTTGGGGAGTGTTCACCCAAACCTGCCGCCCCAGTGTCACCGACATCGACTCCCACAGCTGCTTCACGGGCTGGAAGCCTTGCTCCAGATATACCCGGTATAGATATTCGAGCTCCTCCAGCACGGCTTCCGCAAGCCTCATGCGGTCTACAGGAATGCCCCCGCCTTCGATCAGCAGCGATGTACCGATCCTGCGTAGCTCCTCCGGGTAGTCCTCTTCGGTCAGATTGGCAGCAATGCCGATACCGGCGATACAATAATGCAGCCCGCCTTCCCGAAGCGAGGATTCCAGCAGGATTCCACAGATTTTGCGGCCGCCGGCCAGCAGGTCATTCGGCCACTTGATGCCGGCTGGCACTCCGGTAACCTCACGGATCGCTGTGCAGACAGCCACTCCGGCAAGCAGCGTCAGCTGCGGAGTCAAGGCAAGCGGCAGATTAGGACGCAGCACCAGGCTCATCCAGATTCCTTTGCCGTGGGGGGAGTGCCATTTACGGCCCATCCGCCCGCGCCCGCCGGTCTGCGCTTCGGCCATAACCGTCGTTCCCTCCGGGGCGCCGCCCTCGGCTAGTATTTTGGCTTCCTCCTGTGTGGAACCGACAGTATCCAGCCGCTGAATCCCCTTGGTCCAGCCGGGTACGAACGTCTCCCGCTTCAAGACGCCGGGACGCTGCGCATGACCGCTATTCATCTCTATCCATCCTTTGCGCTGCTTCCAGCAGTAATTGGTTGTCATTGGCAAGGTCACCCGCCGCGACAGCCAGAAGAAGCTGGTGCAGCAATACGCCCAGCCACGGGCCGGGACGCTTCTCCAGCACCGCTGTCACCTCATGTCCGCTCACCGCCAGCTCAGCGAGCGTGCGGATCGGCATCTCTGCGGTCCAGGACCGCAGGAGGCTGGTGGTGACAGGGGGGGTGGCGGGTGCGCCTACGTCACTGGCAGGGACGTCTACCGACGTGACGGGTGCGCCAGTGTCTGCAACAAGGACGCATGCGGTCGCGGCGGGTGCGACTGCGGCTGTGGCAGGGACGGCTGCGGCCGGGCTGGTCGCACCTGCGCCAGTCGCGGGCGCGGCGTCAGCCCCCGCCGCCTCAAGCAGCGTCAGCCACCCTTCGGCGGCTGACTGGCCATGGCCCAGCACGGCGGCGATCCACCGCCGCCGCAGCCGCTCCCCGGCGCCGGAATCCTCCGGCCGCGCCGAAGACAACGCCGCGTCCCAGGCTTCGCGGACGCGGAGCACGGCGACGACGCCAGTGCGCGTCGCCCCCGGGAACGTCCATGCCCGCAGGAGCTCATCGGCGGAAGCCGCCGATGAGCTCAGGGCATGCAGCAGGAGCGCCCAGCGCAGGCGGGCGCTCTCCAGGTTCCCGAGACCGGCGAGGCGGGCGGCGGCAGCCGCCAGGTCACGGCCGGTCCAAGGGAACGGCGCTTTGCCGCGCGGCAGCAGGCCGCTGCGCAGCAGGAGCCCCAGCCCGCGCTGCGGGTGCGGGCCTTCCAGGATGCGCTCCACCTCGGCGCGCACCCGCTCCACAGCAATATGCGCCAGCTTGTCACGCTGGCGCAGCAGACCGCGCCAGGTATTCTTCGCAATCGCGAAATCCAGCACAGAAGCAAAACGTACGCAGCGGAGCATCCGCAGCGCATCCTCTTCGAAGCGTTCCTCCGCTTCGCCTACACAGCGGATCATCCGGAGCTGAAGATCCTGCTCCCCGCCGAAAGGGTCAATCCGCTCGCCGTCAAGGCCGCAGCAGATGGCATTGATCGTGAAGTCACGGCGGCGGAGATCCTCCCGCACATCCCTGACGAATACGACATGCTCCGGACGCCGGTGATCGGCATAGCCGCTCTCCGTCCGGTAAGTCGTAACCTCTAAGCTGTAGCCCTCCTGCAGCACAGTGATCGTGCCATGCGCCAGTCCGGTAGGGACGCAGCGCGGAAACAGGGCCATTACCTCCTCCGGCAGCGCGGAGGTAGTGATGTCTATATCATGCACCGGACGGCCCAGCAGCTCATCGCGCAGGCAGCCGCCGACGAAATAAGCTTCATGACCGCCTGCCAGCAGGCCTGCAACAACAGTCCCGGCGGCTTCAGCCATGCCGGGTGGTGCCATTCTCCATTCCATAACGTACTCCTTACCCCAGGATCGGGTCTAACCCGGATACCTTGCGCCCGAGCACACGGTAATAGATATCTTCATATTGATTAGTGATCATATCTCTGCTGAAATCATTGCAGGACCGCTCCAGGCAGGCGTGCCGGAAGCTCTCAGCCATCGCCTCATCCGAGAGCAGCCGGACGGCATACTTTGCCATGGATTCCGTATCGCCGACCGGCGCAAGGAATCCGGTCTTGCCATGCTGGATCAGCTCCGGAATACCACCGGCCTGTGAGCCAATGGTCGGAACGCCGCAGGCCATAGCTTCCAGGGCAACAAGCCCGAAGCTCTCCTTCTCAGAAGGCAGCAGCAGCAGGTCCGCCAGGGAGATTACCTGGGCAATCTCGTCTTGCTTGCCCAGGAAGCGGACATGATCGTCGAGCCCCATCTCGCTGATCTTGGCTTGAATTTTCGGCAGGTCAGGTCCCTCTCCGACCAACAGCAGCTTGGAAGGTACCTGCCGGTTCACCTTGGCGAACACATCCACCACATCACTCACCCGCTTGACCGGACGGAAATTACTGATATGCATGAGAATCTTCTCATCCGGGGCCGCGAAGTCGCCGCGCAGATCCGTAACATCCCGGGGATAATAGACACGCTTATCTACGAAATTATAAGTCAGATCAATTTCACGCGTAATATCAAGCGCCTTGCGGGTCTCCTTAATCAGATCACGGGAGACGGCGGTCACCGCATCACTCTCGTTAATGCCCAGCCGGATCAGATCCTTCAGGGATTCGTCCTGGCCCAGCACTGTAATATCCGTACCATGCAGCGTGGTAACCACTTTGATATCATTACCTAGGATCTGCTTGGCCAGATAAGCACATACCGCATGCGGAACCGCATAATGCACATGGAACAGGTCCAGATTCTGCATTTTGGCTACCTGCGCCATCTTGGTCGCCAGCGCCAGATCATATGGCGGATAGCGGAACACATAATAATCGTTAACCTCTACCTCATGGTAGAAAATATTCTTCTGAAACGTTCCCAGCCGAAACGGGATGCTGTGGGTGATAAAGTGGACCTCATGACCTTTTTCGGCCAATAGCTTGCCCAGTTCAGTTGCCACCACGCCCGAGCCGCCAAGAGACGGATAACAGGTGATGCCTATCTTAAGCCGCTCCATAGCTCCGCCCCTTCATTTAAACTAAGTCTATTACTTCAAGTAACGTTATGAATTAATTATAGTTGTTTTCCGGGCAATGTCGAGTGACGCTTTATTTGCGGGCAGTACTAAACAGATCTACCGTATACGGAACCTTGCCGGCGAACCCTTCGGCATAACGAATGAGCCTCCGCTGGCCGAGCAGCATGTCTCTGGAACGGACGCGCTCGATATACCCTTCCGTCAATGGCGTTGCAACGGCATCTTCACCCGGAGCGAGTCCAAATTGGGAACGATAGCAGGACAATGCCTGCTCCTTCAGCGGATACTGCGCAGTCACATCGACGATCAGATCCGTCCGTCCAAGATCATTAATGAAGTAGAAATATAACTCGGGCTCAGGAATCGCAGGCTTGTCCGGCATATATCTGCGGAGCTTCGCATTAAATACCGCTTCCTCCACCAGCTTACTGCAGGCAATATGGTCGGGATGGCGGTCTTCCCAGTAAGGGGCAAATACCATGGACGGAGCATAACGGCGGATTTCCGCTGTGACAGCCGCCAGATGGTCCTCTGTCATATACAGTCCACGGTCAGGCAGTCCCAGATTGGTCCGCACCACCGCGCCCAGCACTGCGGCAGCCTGATGAGCCTCCTGTTCCCGAAGCTCCACCGTTCCGTTTGAGGACATCTCTGCCCGGGTCAGATCGCACATTCCCACTTTGAAGCCGGCGGCAGTATGCTTGGCAATTGTGCCTGCCATGCCGATCTCGGCATCATCCGCATGCGCCCCGAATACCAGGATGTCAAGCTTCATGACTCGTCCACACCCGGCTTGTATTTATGTACCAGCTCACGCCAGCCGAAATCTCCCCGGTCGATAGCCTTCACCAGAATTTCCGCTGTAGCAATATTCGTGGCCACCGGAATCCCGTACACATCACACAGACGAAGCAGCGCCGTAATATCCGGTTCATGCGGCTGGGCCATCAGCGGATCACGCAGGAAAATAATCAAATCCAGCTCATCCGTAGCGACCATCGAGCCAATCTGCTGGTCGCCGCCAAGCGGCCCGGACATGTAGCGGTGAATGGAGAGCTTGGTCACTTCCATGATACGCTGGCCCGTGGTTCCGGTGGAGAATAACTTATGCCCTTCAAAGACATGCTCATAAGCAGTTACGAAATTAACCATTTCATCTTTTTTGCGGTCATGTGCGATAAAAGCAATTTTCAACATTCTGTTTCTCTCCCCGTCTATTCTATAAAATGCTCAAAACCGTAAATCAAGCCGGTATAGCCCATCACCTTTTGAATCCCGAGCTTGACTCCAGGCATATAACCCGCACGCTCATAGGAGTCATGACGGATCTTCAGCGACTGTCCGAACCCGCCGAATACAACCTCCTCCTGGGCAAAAACGCCCGGAAGACGCACACTGTGAATACGGAAGCCGTTATAATACCCGCCGCGCGAGCCTTCAATCAGCTCTTCTTCTTCGGGATGTCCCTGGCGAAGCTCCTGCCGCGCCTCAGAGATCATCTCTGCCGTCTTAATCGCTGTTCCTGACGGAGCATCCAGCTTCTGGTCTCCGTGATATTCGATAATTTCGAGATGAGGGAAATACTTTGCGGCCTGGGCAGCGAATTTCATCAGCAGAATCGCGCCGATGGAGAAGTTAGGCGCAATCAGTCCGCCGATTCCCTGCTCCTGGCATTGCTTGTCCAGCCCCGCGATCTGCTCCGGCGTGAAGCCGGTGGTTCCGATAACCGGACGGACGCCGTACTTGACCGCCAGCGCAGTATTGCTGTATGCAGACTGTGGAATCGTAAAATCTACCATTACATCGGCAGCTGTATCTGTAAGCGCAGTCTCCAGATCCGAAGTTACAAGCACACCACAGTCCTCAAGGCCAACCAGACGGCCGGCATCACTGCCATGTGCAGAGCGGTCAACCGCTGCTGCCAGCTTGAGTTCATCATCCTGCAATACCAGCTTCACAACCTCTTTGCCCATTCTGCCTCCGGCTCCGGAAACAACAATCCTGATCTTGTCACTCAAATGAATTCTCCCCGCTTTCCCTGGCTCTGTTATTATTGTATATATTGTTGCAGCGATTTCTGCAGATCCTTCATTAGCAGACGTAGGCCGCTGTCATCCGGGTGCAGCGACATAACTTCTTTCAATACCGCAATCGCCTGCAGATGTTCATTCATCCGGCTGTGCGCAATCGCCAGCCATACATAAGCATCCCCGTAGAGAGGGTCAAGCGATACAGCTTCCTTCAGCAGCGTAATCGGATGGTACGGATTCACACTGTCCGCTGCTTCATCCTCCAGCAGCCGCTTCGCTTCCTGCACAAGCTTAAGAGCCTGCAGATGCTGCAGATGCAGCTGATAATCCGGTTTGGTCCCATCCAGCCGGCGTGCGGCTATAGCATGTTCAAGCGCTTTGTCCAGCATGCCGCTGCGGGCATAGGTAATAGAGCAGCGGTATCTGACTTCCGCATCGTCCGGACTAGCCGCAATGGCCGCTTCGAACAAGGTGATGGCCTCAGCAAAGTCACTGCGGAGTATCGAGCGGTAGGCCGCTTTTACATAATCATTATGATCCATATCCTCACCATCCTTACGGCTAAAACCCGTTCGTTTGGTACAGCATATGTAGCATAGGCCTAATCGGTGTTTTTGGGCGTCCAGCGCCCGGCATCACGCGTATTGAATTTGTGCATAACCTTATTATGCGCCTCTGTTAAGTCTATACCGAGGGAATTGGCGAAACAAACGGTAATAAAGAGAATGTCGCCCAGCTCCAGCTCAATCGAATTATCGGCTTCATCCGCTTTTTTCGGCTTCTCGCCGAATTGATGGTTGACTTCGCGCGCCAGCTCTCCGACTTCCTCGGACATCCGGGCCAGCATCGACAGCGGACTGAAGTAGCCTTCTTTAAACTGTGAGATGTAGGTATCTACCTCACGTTGTATGTCACCAAGACTTTTATCCATAAATTTCCCTTTCACCCCCGTGTGTTCTTGCCTTCTGTTTGCCCCTATGTTATCGTAAAGACGTTTTGAAGACAAATCTTTTTTGCAATGCCGCCTGGAGCTTACGTGCTCTCCGGGGGGATCATTACATATAAATTGCCCATTTAGAGGCGTAGGCGAGGGATTATATGAGTTCATCCATTAAAATCAGCACAGTCAGCAAAACAGTGGCCCCCATCATGCTGGGTACGGCCATCTACGCATTCGGACTACTGTATTTCATCATTCCCAACCAGCTGATGGAGGGCGGAGTTACCGGGATTACCATCCTGCTCAATTACGCCTTTGACATCCCTATCTTCTTAACGACACTGCTGCTCAACCTCCCGCTCTTTCTGCTCGGCTGGAAGGTGCTCGGGGCGAATCAGATCGTCTATACCGGACTCGGCATCGGCTCTCTGTCTTTCTTCCTCTGGTTATTTGAGCGGATGATCAAGGCGGGCTGGATTGTAACGTTCAGCACCGAGCATGATTTTATTCTTGCTTCATTATATGCAGGGGTCACTCTGGGTCTGGGTCTGGGGATTGTCTTCCGTTTCGGGGGCACCACCGGGGGTGTAGATATTGTTGCACGGATCCTTGGACGCAAGTTCGGCTGGAGTATGGGGCAGATTATTCTGGCTGTGGATATCATTATTATCGGGGCTTCCCTGCTCTACATTCCCCGCGAAAAAATATTATATACTCTCGTGGCAGTCTTCATCGCCTCACGTGTAATTGATTTCATTCAGGAAGGGGCCTACGCCGCCAGAGCCTTCACCATCATCAGCGACGAGGCGCCGCAGATTGCCGAGCTGATCACCGTAGAAATGGATCGCGGTGTTACCTTAATCCCGGCAATCGGTGCCTATTCGAAGCAGGCCAAGCACATGGTCTACTGCGTGGTCTCCAGACAGGAGATCCGCAGGCTCAGCCTGCTGGTAAAGTCGGTGGACCCGAAGGCCTTCGTCATTATCAGCGACGTTCATGACGTTCACGGCGAAGGCTTCCGGGAGACCTGATCTATACACACATAAGGGCGGACCCCACAAGCCGGCACTGGCTGCTTGTGGGGTCCGCCCTCTTTGTATCCTCTGTTACCTCTGCTCTACCCTACACGGTCTTCAAATCCCGCTTCTGGCCGCGGTACTTACGGTAAGCCGTATACGCCAGCACCGTAAGGATAAACGCGCCTGCCAGCAGAGCCCAGCCCCCGTATTGCTGCGGAGCCAGCGGCAGCGACAAGACCGGCTCGCTGCGGTCCTTGCCGAACATCACTCTTGCTGCATCCTGTCCATAGGACACAATCTCCAGCAGGCGGGCCCGTTCCACGGGTTGCTCCGAGCCTGCCACCCCTCCTGCGAAAGACAGCCAGGAATCAAAGGTGTTCACCGCCTCAGCAGGCCGGGAGATGATCACTGCAGGCCGGATATTCGCATACCGGCTCTGAAGTCTTGCCAGCGCCGCTGTCCAACCCTTCAGATCACCCGCGGCGGCGCTTTGCTCCATATCGTTCAAATCCTCACGGACCAGCTTGTAGTATTGCAGCCACATGGGCTGGCGGGGGTGATTCAGGCTGTTGGCGGCAAGCCGCAGCTTCGCCGCAGCCGCTTCCCATCTCTCCGGGGACGGCTGGGCCGCAGCCAGTGCCGACTTCATATCCAGAATGACGGACGAGAGTGCATTGACCCCCTCCACTGAGGTCATCCCTTCAAAGGACGAGGAGATGAAGATCTGTGAGATTTCCTCTGCTTCCTTGCGGGCCTTCAGCACATCGCCTTCGAGCACATAGCCGTACAGAGCTTCCGCAGCCTGCTCCAGCCGCTGCGCTCCGCTTCTGGCCGTGAGCGCAGCAGGATCACTGGGTACACTTCCGGGTGCTTCTATGTAAGCTGTACTTCCCTGGTCTGCAGCGGCATTCCCTGCTTCAGCCTGAACGCGGCCTCCGCCGATACCGGCGAGCAGGCAGCACAGCAGGATTGCTGACAGTATGAATACTTTTCTGCGCGGCATAAGACATCCCTCCCACCTTAATCTATGGCGGAAGGACAAGAGTTAGAACAGAGGTCAGCGCTTCACGGCAGTGCTGTCCGGAAGTGCCGGACGCCTTGTCCGGCCGCAGAACAGCCAGGCTGCGGCCGTACTGAACAGCGTAAGCCCCATGGTGGAGTACTGAACAGCGATAAGATCATCATCAAGCACCGAGGGCAGCCATGGATACACGCCTTGTGAATAATCCACTATATCGTTTGCGAACGTCCACGCAAGCGCCACAGGCAGCATCCTCTGGAAGGTGAAGAACCGGGCATAGATCAGGGCTTCCACAGCCATTCCGGTATGGGAGATCATCAGCATCCAGTCCTTCCAGGTTATCGAATCCCCCTGATAACCGCCGGCTACAATGATACTCACCGCCCATATTCCGTACTTCACAGAGGTTAGGACAGCCAACGCTTCAATCAGCTCACGCACCAGCGTTCCTGTAAGCCCTCTTGGCGGATAGAGTAACAGCAGCAATGCAGCTGTGAAGAACAGGCTGGCCGTAGGGCTGTCGGGAACAAACGGCAGGAGCCAGAGCGGTTCAGTCTGCGCTGTGAACGTGAGCTGGTTGCCATACCACATATATCCGTAGACCGTTCCGAGCAGATTCACGATAAACAGCAGCCATATTATTCTTCGGTCCCTAAATAACTTCTCAAACCAATGACCCGTCATACGAACAACTTCCCCCCGACTGTAGCAGCTTCATGACATAACAAAAACCTGAGCGCATACACGATCAGGTCCTGCGTTACTGTTATTTTACTGTCCGCTTTTTTGTTTGGCAAGCCAGCCGGCCAGCTCATCGATATCCTGCTCGGTCAGCCCTGCTCCCATAGCCGTCTCAACCATTGGCGGCATCTGGCCCTTGCCTTCTTTTATAATAGTAAGAATCGCCGCCTTATCATGACTGTCACCGACACCTCGCAGCGAGGGAATACTGCCGGAGCCCTTCATATCTACCGCATGGCAGGTTATACAGGTTGCTTGCTTATAGAGTGCCATCGCCGGATCATCCTTGTCCACAATGGCAATATCCTTCGGCTTGACGGCACTTGTGGTTGGCAAGCCTGCAGCCTTATTCTCGGCGGCCTTCTCTTCGCGCTGAACATCCTCTGGAATCTGGCCGGTCTCAGCCATCTCATGCTTGTATTCTGTCCAGGCTGTGTTGGTCAAGTAGACGATTGCTGCGAGGGACAGGAACATCAGCGAGGATGCAATCGGTCTGCGATAGAACCGCCGCTCCGGGCCGGTATCCAGGAAAGGCGCCAGCAGCAGCGCCCCGAAGGCCACCCCAGTCACACCAAGCGTTCCCAGCACGATATAGTCACCTGATGCGTAAGGGAGCTTCAAATACTGATAGAGGAAGAGAAAATACCAGTCAGGAATCGGAATTACCGTTGCTGCCGGATTGGCAGGGAACCCGAGTGGAGCCGGCTCCGAAAGGGTCAGAACCAGAATTCCCACCAGCACTACTACACCAACCATCCATTCCTTAAGCAGAAAGTTAGGGATAAAGGCTTCCGATTTGCCCGGATACGCCGTATAATCCGGCGGGGTTATGAATCCGTTTCCTCTGCGGACCCGGGAATCCCCGACGAATACCACCTTCTCTTTAGAGTCGTCTCCGTGTGCCATGACCGTGCCTCCTAAACGTTATTTTACAGCGGACCGGATATGCCTTGTCTGCGGATCATAATGAAGTGCCCGACAAGCAGTATAAGCAGAACCGCCGGGAGGAAGAATACATGTAAGGCGAAGAACCGGGTCAGTGTCTCGGCGCCGGCAATATTGCCTCCCTGCATCAGCTCCTTGAGCACCGGCCCCATGAACGGAACCGAATTGGCGATCTCCAGCGTAACCTTGGTGGCGAAGTACGCCTTATTATCCCACGGAAGCAGGTAACCGGTCAGTCCCAGTCCCAGCATGACGAAAAAAATCAGCATCCCCACTACCCAGTTCATCTCGCGTGGGGCCTTATACGAACCGGTGAAAAACACACGCATCGTATGAAGGAACATCATGACAATGACGAGGCTCGCGCCCCAGTGGTGCATGCCGCGGACGATTTTACCGAAGGCGACCTTGGTCTGCAGATATTCCACACTGGCGTAGGCATTAATGATATCCGGGACATAATACATGGTCAGAAACATCCCTGACAGAATCTGAATTACAGTGATGAAGAAGGTCAGTCCGCCGAAGCAGTAGACAAAGGCTGAAAAGTGGTGTGCGGGATTGACATGCTCGGGGACCTCGTGGTCGGCAACATCTCTCCAGATCGGTGTAATATCCAGACGTTCGTCAATCCAGTTATATACGTTTTTGAACACGCCGTTCACGCCTCCTTCGCCGAAACAGTATTAGGGACGATTTCACCGAGATATACCCAGCCTCCGTCAATCTTGGTGGTGTACTGGTCCAGCGGCTTGGCAGCCACGGCCAGTTGCCGGCCCTGCTTCGTATAACGGGCGCCATGGCAAGGGCAATGATATTCATCGGGATGCGCCTTGTTGTTATTCCAGCCTACGGTGCAGCCCAGATGCTTGCAGATCGGTGAAAGCGCATAAATATCTCCGTTCGCGTCTTTACGAATCCACGCCGTAAGCATAGCTGTACTGGCATACCATCCGTCCTGCTGCGGAAGCTCGAAGGTGAACTCCTGGGGCTCTTCTGTAATCTTGGACGCTTCCGCTACCTTGATGAATTCTCCCTCGCCTTTTTTCTGCAGAATCGGATCTACAGCAAACCGGACCATCGGCAAGATAACTCCGGCACCCATAAAGGCGGTAGCCCCTCCTAGTGTGTAGGTCAAAAACTGTCTGCGTGACATCTCGTTTCGGCTGGGCGGTTCTTGCGTAAGTGACTCTTCTTCTTCATTAAGGCTGCTCATACTGTATGTAACCCCCTTTTCAAAATGTGAGAAGGCACCTGCAGAGTTGTTGCATAGGTATTTTAGGTAAAAATTCCGTTTTCAATGAAATATATCACAGTTCATATAAGTTCATCCTAATCATAGCTTAGGGTCTAAAACCCGTCAAGAATATTGTCTAAATTGTGACAGGCGTTTAAGGCTGTTTTTTGAATAATTGTTGATTTTCCGTCACATTTAACTCATTTTCCATTCTGCCACAAGGCTTGGATTTCACCCCGCACATGCGCACTTACCGCAGCTCTGGAATCGGATGCTATCTCAGGCAGGCAAAGGAGTAAATCGCTTTCAAAAACCTCCTCCCTGCGCAGCTCCTCATTGGCAGACATCACAATCGCATACTGGAAGCCGCTGGATTTGACTTTTCGGCAAAGTTCATTCACAAGAGCTGTCATTCCGGGACCAGCATACTGTACCGCCGGATAAGTCACGACCCTCCCCTTGTACGGCTGTTCGGCCAATTCCAGGAAATCACGCTGCCGTTCAAGTAGCGCTACTGTCTCCGGCGGAGTCTCTGTGCCCTGAAGTCCGCTATACGGAATAATGCAGGTATCATAGTATGATCCATCGGTCTCCCAGGCTCTCCTGTCAAAATCACTGAATTTCATAGATTCGCCCCCTCTAGCCGCATCCCGCAGCAAGCATTCTTACTTTAAAAGCATCATAAACAAGTGTATACGGCTTGGCAATCTTTAATTCTGGATTAAAGGGGTCCACGGCTCACGCCAAGTCAAAAAAAAGAAATGCGCCAAGCGCATTTCCTATGCCAAACTTTTCAGTTCTTCAGTCAGATTTCGGAAAGCCGCCTCATCACCGGCAGCCAGCGCCGTGTCGATCTTCCGGTACAACATGTCGGTACGACGCTTTCTTAACGCTTCATCCCACACCATTTCCGCAGCCAGCCCCAGCATCACTTCATAAGTAGCCTTCATTTTGTCCATTCGATACACCTCCGCTGTTTAAGAAATTCCGTATTCTATTGCCTTTTTCACATAGCTTTCACTTGTGCGTGCCATCCTCAGCAGATCCTGCTCAGTCAATTCACGGATCACTTTGGCCGGTGTGCCCAAGGAGAGCGTGTACGGAGGAATGATTGTGTTCTCGGTTACAACGGAGCCGGCTCCTACTAAAGCATATTCACCAATCTCTGCTCCGTTCAGTACAATTGCACCCATTCCGATTAATGTGCCCTTGCCTATCCGGCAGCCGTGGATGATTGCTGAGTGCCCGACCGAGATGTCATCCTCCAGCACCAGCGGCAATCCTTCCGCCACATGGCCGACCACACCGTCCTGGATATTGCAGCGTTCCCCGATAATCACTGGCGCCAGGTCACCGCGAAGTACGGCGTTGAACCAGACACTGGATTGTTTGCTTATTCTTACATCGCCAACGAGCTTAGCGCCTTCCGCCACATAGACTGATTCGTCAAGCTGCGGTATGTAACTCCCATAGGCAATCCGCATCTCTCTCCCCCTTACCTGAGCAGATGCTTCGGCACAGCCGCCTCACATCCCCAGGGTGTCATCATGACTACTGTTCCTGCGGGTTCCTCACCAAGCTTAAGCATGCCCAGATGCAGCATCATCCGCAAGACGCGCTGTTCCAGAATGGAAGCGGCATCGTCGTAATAAAAGGGCTTGATCAGCCATCCGATTCCCTCTGACAGCGAGTCTGTGGTCACCCATCTGCCCGCACTTAGACTGATCCAGTAGACCAGCGAAGGCAAGTTGGGAATAGCCCCTTTATACAGTCTTAACCAAAAGGAGAATAACTGCATCAGCTTTTCCAATTTCCCCTCCGCCAGAAATTGCTCGCCTGCGGCTGTAAGCTGCAGCCTGTAGCCTTCCTCGGAGATCCAGCGGCGGTGGCGGGCATAATCGTACAGCAGGGCAAATCTCGGCGGATAATGCTCACAGGCCCTGCCGTAACCGAATCTCCAGCCTCCCTTGCCGAGCAAAGGCTCCGCGATCTGCAGCGCATTCATCACTCCCTGCTGATTGCGTTTATAGAGCGCACCTTCCTGGTTAAGCTCAGGCTCATTCTCCTTCACATACCTCAGGAACAGCAGCAGGTCTCCGGCCAGCAAATCCCCCTCCCCCCTGTACACTGCAGGCTCCGGGCTAGGAACAATCCATTCCTGCAAATGCTGGGCCATCTGTTCACGGAAGCGCTTCTTCAAATCCAGCGGCACCTGGAACTGATACCGGCTCTGCTGGGAAGCTCCGCTGAACAGCCAGCCGCTATTCTTAAGCCGGCTGACCAGCTCGCGGTAGTCCCCGCTTTTGCCGGGCGGAGCATCGAAGGAGGCTTGCCGGGCAGCGGCCAGCAGATCCTCCAGGCTGAAGTGGCTGCGTTCATCAAAGAGCAGACTGTTCAGCAAACGCAGCTCTCCCGGGGAACTCCCCTTTATATGGGACTCCATGAACTCCCGGCTGCCCAAGGTGATCAAGATACTCTGAATCAAATCATGTTTGGAATTCCGTTTGCACTCACACTGGTAGCGTCCCGCAATGGCGGTAAGCTGACTAATGTCTGCATAAGTGAGCATATCCGCCAGATTCATCTCTCATCGCCTCACTGTTTTACTACCATTATGGGAAATACAGCCCTTTTTATTCCTTTTGCCGCAAAAAAAATAACCCGAAGGGTCGGGTTAATGCTGTTTTTGTAAAATATGACGGGTACAGTTGTACAGTAACGGATTCCATTCCTGCTCGTTTTTCTCCAGAATCGTCAGTGAGAGATTGCCGAGCCGTTCCGAATATTTGTCTTTATAGAGTGCGGTGTAGAGCTGTGCAAGGAATCCTCCATGGGAGATGATCAGGACATTCTTACCCGGGAACCGGGCCGTAATATCCTCCAGGAACGCAAGCCCCCGGACCTGAAGCGCCTCATCGCTCTCCTGTCCCAGAGACAGCAGCTTCCAATCCTTACCCCACTTAGTTTCACGGGCTTCAGCCGTCATGCCCTCCACCTGGCCGTAGGCACGCTCACGGATACGGTCATCCGGCTCAAGTAATGGAACGCCCAGCTTGGCCGCTACAATCTTCCCGGTCTCTGCTGCACGGGACAGGCTGCTGGTAATACAGTAGTCCCAGCGGTAAGGCTCCTGCAGCAGCCGGTCGCCCAGCATCTCAGCCTGCCGCCTGCCTTCATCATTTAGCGGAATATCACTTTGTCCCTGAATTTTACCTACCGCATTCCAATCCGTCAGCCCATGGCGTATTAAGCCGATCAGCATCGCCTATCACCGTTCCCTTCCCTTTTATGTTTGCTTAATAATGTAACACGAATGAAAACAAATGTCTTCCTTTTTAACAAATATCAAAAACCCTCTTCTCCATACTCGGGAAGGGGGTTCTCATTGTCTGCGGTACCGGTTCAGGCGGACCAGCAGGAATATGGATAATCCGACGCCCAGCGTCGACAATACCATCCAGTACTGCGGATGTGCAGGGCCCATGTTGGCCACCAGCGGCTCAATGATCCCGCCGCCCTCAGATTCCACCGGATAAGAAGAAGACCAGTCCAGGGTTAAGCCTGCCACACCTGTCTCGACGATCCCGCTCTGTGCCGCCGTCGTATTCGAGGGGGTCTTGAACACGGTGAAATATAAGAAGCTGGAGATGAACACCGCTAGGAAACAGGCAATCCAGAGGCTTAAGCGATGCCGGAATACTGCCGAGCTTCCCGCAGACTTCCCGTCACCGGGCATAAGCCAGGGACTCTCCAGATAAATCCGCTCCATTACCTTGCTGTTGATCGCTTCTGCCCGCTCATCGCTGACATCGAATCTTGTATCCTGCATAAGCTCACTGGTCTCCTGCCACAGCGCCCATTCGGCACTGCAGTAGGAGCAGGTTGCGATATGTCTCTCAAGTCTAATCCGCCTGGGATCTGTGGGGGGAGCGTCCCATAAGTGTGGAATGGAATCCTGCGCTTCCCTGCAATTCATAGGCCTTACACCCTCTCAGCCTGCTCTTCAACATCAGGCTCATAGAAATAGGATTCGAGCTGTAGCTTGACGCTGCTCCTTGCCCGGAACAGCAGTGATTTGACCGAGCTGACACTCTGATCCAGAATCACGGCAATTTCCTGGTAATCCATCTGATCATATTCACGCAGAATCAGCGCGGAACGCTGCTTCTCCGGGAGATTGTTAATCGCTTCGCGGACGAGTTCCATCCGTTCCTTGCGTAATGCCGCCTGTTCCGGGGCAACATCAAGCGGTGCCACTGGTGTATATCCGCTCTCTTCAAGCGATACATTCCCGGCACGGTTCTTACGAAGTTCACTAAGTACTGTATTGCGGGCAATGGTGTACAGCCATGTGGAGAACGAAGCATCCACTTCACGGAAGGAATGAAGACTCCGGAAAGCTTTGTAGAAGGTCTCTGAACAGAGGTCTTCGGCAATCAGCTCCATATGGGAGTTCTTCAGCATGTGGTACACAAAAGCCAATATCTTGCGTTGATATCGTCGCATGAGTTCCGAGTATAATTCTGTATCGCCTTGCTTGATTAACTGGATCAACTGGGAATCCGTCATGGTGAGTCGGCCCTCCTCGCCCTTGCACGTGTAATCCCGTCCGGTCCGTATCTACTTATACCGGGCAGGTAACAAAAAGTTGCGGCATTACTTCAAATTTGCAGCACAAAAATCCAATACTTCCTATGTATATTCAACTCACCGTTATTTAAGGCTTCCAACTTTCAATTCCTTTTCAAATTAGAAGAATGGCAGCATTCTCCTTACAGGACAACACAGCCCGTCTCCTCTTGTCCAGCAAGCGGTTACCCAATACTTGGAAGGAATCTATAAACATACTTAACCCAGTATAGCATAGTTTCTAACAGGTGGAAATTAATAGACTATGAGAGAAGTGCAGGCCGGGTGATGAAAGCGGTGTTATTTTTCTTTAAATAAAGTATTGACAGAATGTAACCGTATACATATAATAAAAGTACAGTATGGTTTCTCTCCACTCCTATCCAAACACTACACGGTTCCAAGAAATTGTGAACTGTAACCGCTTATTATGTAAGCGGTCTTTTTTTTGCCCATTTTTACGAACATTTGGGTATTTAATGGCCTCTCACTGCCCCCCTTCTCCTCATCATGCAGGCAAAAACAAAATAAGAGCCGAGGCATCCGTCCCCGGCTCTACTTTTACATATACACGGTATAATCATTCTCCTGCAGCAGAATTCTGGCCCGCTCCATATCGTCCTCCTGGCGGAAGGACAAGCGCATGATCCCGGGAACATCCTCACGGCTCTCAATAATCTGCACGTTGCTAAGGTTGATGCCCTGGTCGCCCAGTTCCGTAGCAATACGGCCGATAATGCCGGGGTGATCGGGAACATCAATATGCAGATCAAACAGCGGAGTGATCATTCCCTTGCGCCGCTCAGGAAGCTGACTGCGGAATTGATTCGCCTCATGGAAGGCCGACTCGATGCCAGCGCCATCCCCGCTCTCCAGCAGATGGATGAACGAGGACACCTCATCGTTCCAATCCTTCAGCAGCCGCAGCATCACAGAACGGTTATTCAGCAGAATATCGCGCCAGATGATCGGATCGCTCGAAGCAATGCGGGTAATATCACGGAAGCCCCCCGCAGCCAGCGTGCTGTACAAGGAGTCCGAATGATCGTAAGCATGAATCTGATTCACCAGCGCTACCGCAATAATATGCGGCAGATGGCTGATCGCTCCAACAATCTCATCGTGGCGCTCCGGATCAAGCCGGACAATCTGTGCTCTCGTATATAGCAGGAGCGACTCCAGAGCCTGGTAGGCAGCTTCCGGTACGCCCGGCGGGGGCGTAAGCACGTAGTACGCATTCTCGAACAGTAAGGAGGAGGCTGCCTCTACGCCTGAACGCTCCGATCCGGCCATGGGATGGCCTCCGATGAAATGTACACCGGGAATATCCAGTGTAAGGGCACACGCGGCGATGCTGGCCTTGGTGCTGCCGACATCTGTAATGATGCAGCCCGGCTTCAGCGGCAGCTTGCTTAACCGCTGAAGATAGTCCTCAAGCATGCCAACCGGCACACACAGAAAAATATAATCCGCATCCAGTGCAGCTTCCTCAAGTGATAATGTAGCCTGATCAACCACACCTCTGCTCACATATTTAGCAGCAGATTCAGGGCGGTGGGCATGGCCTACAACGGTCAGGCCCTCCTTGCCTTTGAAGCAAAGGGCCAGTGAGCCGCCGATCAGGCCGACACCGAAAATTGCTATTTTTGTCGTCATGTTCTTAGTACTACCTGCCTTCTGTGGTATCGTCAATCCAGCTTCTGAGTCCTTACGGTTATGCGCGAACTTCCTGTTCCTTCAGCGACTGCTCCAGGGCAGCTACGAAGGCTGTGTTCTGCTCGGCGGAGCCGATGGTCACCCGCAGGTAGGTCGGATACCGGTGGAAGCCTGTTCTGACGATGATTCCTTGGCGCAGCAGCGTATCAAAGACTTCAGCGGCCGACTTGCGTACATCCACCATAATGAAGTTGCCGTGAGCCGGAAACGACGTAAGCCCGAGACGCGCGAATTCCGCCTCAAGCTGCACAATCCCGGCACTGTTGAGTGCACGGCACTGCTGTACATATTCCTGATCGGAGAGTGCTGCCACCGCCGCCACCTGAGCCAAACGTGTCGTATTAAACGGCTCACGCACCTGATTAATCAGGGAGATCACCTGCTGGCTGGCTACACCATAACCGATACGGAGCGCAGCAAGACCATAGATCTTGGAGAAGGTACGAAGGACTACCAGATTAGGATATTTGTCGATCAGCTTAATGCCGTCCGTGTAGCTCAGATCCGTCACATATTCATAATAAGCCTCATCCAAGACTACCATCACGCCGGCAGGTACCGCATCCAGGAATGTAATCAGGGCATCCTCAGGCACAATGGTGCCGGTTGGGTTGTTCGGATTACAGATCCAGACGATCTTGGTCCGGTCTGTAATCTTCGCCAGCATGGCATCCAGATCATGCGTTCCGTCCTTAAGCGGGACTTCTATCGTTACAGCCCCTTCTATATCGGCATTGCTCTTATATACAGAGAAGGTCTGATCCGCCATAATCGTCTCGTCACCGGGCAGGAAGAAGGCACGGGCAATCAGTGCAATAATCTCGTCAGATCCGCATCCGAAAATAATACGGTCACCTGCCACGCCCAGATGCTTAGCCAGCGTTGCCGTCAGCTCAGCGGCGGAGCCGTCCGGGTACAAATAGAGGTTCTCCAGCTCTGCTACAATAGCGGCCTTCGCACTTGGTGCAGCCCCGTAAGGGTTCTCGTTGGATGCCAGCTTAATGACTTCGCTTAAGCCCAGCTCCTTCTTGACTTCTTCAATCGGCTTCCCTGGCTTGTAGACAGGAAGGTCAACGATATTCGGTTTGGGATTCATGGGTGATCCTCGCTCTCCAAAAGTTAATTAGGTCTTAATTGTGCCACAAATTCACGAATTTGCAACAGTCCGGCGCTTCTCGTCTGCGGCTGGGACAGCAGGGGAATAACCTCCTCCACCTTGCGGACAATGGCGCTTCCGACTACAACACCATCACAGATCTTGGCAAAACGGGATACCTGTTCTCCAGTGGAGATCCCAAAGCCTACAGCGACAGGCAGGTCCGTAGCCCGGCGGACGGACGCAATGAACTCATCTACTCCACTGTGGAAGCTAGAGCGTTCCCCGGTTACACCGAGTGAGGATACGCAATAGACGAAGCCGCTCGCACCGGATACGATCCGGGCGATCCGTTCGCTGGAGGTCGGGGCCACGAGCGGAATGAGATTCACTCCGGCGGCGCGGCTGCGTACACGCAGGTCCTCCGATTCCTCAACCGGCACATCAGGAATGATCAGCCCGCTGATCTCATGGGCATTCAGCTCCGCAAAAAACGTATCCAGCCCCATCTGCATCACCGGATTGTAATAAGTGAACAGGATGAACGGCAGCTCACTGCCTGCCTGCCGCGCCTTCAGCGCCGTCTCCATGCAGGTGCGCAGATGAACCTTGCTGCGCAGCGCTCTTGCGGACGCCCGTTGGATGACCGGACCATCGGCGAGCGGATCAGAGTAAGGAACGCCAAGCTCCAGGATATCCGCTCCGGCTGCCTCCAGCTCGGCAATAATATCCAGTGTCGTCTCAAGATCAGGATCGCCTACGGTAAGGAACGGAATAAGGGCAGTACGGCCTTCCGCCTTCAGCCGGTTAAACGTCAGGTCCATCCGGTTTGTCGTTTCAGTTGTCATTGCTGCTCCGCCCCTTCCGTATAAGCCATAATGGATTCGACGTCCTTGTCGCCGCGGCCCGACAGGCAGATCACCACAATATCATCCTTGGTCAGCGTCTTGCCGAGCTTCACCACATGGGCAATAGCATGAGCCGATTCCAGGGCGGGAATAATCCCTTCCGTCACGCAGAGCAGCTTCAGCGCATCCAGCGCTTCCGCATCCGTCACCGGCACATACTGGGCACGGTGAATGTCCTTGAGATAGGAATGCTCCGGCCCCACGCCCGGATAATCAAGACCTGCCGATATGGAATGGGCCTCGATGACCTGTCCGTGCTCATCCTGCAGCAGATAGCTCAGCGAGCCCTGGAACACGCCATGGCTTCCCTTGCTCATGGTTGCTGCATGGAACGGAGTGTCTACGCCTTTACCGGCAGCTTCAACACCAATCATCGCCACCTGCTCATCCTCCATGAACGGATAGAACATGCCGATGGCATTGCTGCCTCCGCCTACAGCGGCAACCAGTAGATCCGGCAGACGCCCTTCCGCTTCGAGAATCTGGCGGCGGGTCTCATCCCCGATAATCCGCTGGAAGTTACGGACCATCATCGGATACGGATGGGGACCTACTGCAGAGCCAAGCACGTAGAACGTATCTTCGACATTGCTCACCCAGTAGCGGAGCGCCTCATTACCGGCATCCTTCAGCGTTCTGGAGCCGGAGGTCACCGGAATAACCTCTGCCCCTAGCAGCTTCATCCGGAAGACATTCAGCGCCTGACGGCGGGTATCCTCTTCGCCCATGAACACCTTGCATTCCATGCCGAGCAATGCGGCTACCGTAGCTGTCGCTACTCCGTGCTGGCCTGCGCCGGTTTCGGCAATCACCTTGGTTTTACCCATCATTTTGGCCAGGATGCCTTGTCCAATCGCGTTGTTGATCTTGTGGGCGCCCGTATGATTGAGGTCCTCCCGCTTCAGATAGATCTTGGCCTCGCCAAGCTCTTTACTTAGCCGCTCTGCATAATACAGCGGGGTCTCACGGCCCGAATATTGCTTGAGCAGATAATCTATTTCCTCCTGAAAAGCCGGGTCTGCCGAGAATTTATTGTAGGCTTCCTCCAGCTCAATCAGTGCAGTCATCAAGGTCTCAGGAACGAAGCGGCCTCCAAAAGAACCAAAACGTCCATTTTTGTCCGGTACTTGTATCATGATTGCTTCACCCTTTCTACGAAAGCTGTCATTTTGGCAATGTCCTTACTGCCGCTAGTCTCTACTCCGCTGGAGACATCCACGCCATAAGGGGCGTAGCCGTCCAGCAGTTCGTTCACATTGTCCGGATGCAAGCCTCCGGCTATAAATAAAGGCAGCGCATGCTTCGCCGCCGCTTGCTGGTATAAGGGAATCTGTTCCCAATCAAATGTACGGCCCGTACCGCCGCGCTCCCGCGGATCATAGGTATCCAGCAGCAGCGCATCAATGGTGCCTGCATAGCTGTCAAGCAGAGTATGAACCTCATCCCCTGCATCAGGATTGCGCCCGGCAACCGAAAGGGCCTTCCAGACCTTAACCTGGGGAAAAGCCGCCTTGACCTCCGCACAGAACTGCGGACTCTCCTGTCCATGAAGCTGCACGACATCCAGCGGTACAGTTCTCAGCAGCTCTGCCAGCTCAGAAAGGCCGGGATTAACGAATACGCCCACCGGACGGGGCGCAGGCTCCGACTTCCAGTTGCCCAGCTCTGCAATCAGCTCCGCAGCCACTCCCGCGGTAACCCTCCGGCGGCTGGGTGCAAACACCAGGCCTACATAATCGAGCGGCAAACTATTCATAGATTTTAGCACTTCAACGCCCTGAAGTCCACAGATTTTTACGAGGGGTTCAGTCATGCCGCACACGGTCCTTCCCGGCAGAAAGCGGACCGAGCAGCTGATGGACCGCCTGCTCTACATCCGGCTGGCGCATCAGGTATTCTCCGACCAGCACACCGGTTGCCCGTGTCTTGCGGAGATACGCAATATCCTCCGGCCCGGTAATCCCGCTCTCGCTGATTACCGGAAGACCGGCGGGTAGCAAGGCTGCCAGCTCCTCCGTAGCGGAGAGTGAGGTTTCGAACGTCTTGAGATTCCGGTTATTGATGCCCAGCAGAACCCCCGGATGTTCGGCCTTACCAGTAGACAATACCGTCTCCAGTTCAGTGCGGTCATGGACCTCAATCAGAATATCGAGTCCAAGTGCGGCAGCGGAGTCGGTGAACGCGGCGAGCTGCTGCGGGGTCAGAATGGCCGCAATCAGCAGAATGGCATCCGCACCAAGCAGGCGGGCCTCATAGATCTGCTTCTCATCAATGATGAAGTCCTTGCGCAGCAGCGGAAGCTGCACCGCCTCTCTTACCTGTTGAAGATACACGCCGCTGCCCTGAAAATAATCCTTGTCCGTCAGCACGGACAGGCAATCTGCTCCTCCCGCTTCATAGCCCCGGGCAATCGTCACCGGATCAAAATCGGCCCGGATCAGTCCCTTGGACGGCGAGGCCTTTTTCACCTCGGCGATCAGCCCCATCTCCCGGTTCCGGCGTTCAGTCAAGGCGCTGCGGAAGCCTCTGGTAGCAGGCAATGCGGCAATGGAGCGCTCCGCCGCGCCAAGCGAGAATTGCTGGCTTAACGCTTCTACCTCTTTCATTTTCGTGGCAACAATCCGGTCAAGATACATAATCAAGCTCCTTTGTCATCGCTTTTAACTGTTCCAGCTTGCGCAGGGCCGCCCCTGAATCCACAACCTCTCGGGCACGGTCCACGCCTTCCTTAAGTGTATCGGCAAGACCGGCGACATAGATGCAAGCCCCGGCATTTGCCAGTACGATGTCACGGTACGGATTGATATTACCCTCCAGCACTGTAGTGATAATCGCCGCATTCTCTGCGGCATCGCCGCCCATGACGTCCTCCAGCGGATGCTGGCTGAGGCCAAGCTCCTGCGGTGTAATTTCGTAGGTGGTGACTACGCCCTGCTTCAACTCAGAGACCTGAGTCGGTGCCGAGATGCTGATCTCATCCAAGCCATCGAGGCTGCTGACAATCATCGCCCGCTTGGAGCCGAGCTCACCCAGGACTTTGGCAACCGTCTCTGTCTTATTGCGGTCATAAATGCCCATCAGCTGCCGGTCTGCTCCGGCCGGATTGGTCAGCGGGCCCAGCATATTGAAGACCGTCCGCACACCCAGCTCACGGCGGGGAGCAGCGGCATGCTTCATGGACGGATGATAGATTTGAGCGAACAGGAAGCAGATGCCGATACTGTCCAGACATTGCCGCGCCTGCTCCGCATTCAGATGAATATTGACGCCGAGCGCCTCCAGCACATCTGCACTGCCCGCTCTGCCGGACGCCGAACGGTTGCCGTGCTTCGCCACTCTTACAGAAGCTGCGGAGGAAATGATCGCCGAAGCTGTGGAGATATTGAATTTATGAATGCCGGAGCCGCCCGTGCCGCAAGTATCCAGCAGCTGGCTTCGTTCTGTAAGCACCTGTGTGCCGAAACCGCGCATCGCCTCAGCGAAGCCGGTGATTTCTTCAACGGTCTCCCCTTTGATCCGCAGCGCGGTCAGCAGCGATCCGATCTGCGCCGGTGAAGCTGCACCTTCCATAATCGTGCCCATAATCTCCCGGGCCTGCGTACGGGTAAGATCCTTCCCCTCGATTAAACCGGCAATTCCTGATTGTAGTAACTGGCTTGCGTCCATAGTTGATGTCCTCCTAAAAGTTTTAAGTTTTATGGAGCAGTCTCTGCTCTTCTGATCTCGTCTCTGCTAATTCCCGGTTCACGGGGTATATTCATACATATAATCCTGGTTAATGACCTGCTTTTCCTTCACCTCGGTTGGGAACATGGCTTCCGCCATACGGATCGCTTTCAGCATCCCCTTCGCCTTGTTCACCGTCTCCTCATATTCCTTCTCCGGCACAGAATCCCAGACGATTCCTGCTCCGGCCTGCACATAAGCGCGGCCTTTGCGGAAGATAATCGTGCGGATCGTGATGCAGGAATCCATGTTCCCGGAGAAGCCGAGATATCCGATCGCTCCGGCATAAGCGCCGCGGGCTTCCCGCTCCAGCTCGGCGATAATCTCCATCGCCCGCAGCTTCGGCGCTCCCGATACCGTACCTGCTGGAAGGCAGGAGAGGAAGGCATCGAAGAAATCCTTATCCTCGGCCAGCGTTCCGGTCACATTCGAGACCAGATGCATGACATGCGAGTATTTCTCGATCTCCATGAATGTATTGCATTTCACGCTGCCGAATTTCGAGACCCGGCCCAGATCATTGCGGCCCAGGTCTACCAGCATCAGATGCTCCGCACGTTCCTTCTCATCCTCCAGCAGCTCTGCGGCCAGCTGATGATCTTCTGCAGGTGTTGCTCCGCGCGGCCGGGTTCCGGCAATCGGCCGGGTCTCCACCCGTCCGCCGTCTACCTTGACCAGCGCTTCCGGCGAGGTACCGACGATGATCTCCTCATCCATTTTCAGATAATACATATAGGGAGAAGGGTTCAGAATGCGCAGCATCCGGTACACATGCAGCGGAGAGACCTCGGTCTCGATATGCATCCGCTGCGACAGCACCACCTGGAAAATATCTCCGGCACGAATGTATTCTTTGGCCTGCTCTACGTTGTGGATGTACTGCTCCTTCGTGAGATTGGAGTGAACCTCTCCCAGTTCAATGTCCTGCGGAATACTGCGGCGGTTGACGTTCTCCTTCGGACCTTCCTTTTGCAGCTCCTCTGCCAGATTCACCAAGCGGCTGCTCAGCTCCTCATAGTTGGCCCGGATATCCGAATCCGTATCGCCATCCTTGATATGAAGATTACCCACCAGCAGGATCTGCTGCTTCACATGATCGAAGACGATAATGCGGTCACAGAACATAAAACGGATGTCATCCATATTCAGATCATCTACGGCATGTGCGGACAGCTTCTCGTAATATTGCAGCAGATCGTAACCGAAGAATCCGATGGCTCCGCCCGTAAACGGCGGCATGCCGTCCAGCTTGGGACTGCGATAGGAACGGAGCAGCGCTTTCAGCTCCTCGACAGGTTTGCCGGACAGCTGTTTTTTCTCGCCGCCGACCTCCACCTGGATCAGCCCCTTTTTGCCGGAGATCATCAGGAACGGATCACTGCCGATAAAAGAATAACGTGCCCATTGAATGCCGCCCTCTACACTCTCCAGCAAAAATGCGCGATCCTGCTCTGCAAACCGCTGGAACAGCCGGATCGGCGTTTCCATATCAGCCAGCAATCTTGTTACGACCGGGATCAGATTGTATTCACGCGACAGCGACACCACTTCTTCAATGCTCGGATTCGTCACTTGGGTAACCTCCTAGGGTGATAACGGATATTGTCCGAAATACAGAAAAACCTCTACCGGAGTAGAGGTTTGTTGATAGTCAGTATGTGAATAAGCGCCTCGGACCGGCATGAACCCAATCGAATGCATGAGAATCCTCCATGGCTACAGGGATAGCGCAGATGCAACTCATCATAAGTTACTGCTATACAGGTATGCCAAAAAAGATCACTGACAGTCAATGGTCTGCTCTACTAAAAGTCCTACACTCTGCTCAACTATACTCCACTCAACTCATTCTAAACTCTGCTTAACTCGGCTAACTTCACTATACATGATGACGGTAGTCATTGACAACCCCGGAACTATAATTTATTACTTGCTCTGTGAGAGATCCGGGCGAAGCCGCTGGGCTTCATTCAGATACACATGACGGATATCCCGCTGGGATTTGTCGGTGTTCACCTGCACCATCAGGCGGATGCAATTCGGCAGGCTGCCCTTCACAGGGATCTCCACGGAACACATCAGCGGAACCATCTCCCAGCCTTCAATCTCACGGATCGCCCGTGCCGGGAAGGTCGCATCCAGATCCGTAGTCATCGTAATCCACACACTGCAGATATCCTCTGCGATCACATCATTGCGCTCCACAATTTCCCTTAGCAGGATCACCGTTTCACGTAAAATTTCCGTCTCTTCATTCTGGGTTACGGTCGTTGCACCGCGTATGCCCCGGTTCACCATGGGCTCCCCTCCTTCTTAAGCTGAGCTATGACTTCTGTAACATCGCTTGCCTGCACATCACTGATGATACTAACTTCACCAATGGCCTCCGGCACGATAAAAGTCATTCGGCCTTCCTTGAATTTCTTGTCATGCATCATCGCTTCCATCAGCTCTTCCCTGCTATACTTCGAAGGAAGCCGGGTTGGCAGCGACAGGGCGGCGAGCATGGACACGGTATCCTCGTAGATCTGTCTGTCCCGGCCCAGCTTCGCGGCGAGCAGAGCAGATCCGGCCATGCCAATCGCAATCGCCTCTCCATGCAGGAAGGTGCCATAGCCCCCGACAGCTTCAATAGCATGTCCGATGGTATGCCCCAGATTCAGAATCGCACGCTGTCCGTGCTCTCGTTCATCACCGCCGATTACATCCGCCTTGATCGCACAACCGCGTTCCAGCGCATACCCCAGCGCCTCGGGGTCCAAAGCCAGCAGCTCATCCGCATGCTCACGGCACCAGTAAGCGAACTCACGGTCAAGGATCAGCCCGTGCTTGACCACCTCAGCCAGGCCTGAAGCGACCTGCCGGGGTGGAAGCGTCGCTAAGGTGTCCAGATCATATAACACCATCGACGGCTGATAAAAGGCGCCCAGCATATTCTTGGCCAGCGGATGGTTAACGGCTACCTTGCCGCCTACACTGCTGTCATGGGCGAGAATGGTCGTTGGAATCTGCATGAACCCGATTCCCCGCATATAAGATGCGGCAACGAAGCCGGCCAGATCGCCAACGACTCCCCCGCCAAGCGCAAGCACGGCTGAGCTGCGGTCCAGCCCGCCCTGGATGGCTGTGGTGATGACTTCTTCATAGACAGCTAGTGACTTCGAGGCTTCACCCGCCTGAATGACATGGCTGACCACCGTATATCCGCTGCTGCGGAGGGAGGCCTCCACCTGCTCCAGATAACGCGGCGCGACTTCCGTATCGCTGACCACCAGCAGCGGGCTGCGCTGTGCAAACCCGGCTTCGATGCAGCGTTCGCCAATGCTGCGCAGCAGACCGCTGCCGATATAAATCGGATATGAACGTTCGCCTAAGTCTACAGTAATGCTGCGCATCCTAATAGCTCTCCAGCTGGGCCAGGTAATTATTGTAGTTCGCACGGATCTCTTCCAGAGAATCCCCGCCGAATTTGTCCAGGAACGCCTTGGCAATCTCCCAGGCTACTACACTCTCCAGTACGACACAAGCCGCCGGAACGGCACAGGCGTCTGAGCGCTCCACCTGGGCAGTGAACGGCTCCTTCGTATCGATATCCACACTCTGCAGCGGTTTGTACAGCGTCGGGATCGGCTTCATTACCCCTCTGACGACCACCGGCATCCCATTGGTCATTCCGCCTTCGAACCCGCCCAGCCGGTTGCTCGCCCGGTAGTAACCCTGCGAGGCTTCATACATGATTTCGTCATGGACCTGTGAGCCGCGCAGCTTCCCGGCTTCGAAGCCGATGCCGATCTCCACGCCCTTGAAGGCATTGATCGACATCACGGCTCCGGCGATGGCACCGTCCAGCTTGCGGTCGGACTGTACATAACTGCCAAGGCCGATAGGCAGACCTTCGACAATACATTCCACAATCCCGCCGATGGAGTCGCCTTCTTCCTTGATCTTGTCTATGTAAGCCTCCATCTTCCGCTCAGTCTCCTTGTCCACTACGCGCACAGAGGATTCTTCAGTAAGAGCAATCAGCTCATCGATAGGCAGATCGTTAGCTGGTGCTTCGATCTCTCCGATGCGGATGACTTGTCCGGCAATTTTCACTCCGAAAGCTGCAAGCAGCTGACGGGCTACCGCGCCTACGGCTACTCTTGCTGCCGTCTCACGGGCGCTTGAGCGCTCCAGAACGTTGCGCAGATCGGTATGGTTATACTTAAGTCCGCCGTTCAGGTCCGCATGACCAGGACGCGGGCGGTTTACCCGGCGCTTCTCTTCGTCACTGCCCGGAATCGGTTCAATATTCATAATGTTCTTCCAGTGTGTCCAGTCCTTGTTCTCCACAATGAGCGCTACCGGAGCACCCGTGGTATAGCCATGACGCACACCGCCGGCGATCTGGGCAGTATCCTTCTCAATCTGCATCCGGCGTCCGCGGCCGTAGCCCTTCTGTCTCCGGTGCAACTGGAAATTAAGCTCTTCAAAGTCTAGTGTCAAATTACTGGGCAATCCCTCAATAATGGCTGTAAGCTGGGGGCCGTGTGTTTCCCCCGCTGTTAAGTAGCGTAAACTCATGCTGCGTTCCCCCTTCACACTTTTGGACTGTAAACCGCTAAAATGTTAAATGTCTTTGCTTATTATAGTATAGGCTCTCCGCTTTGACAAGAAAGCAATAGCCCAACACGCCGCTGCCTGCGTTACAAAACAAGCGCCGCTCCTGCTCTTTCGAGTAGAAGCGGCGCTGCTGTGCTGCCCCGTTCAGGAGCCTGTCTCCAGACTGTCGCAGTCTGGTGCCGGAAAGCGGCTGCCGGTTCTGCTCTCTTCCGCAGTAAGCAGGCTCTGCAGCTGCAGCTCCTCGATGCCGAGAATCTGCCCGCATTCGCGGACGGTGAGGAACCCCCGCCGGTAGGCGGTGATGACCTTGCTTTTGTCCATCTGGGTTAACGACCTTTCACTTGGCGTTAGGTTTCTTGCTACTTCCCAGTATCACTGAAAAGCGCCTAAAGTATACCCTACACCAAGGGAGATTCCAGCAGACTAATGCTATTTCTTGCGGTAAAAGAAGGTTTCGGTAGATTCGAAGCCATACTGCGCCGGTGTGAAGATCTGCTCCGTGCTGCCCACGAACAGATAGCCCCCGGGCCGCAGGCTGGCCGAGAATTTGTGATACAGCTTATTCTTGGCTTCTTCGGTGAAGTAGATCATGACATTGCGGCAGATAATCAGATCGAAACCTTCATCGAATTTATCCAGCAGCAGATTCTGCTTGCGGAAATCGATATTCTTCTTCAGTCCTTCACTGACCTTGAAGACCGGGCCTTCCGGTGTAAAATACCGGTCTGCGACATCTTTGGGCACATCCTTCAAGGAGCGCTCAAGATAGATCCCCTGCTTCGCCTTGGCCAGCGCCCCGTCATCAATATCTGTAGCCAGAATCCCGGTCTGGGCCAGAATATTCTTATCCGAGAGAATCATCGCCAGCGTATAAGGCTCTTCGCCTGTGGAACAGGCAGCACTCCATAGTTTCAGCCTGCGGCCGGAACGCTGAAGATCCGGCAGAATCACATCCCTCAGCACTTCCCAGCGGTTCGGATTCCGCCAGAATTCAGAGACATTGATCGTCATGCGGTCCAGGAACTCATAGAACAGAGCCTTGTCCTTCATCATGGCCGCATAGAATTCGTTAAAGGTATTGTAGCCGTTCTTCATCCGGAGCGTCGTCAGCCGACGCTTCATCTGTGCTTCCTTATACTGCGCAAGGTCAATGCCGGTGCTTTGTTTAATATTATGAATAAATCCGGTGTAATCAGGGTCCGGTGCTAATGAGGATTCGTCACGTTCAGCCATAATAATCTCCTGTCTCCTGCCCGGATCTTACATCCAGGCCGCGATGTCTTTATGATACTGTGCCAGCTCATCCGGAGCGAAGAAATTGGCGATCTCACGTGCTGCACTGTCCGGTGAATCCGATCCGTGGATCAGATTAAGCGGAGTATGGCTGGCATAATCCCCGCGGATGGTGCCCGGCAGGGCCTCACCGACTTTGGTCTTGCCGATCAGGAGCCTGGATAATGCGATGACATCATCGCCTTCCCATACCATGGCGAACACAGGACCGGAGGTAATGAAGCTTACCAGCTCCGGGAAAAAATCCTTGCCGTCATGCTCTGCATAATGCTTCTTGGCCTGCTCCTCTGTAACGGTAATCAGCTTGGCAGCCACCAGCTTGAACCCCTTGTCTTCCAGGCGGGCGACGATGCGTCCGATTAATCCGCGCTGTACACCATCCGGTTTGATCATCAGATACGTTTGTTCCATAGAGTCACTCTCCAATTTCCCTTATTCTAAATGAATGGCTGTTTATGGTCTGATATTATCAGAAACCCCGGCATCTGTGAACGTAAATTTACAGGTGAGTTCTTATATTTTCAATAAGCCCGGCCTGTCACGAAAAAGGCGATATCGCGCAAATTGCGCTTAGTCCGGTTGCTTGGCAGCTGATCCAGCGCTTCGAGCGCCTTGGCAATATAACAGGAAGCCAGCTCCTCCGCACGGGAAATCCCGTCGCCGGAGAGAATCAGATCAATAGCCCGGCCGACCCCGCTGTTCCCTTCACGAATCGCTTCAAGCTCTTCCAGCAGGCGGCTGCGGAGCCTGTCATCTTGCAGAGTGTAGATAACAGGCAGTGTAATATTCCCCTGCCGCATATCGCTTCCAGGCGGCTTGCCAATTTGCTTCTCCGTTCCGGAGAGATCGAGCAGATCATCACGGATTTGAAACGCCATTCCAACGTTATATCCGTAATTATAGAGGAGCCTGGCGGTTCCCGGCTCCGCATCTGCAGCCAGAGCGCCAAGCTGACAGCTGACGGCAATCAGCAGCGCTGTCTTGCGGCGGATTCTCCGCAGGTAATGGCGCACGCTCTGTCCGCTGTTGAAGAAGTCGCGGATCTGCTCCATCTCTCCGATGGACATCTCAACCATGGCTTTGGAGAGAATCTGATGAATCAGGGGATTTTTCAGCCCTGAAGTCATCACCAGGGCCTTCGCATAAATATAGTCGCCGGTGTACATGGCGATCTTGTCGCCCCATTTTGCCTTAACGGTAGGCTCACCCCGCCGGAGCTCCGCATCGTCAATGACATCATCATGAACCAGTGAGGCGCTGTGAATCAGCTCCAGCGGAATAGCGACGCGCTTCAGCTTATCGAGGTCATAAGTGCCGAATTTGCCGCCCATCAGGACGAATACCGGCCGAAGGCGCTTGCCCCCTGCCCTCAGCAGGTGCAGCGAGGTTTCGCTCAGCAGATCATCGTCTCCCTGGACACTGCGGTACAGCTCTTTCTCAATCTGATCCATATCTTTGTTCAGCAAGCCGAATATTTGCAGTCGCTTCATTCTTTCACCCGTGTCAGCAGATTGTGGCTCCAAATCTCCATCTTCACTTCCTGCGGCAGCAGGCCCAATTCATAGGCATAGCGGAAATAGAGGTTCAGACCTTCTTGCTGCCTTTCCCCAAAGTCATAACACAAATTACGGAAGTAATCATTCCAATAGGAGGCCATGCCCCCGATCGTGCGGCAGGCTTCATGAATTACCGGTCCCAGCTCATTCAGGCCGCGTCTCTTGCTCCGCTCGAAGGCTTCGGCGATCTCGGCAATAGCCTCCGGACTCCGGGCTGCAGCCTTACGGTTAACCGCCCATACGGCAAAGGTCATACAGTGGCCGGTCCATTCCTTCCACAGCTCGCCCAGATCCGTCACTTCATATCCCTGATCCTGCCAGGAAGCGCGGATGGCATGATCACCGATCAAGAGGCCGGCATCAGCCTGCTGCATCATAGCATTCAGATCGGGCTCGGCGCTGATGTACTCCGGGCTGGCTCCCAAGGCCTTATGCATCAGGATCTTCAGCAGATTAACCGAGGTAGCCGAGGTGTTCGTCACCGCGATCGTTCCGCTGCCAATATGCTGTAACGGCTTTTTGGAGAAAAGCAATATCGACCCCACCGGACCGTCCGCACTGACGGACAGACCAGGCAGCAGCAGCAGCCGGTCGCTGGCTGCGGCGTAAGCGAAGGAGGATAAGGCCCCTACATGAATATCTCCCGCTGCCATGCCCTGATTAAGGACAGCAGGCACTTCACTCACCATTTCAGCAGGAAAGCTTAAAGAAGAAGGATGGAAATGATGATAGACCGGCCATGAATTGGTATAGCTGATTTTGCCGATGACGGTGTGTTCTAGGTCTGTCACCCTTCATTCCCCCCATCTGCGAAATAAAGTATGCTCAATCCCGAAGCTGTCGAGCACCTTCCCCACCATGAAATTGATCAGATCATCCATAGTTGCAGGGCCGTAATAGAACGCCGGCATTGCCGGAATCAGCTTGACGCCCATCCGCGACAGCTTCAGCATATTCTCCAGGTGAATCGCATGCAGCGGTGTCTCCCGTGGCACCAGAACGAGCGGACGGCCTTCCTTCAGCATGACATCCGCAGCCCGCGTCAGCAGATTGTCCGAGCTGCCATGTGCTACAGCAGACAGTGTTCCCATCGAGCAAGGCATAATAATCATCCCCTCTGTCCGGAAGGAACCGCTGGCAATCGAAGCGCCGATATCCTGCACCGGGTGATACAGAAGAGAACCGGGATAGCTGCCGAACTGCTCGTTCAGGAATCCCTCCCGGTCTGATACGGCATAGCCCAGTTCCTCCTTGAAGACACGCCAGCCCGCATTACTTACAACCAGATGTACCGTGTAACCAAAGGAGAGAAGGGTCTCTGTCAGCCGGATGCCGTAGATCGCCCCGCTCGCGCCGGTAATGCCAACCACGAAGTTCTTAGGCTTAAGTTCGGTCATTTGTAGAACTGCACCACCAGGTCAATCAGAGTAAAGGAAAAGACAACAATGCTCAGCACACCGTTCATGGTGAAGAATGCAGTCTGCAGCTTGCTTAGATCACCCGGAGACACAATGTAGTGCTCATAGAACAGTATAATGTAGGCAAGCACCATGCCGGCTACATACCACCAGCTCAGCTCCGTGATGAACACCAGGGAGATGAAGCCGAGGGCGGTCAGCAGATGGAAGACCTTGGCAATCCCCAACGCACGGGCTACCCCGAAGCGCACCGGAATGGAATACAGCCCTTCCTTGCGGTCGAAGTCCACATCCTGGCAGGAGTAGATGATATCAAAGCCCGCTGTCCAGAATACGATCGTGAAATAGAAGATCATAGCAGTCAAGTCCACCGTTCCTGTAACCGCAACCCAGCCGCCGAGAGGGGCAAGGGCAATCGTAAGCCCTAGAATCAGGTGGCAGGCCCAGGTGAAGCGCTTGGTGAAGGAATAGAAGACCAGCAGAAAAACAGCAATCGGCAGCAGCTTCGCTGACAGCGGATTAAGCTTGAAGGCTGCCCAGAACAGCAAAAAGAACGAGAACGCAATGAACAGCGATACCTCTCCAACCTTCAGTAATCCAGCCGGAATGGCTCTTCCCGCTGTCCGGGGATTCTTCGCATCACTGATCCGGTCGATCAGCCGGTTAAGCCCCATGGCCGCGCTGCGTGCGCCGAACATAGCAACAACTACCCATCCGATCTGGCTCCAGGAGGGCAGTTCCCCAAACATAACTACTGAACCAAGCAAAGCACCCATAAATGCAAAGGGCAACGCAAAAACCGTGTGCTCGAATTTAATCATTTGTAGAAAAATTCCGATTTTCTTAAACATTACAGTTCTCCTTGAGCCCAAGATGTAACGCTGCGATGCCACCGTTCAAGGGGAACGATTCCACTTTTATAAGTCCGGTATCCCGGAAAATCTCTTCCAATTGCATCCTGTCCGGGAAGAGGGCCAGTGATTCTGGAAGCCATTTGTATTGCTCATAACGCTTGGCGAACAACCTGCCTAGCAGAGGAAGCACACGCTGGAAATAAAAATAATAAATACCTTTGAACGGCTGCTTCATCGGCTTCGACAGCTCCAGACATACCACCATTCCGCCCGGCTTCACCACGCGTTTCATCTCATTTAACACCTGAACGGGATCAGGCACATTACGGAGTCCAAAACCAATCGTCGCGTAATCGAAGGAATTGTCGCCGAACGGCAGCTCCATCGCATTGCCCTGAATCAGGGAGATACGGTCCTGCAGTCCGCGCGCCTCCACCTTGCGCCGTCCCACCTCCAGCATACCTGCGCTGAAGTCCAGCCCCATGACATTCCCGGACTCACTCGCGTCAGCGAGAGCAATACTCCAGTCGCAGGTACCGCAGCAGAGGTCCACTGCCGAGTCCCCGCGTTTCATGCCCATCTTGCGCATGGTGAACTTGCGCCAGGCCTTATGGCGGCGGAAGCTCAGAATATCATTCATCAGATCGTACTTGCCGGCAATGCTCTCAAATACCGAATGGACAAATTGCTCCTTCGGCTTCTCGCCTTGCTCACCTATTACGGTAGCTTTATCAACTGTCATTCTCTAACCCTCCACGGCAGCTTGTCCGGAAATTTTCATTTGCAGAAGCAGGCGGTCCAGTGCTGCTCTGAGCTGACCAGCCAGTTCCTCGTCCCTGATGCCCTGCAGTAACGCCTGAATGGACGCAAGTGAAGCATGCAGCTTGTCCGTCAGCAGCGTATCGCATTTGCACCTCAGCTTCAGCTTCTGCCAGTCCTTAGGGTCCAGGGTCTGGCCCTTAAGCTGCTGACGCTCCTCTTCGGTTGCCGCTTCCAGCACCTTCCAGTAAGCATAGCCCTCCAGCGCACTTGTTGGCGCTGCTCCCCGGCGCAATTCCTGGGCTGCAGTCTCACACTGGCTGAATTCTGCGAGCAGCTTCTGCCAGATGTCTCTTAACGGTTCTTCAATCATCGGTGTAAAAGAAAGGAACAGCCGCATATTGAGCTGTACCGTGTGCTTCAAGTATTGGTCGGCCGGGACAAGTCTTCCGCTCATCTTGCCGAAAAGATTGGCCTTCATCACATTGAAATCAGCGATAGCCGCGCTTAATGTGCCCAGCATTTCGATCTGTCCGTGCCTCGCGAGCAGATGGTAGAACCAGCTGCTGAAATAGTCACCGGCCAGAACCTTCAGCTGGCGGGTGCGCATAATATCGCCCCCGGGCTCTTCATGATTCCGGTCGATGCTCTCATGGGTATCCAGTCCAAGCTGGACGAGTCCGGTCACCAGGGTAAACAGCTCTCCCTGCTGGAAGTCCGCCTCCCGGCCTCTGCCGAGAAAAATATATAACAAATGACCCCGCCCGTCTGAGAACGGCGGCAGTTCCGTATGCCGCTGAATCATATCGTAGTCGGTGTAAGGTTTAGCCAGTTGCGGTATGCGGTACGGTTTCATTTTAGCCTCCGAAGCCATTGACGTTTGTCAAACTCTTTGCTCACAATCTTGTCTATTATATCACATGTTTTTTTGTCACGCACGGGTGAAGCCCTCTAGTTTCATTTACCCGGTTCAGGGATAAATGAACTGCTTTTTCCACAGCTCGCTTTCGCTAATGCGGAAGCCGTTCTTCAGCGAATCGGGAAGAGGGGAATTGCCTGCGTTCTGCAGCGCCTCCTGCAGGAGGGGCGTCCACTCACTCCGGCGGATATCCCCGGCAAGCAGCAGACGGCGGGTATCCAGCCATTGATCCTCAGCGACCACCCTCAGCAGCAGCTGGTCCACATTCGCAGTCTCCTGAATGGCGAACCCGATAGCCAGAGCCATGTTACGGTACAGCTCCTGCGGTTCGTGAACATCACCGTTCACCTTGAGATCCAGAGACAATACCCCATTCTCCCAGCCTGCCTTGTCAATCATCAGACTGAGCGGAATCTCACTTAGCGCATCTACCAGATTGTCATTCTCCAGGACCAGGCCGCCAGGGCCGATAGTCTGTACTGCGTTATAATTGCTCTGGGCAGTTAGAACGTTGCCGGCCAATTGCGGCAGCAGCAGGGTAGTAGCTGCACTGAGCAGCATCGCCGTTCCGATTAGCCAGCTCCGGTTCATGACAAGCCCCCTTACTCATAATTTCCGCTGCTCTGCAGGAATATACAGCACCGCAGAGCGGCCCATACCTAGTTATATTTTGAAAAAAAGCAGGCTATGCCTGCTTTTCAGCTTTCACTCTCTAATTGTCCGTGTTTGCTCCAGATTTCAGCCTTGCCGCGGATTTTCATTGCTGAGGTGTGATCGGTGAATTGGGCAATGAGCACCTCGCCTTTGTCCAGCTTCTCCGTATGGTGAAACCGTGTGTCCAGCCCTCTGGTCAGCCCGATGACCTGGACACCGTTCTCCTTGGCCTTGACTATGATATAGTCGCTGCCGGACGGTGCAGGATTCACATCATTCTTCTTCTCAGTCATTGTAATCCTCCTCAAAGTTTGTGAGCCTCTCTCAAAAACAAATGCCGCCTTGGAAGGCGGCATCGTTGTTATTCAAGGACTATGGGGCAGATATGTAGAAATCTTTATTTGATTCCGTCTTTCAGCGCTTTACCGGGTTTGAATGCCGGTACTTTGCTTGAAGGAATTTCGATTTCTTCACCAGTCTGCGGGTTGCGGCCTTTACGTGCGGAACGTTCGCGCACTTCAAAGTTTCCGAAGCCAACCAGCTGGACTTTATCGCCGCTTTGCAGTGCACCTGTGATCGCTTCAAAAACGGCATCTACCGCTTTCGTAGCATCTTTCTTGGGAAGTTCAGTTGCTTCTGTAACTACGTTGATCAAATCTGATTTATTCATGTCTTCTCACCTCCCTGATTAAAAGTTCCGGTATCATACACTCTTTCCGTTTCAACGTAAAATATACGTGATAATCCCGTTTATTACTAGATACTGGCACCTCTCTTCTAGAAGCGCAACAAACTTATAGTAATACAGCCCACCCATAATTTCAAGGCGTTCCTCAAAAAAGGAGCAGAAAGTATCATGTTTGCCTTCCTTCCGCTGCATCCGTGCAGTCTATTACTACCAATTATTCCGTAAATGCGGAGGCTTTCCAGGGAGAATCCCCCTTTTCCACTCTAGCAGCGAAAGGGCCCGGAAATCGCAAAAGAGCGGGATAAGCTCCCGCTCCAAAGATCACGCTTATTTCAGTTAGAGGATGATGGCGATCAGGCCGCCCGAGCCCTCGTTGATAATCCGGCCCAGCGTTTCCTGCAGCTTATAACGGGCGTTATCCGGCATCATCGCAATCTTGCCCTGAATACCCTCACGGACTATGGAATGCAGGGACCGGCCGAAGATATCCGATTCCCAGATCTTGATCGGGTCATTCTCAAAATCCTGCATCAGGTAACGAACCAGCTCTTCACTCTGCTTCTCCGTACCGATGATCGGCGAGAACTCCGACTCGACATCCACACGGATCATATGGATTGACGGTGCCGTTGCCTTCAGCCGGACTCCGAAGCGGGAGCCTTGGCGGATCAGCTCAGGCTCATCCAGCGCCATCTCGGCCAGAGAAGGTGCGGCAATGCCATACCCCGTGGTTTTGACCATCTCCAGCGCTTCCGAGAAGCGGTCATATTCGCGCTTGGCATGGGAGAAGTCCTGCATCAGCTGGAGCAGGTGATCCTTGCCGCGAATCTCAACACCGACTACCTCCATCAGCACCTGATCATACAGCTCTTCAGGAGCGTAGAGATCAATCTCAGCTACTCCCTGGCCCATGTTCATGCCACTGAGGCCTGCCCTGTCAATGAAATCATATTCTGTAAACTGGGAGACCAGGCGGTCCACATCACGCAGACGGCGGATATCCTTCACGGTATCGCGGACAGAATTCTCATAGCTGCTGCGCAGCCAGTGATTCTCGCCCAGCACCATCACCCAGCTTGGCAGGTTAACATTGACCTCATGTACAGGGAATTCATACAGGACTTCACGCAGCACACCGGTCACATCGTCCTCGGTCATATTCGCAGCGCTGAGCGTCATCACCGGAATATCGTATTTGAGGGCAAGCTCACTGCGGAGCTGCTGGACTTCCTCACTGCGCGGCCGGGTAGAGTTGATGACCAGCACGAACGGCTTGCCGACCTCCTTCAGCTCTGCGATAACACGTTCTTCGGAATCGACATACGAGCTCCGCGGAATCTCGGCAATCGTACCGTCGGTAGTTACTACTACACCCAGAGTAGAGTGCTCCTGAATGACCTTGCGTGTCCCGATTTCAGCCGCTTCCTGGAATGGAATCGGTTCCTCGAACCAAGGAGTCGAGATCATGCGCGGACCATTTTCATCCTCATACCCTTTTGCGCCTTCCACTGCATAGCCTACACAATCGACCAGCCGGACATTGACCTCCAGGCCTTCGGCCACCTTAATCTGCACCGCATTGTTGGGTACGAATTTAGGCTCGGTAGTCATAATAGTTTTGCCTGCCGCACTTTGCGGCAACTCATCGACCGCTCTTACCCGGTCTGCTTCACTTGTGATGTTCGGCAGAACAATCGTTTCCATGAAGCGCTTGATGAATGTCGATTTCCCCGTGCGAACCGCGCCGACGACGCCAAGATAAATGTCTCCGCCGGTACGCTCGGCAATGTCCTTGAAAATATCCACTTTTTCCAAAAGAGATCCCCTCCTCATATTACTCCGAAGAAAAAATGCCTGAAGAGCATCGACTTCGCGTTCCGCCGGCAAACTGACCCTTGCAGGACAACCACCGGACTAAGCTTTGCCCGCCCGAAGCCTAGCTTAATTGCCTGAGGCGAAGCAAGGTTGCCCCGCGCTAAACTCCGAATGCTCGGACATGCATTTGGACTAGTATCATCATATGTATCCGTAACGGATTTATGACCAGCGTCCTCGCATTTTGCAGCTGAAATTTCGTATATCCTATCTAGCTCACCAACGCGTCAAGACGCCCGCAAGTCTTCTCATCAAGTCTATGAGGGCGGCCTTCGGCCTAGAACTACTATTCTTACTGCGCTTCCCAGCAAAAAAAACAGCAATTCTCCCGTTTTCGAAGAACTGCTGCCCTAGATTACAATAGTGTATTGCTAGTCTTGCGGAGCCTGCGGGACCGGTTGGCCCTGGGCCCACAGATAAGGGAGTGACTTGACGGGGACATAGTACGAGGCCTGCTCAAGCTCCAGACGCAGGTCACGGTCTGCCGCAGGCACACTGCCGTTCTTATCGATTGCTGAAGCAATATCCGCGCTGTAATCTACATAGACTGTCCCGCTGCGATCCATCAGGAACCCGAGTGGCTGACCCGAATATACACTGCTTAGCTTGATCGTCCCGGTTCCTGCCCGTTTGGCGTCGATGGACGCAAGACCGGGATACAGCTCCTCCCCTGCCGGAAGCTTCCCGCCGTGCCCAGACTTGTAGAGATTCACCTTACGCTGGATATCGTTAACCTTCTGCACAGTCACCAGGTCCATCAATTTGACCTGAGGGTCCGTCTCCTCATTCAGCACCAGGAAATGGGCGCTGCCGCCCTTCTCGAACGCTGCCGCCGGGATTTCATCCAAGTACCCTTCCTGCTGCAGCTTATTCAGATCAATCACGAATTTCTCGTATCTGGGCGTGGTCTGATCGCTGGTCAAGATCGGCAGCAGCCCCTTCTGCTCCTGATAATCATCTACCGCCGCCTGCACCCGCTTCACACTCTCGCGGTATCCGCTGCCGGGCTGCTGTTGCTCCCCGGGATACATGCAGCCGCCTAGAGACATGACCAGCAAGACAAGTAAAGGCAGCAGCAGCGCCGACCTTTTCCGTCTCTGCCTGAGCTTCACCAGATGCATGGAGTCCATTCGCGGGGCTCCTCTCTGTTGTCTTATAGGTGCATACACACCGGGAGTGACCGTCACCATAAATCCTCCGCTTCGCCACGGCGCGCCGCTTCCAGTCTGCGGCGTACAGCAGCCTTCAGCGGGTCCTCGGGAATATGCACACGGACATCGCCCCATACGGCGGCCTGACAGGCCAGACGGACGCCTTCATCCAGCAGGCTGCCAAGCTTGCGCTTCTCTGCCTCTGCAGGAGGCCTAAGTGCTCCGGCATCTGCACTCTCCACGGATACTTTGCACATCATACATCCCGCCTTGCCCCCGCAGCGGGTCGGCAGCTTAATTCCGGCTTTACGCACAGCCTCCAGCAGCGAGACGCCATGCTTGACGGAGGCGCTGCAGTTGTCCGGAAGGAAAGTGACCGTTAGTTGCGATTTAGCATTCATCATACAGTCTCCTTCCTTGGATTCAGGTTAAATACGTATAGATTCGGATATTCCAAGCAGCTCGTCCAATCTCGTCTGCAGATCAGCTTCCAGCTGGTTCTCCTGAATGAGCTGCTCCAGAAGCGGCAGATGGACGGCTACATTCTGCTTGATCAGCTCCGCGATGGCCAGGCAGCGATCCTCCCTGCACCGCAGCAGATTGAAGATCAGCTCATGGACAAGCGGCATCAGGGCCAGCCGGCCGATCCCTTCGTAAATGCATTTCGGCGCATGGGGCTGCAGCAGACCGATATCCACTGTATATTGCCCGGAGCCGCTGCCGATTCTGAATCCGCCCACCAGCTCAACCTTCACCTCCCCGATGAAGTAGAGTCCGCGCAGGGAGTAACAGCCTCCGCTATCATCCTCTTCCGGCGCGCTGACTGTGTACCTCAGCAGTGCTTGATGAAGCCGCTGGGTATCCTCCAGATTACAATAAAGGTCAATATCGCGCGGAGCAGCACTCAGCCGAACCCCATGCAGCAGCAATCCGCAGCTCCCCCCCAGCAGCCATACCGGCGGCTTGCCCGGCCCGATACAATCTAGCTCTTCTGCTATGCTGCCAAGTGCACTCTCAAGCACATAGGGTATCCCTGAACCGGCCATCGATCAACACACGCCCCATTCCTGTAAAATCAATTAACGATTCTGTCAGAAATACGTCTGCCTTAGTCTAATGTAAATGCTTACATAATTGAAGCGGCCCCGCCCAAAACTCCAAGCAGCAGGATAACAAAGGCAATAATCGATAGTACAGCTCTAAGCAGGCCCTTCGTCTTGCTGCGTGCAAAAGTAATTAAAAAAACGGATAAGCCCATAATCAGTACCGCAATCAGGGACAGCCACATTTTTGTCATCGGGTCCATCGGTCATGCGCCTCCATTTCACTTTTCCCGGATTGCGACTATTATAGCGTGAATCCCGACATTTTTTAAGTATTAATTTACAGTTCAGCCCCAGCGAATGGTAAAATAACCCCACAAATATAAATTCTTATCTTTTAAAAAAAGGCATAAACCGCGGAATCAAGTTGCATTCCGGAGTCTATACCCAGTCTGAAAAGGGGCCATCCGCAAGGGATGGCCTTACTTAACGAATATGCTATTTTTTCAGCATCATTTTCATTAAGGACTCCATCGTACCGGAACCGGCGCCGCCTTTTTTAACAGCATTGACGATCTCCTGTACGGTAGTCTCGCTGACAGGCACTTTAGCCATCGCTGACACCTGCTTAATTAACTGGCGGAGCTGGGCTTCATTCTGCGTAGTGCCCGGCTTAACCGTACCGGCCAGCTTTTTGATGGCACCTTCCGAAATGTTTTTGCCCGTCTTCTTGTTGATGGCGTTCAAAGCATCCTTGGAAAAATCTTTGCTCACTGTTCATCCCTCCTCCGTCAATCCCCATTAACAACATATGAGATATTCCGGCAAAAGGTGAACGTGATCAGGAATGCCACTGCTCCCAGGTCTCCTGGGAAATGGCCTCCATCTCTGTCTTGCGGTCACGGCCCATCAGAGCTTCCACCGCATTACGCGGTGTTCTGCCCTTGAACAGCACATGATAGATCTGGTCGGTAATCGGCATCTGCACACCCAGCTTCAGCGAGATCGCATAAGCAACCTCCGTCGTCCGGATGCCTTCAACAACCATGCCCATCGAGTCCAGCACCTCATTCAGAGGCTGACCTTGACCCAGCATGGAGCCGGCGCGCCAGTTGCGGCTGTGCTGGCTTGTTGCCGTTACGACCAGGTCACCAAGTCCGGCAAGGCCGGAGAAGGTTAAGGGATTTGCACCCATCTCTACCCCGACCCGGGAGATCTCGGCCAGGCCGCGGGTAAGCAGCGCCGCCTTCGCGTTGTCCCCGAAGCCAAGTCCATCGGATAGTCCCGCACCCAGCGCGATTATATTCTTCAGTGCACCAGCCAGCTCTACCCCTAGCTGATCCCTGTTCGTATACACACGGAAGTCGTTGTTAATGAACAGCCCCTGCGCCGCCTTGGCACGACTCTCATCCGGCGAAGCCACGACGACCGTGGTCGGACAGAGCCGTACCACCTCCTCGGCATGGCTCGGCCCGGAGAGCACAACAATATCGCCTTCACCGCAGCCCAGCTCTTCCGAGATCACTGTGGACATCCGCTTCATGGTCTCGGTCTCGAAGCCCTTCGTGGCGTGAATACAGAGCATATCTTCCTTCCAGAACGGCTTAAGGCTATGTGCCACCTGGCGCATTCCGGAAGAAGGCGCCACAATGACTACCGCCTTCGAACCGGAGACGGCAGTCTCCATGTCCGTGGTGGCAATAATATTTCCAGGGAGCTTAATCCCCGGCAGGAAATGATGATTCGTATGTGCTTCATTGATCTCGGCAGCCTGCTCAGGCTTTCGCGTCCACAGATAAACCTCCGAGTGGTTAGCCGCCAGCACAGTAGCCAGCGCAGTTCCCCAACTGCCCGCGACCAGCACGGTTACTTTATCAGACAACGCGATTCCCCTCCTTGGCTTTGGAGCCGATTTTGTTCTCACGGCCCTGCGAGATCTTCACGATATTGCTGCGGTGACGCCAGAAGGCGAACACCACGATGATCAGACTTCCCCATAACTCTGGAGTCGTATGCACCGTGAACAACAGAAACACTGGAGTCAGAGCCACAAAAATCAGTGAGCCCAGCGAGACATAGCGGGTAAGAACAATAGCGAGAATAGCAACCGCACCGGCAATCAGCGCAGGCCAAAATACAAGCGTTGCCATCACGCCAATCGTTGTTGCAATCCCTTTGCCCCCGCGAAAGTGAAAATAGACCGGCCAGTTATGCCCGATGATGGCAGCGAGACCGCAGACCACGGCGACCCAGCTTCCCCATCCCCCGGCCCATGTGCCAAGCCAGACTGCGGCAATTCCCTTCAGTACGTCCAGAAACAGCACCAGTATGGCCGGTCCCTTCCCCATCACACGCAGCGTATTGGTCGCTCCCGCATTGCCGCTTCCATATTGGCGGATATCAATCCCCTTAAGCAGCCGGGCGAGCAATACACTGAAGCTGATGGAGCCAAGCAGATAGCTTATAACGATAACCAGAAGTTCAAACGCCACTACTCTTCTCCCCTAACCTTCGTTCTCGGATTTACGCCGTGTAAAGAGGCGAATCGGTGTCCCCTCGAAATTGAACGCTGCGCGCAGCTTGTTCTCCAGATAACGTTCGTAGGAGAAGTGCATCAGCGAAGGATCATTGACGAATACCACGATGGTCGGCGGCTTCGTTGCCACCTGGGTGACATAGTTAATGCGCAGACGACGGCCTTTGTCCGTAGGCGGAGGATTAATCGCCACAGCATCCGATACCACATCATTCACCAGGTGGGTCGTAATCCGCAGGGCGTGCTGTTGAGCCACATGCTGTACAACAGGCAGCAGCTTCTGCAGACGCTGTTTCGTAAGCGCAGACAGGAATACCACCGGAGCATAGCTCATGAACAGGAAGTGATCACGGATGTTGCGTTCGAAGTTCTGCATCGTTTTGTCATCTTTCTCAATCGCATCCCATTTGTTGACGACAAAAACCGAAGCCTTGCCAGCATCATGGGCATACCCGGCAATGTGCTTGTCCTGGTCGATGATGCCTTCTTCGCCGTTGATTACAACCAGTACAACATCAGCGCGCTCAATCGCCTTCATGGCTCTCATTACACTATATTTTTCCGTGTTCTCATAGACCTTGCCGCGTTTGCGCATACCCGCTGTATCGATCAGCACATAGCGCTGGCCATCCCGTTCAAACGGGGTATCGATCGCATCACGTGTAGTACCCGCAACATCGCTGACAATGACACGCTCTTCGCCTAGAATAGCATTCACCAGCGAGGATTTACCTACATTGGGACGACCGATCAAGGCCACACGGATCACATCTTCATCATATTCCTCATCTACCTTGTCCGGAAGACGTTCAACGACCGCATCCAGCAGATCTCCGATTCCGGTTCCGTGGCTTCCTGAAATTCCGATCGGGTCACCAATTCCAAGGGTGTAAAATTCATAAATATCTTCGGTGCGCTTCATATTATCCACTTTATTGATAGCCAGAACGATCGGCTTGCCGGAGCGGAATAGAATCTGCGCGACTTCCTCATCCGAACTCGTGAGTCCGCTCTTCGCTTCGCACATGAAGACGATCACATCCGCTTCCTCAATCGCCAGCTCCGCCTGAACGCGGATCGACTTCAGAATTGCGTCTTCCCCGTCAATCTCAATCCCGCCAGTATCAATGACACTGAAAGATTTGCCGTTCCAGTCGGAGACTCCATATATCCGGTCACGTGTAATCCCCGGTTTATCTTCTACGATGGCCAGTCTATCGCCAATCAGCCGGTTAAAGATCGTCGACTTTCCGACGTTAGGCCTGCCGACAATGGCCACTACGGGTCTTGCCATATTCATTCCTCCTGTCTTCCTTACGTTACTCATCATAGCAAAAAACAATACAATTGGCTAACCGTCTTATTGCTGCCTTACCGCTCTCGTGTACGCCTTGGAAAAGACAATCGGCGAACCCTCTGATCGAGGGCTCGCCGATTACTTTACCCGTTATGATGAGATAACAAAGGGATTAGTTGTTACCCTTGAATTTGTCGAGCTTGTCGCCGAAACGTTCAGCCAGTGTGAAGCTGAGGCCTTCGTTGCTGAGCGATACGTTAGGATTGTTCAGCACTTCCTTAGGCGCTCTGTCTCTGCTGTTGCTGCGTTCTGGTCTGGCCGAAGGAGCCGGAGCTTCTTCAGTTTCCTTGATGCTCAGGCTGACGCGCTTCTCGGATGGGTTGAAGTCAAGCACTTTCACTTGTACTTCCTGTCCTTCTTTGAGCACTTCATGCGGAGTACCAATGTGCTTATGGGAGATCTGGGAGATATGCACAAGGCCTTCAACGCCTGGCAGCAATTCAACGAATGCGCCGAAGTTTACAAGGCGTTTAACTTCGCCTGTAACCACATCGCCGATGTTGATCTTACCCGCTGCGGAATCCCAAGGACCTGGGGCAGCTGCTTTGATGCTGAGGCTGATTTTACCCTTCTCAGGATCAACCTTAAGTACTTTAACGCGAACCTTGTCGCCTTCGGATACTACATCGGATGGCTTCTCCACGTGGTTCCAAGCGATCTCGGATACGTGAACCAGTCCGTCTACGCCGCCAACATCAACGAATGCGCCGAATTGGGTCAGGCGTTGAACTGTACCTTCGATGATTTGACCTTCGGACAGCTCGGCCATAATCTTCTGCTTGTTCGCTTCGAATTCTTCCTCCAGAACTTCTTTGGCGGAGAGAATTACCTTGCTGTTCTCACGGTCAAGCTCTTTCACTTTGACACGCAGAGTGCGGCCTTTGTAATCGCTGAAATCTTCAACGAAGTGACGCTCAACCATGGAAGCCGGGATGAAGCCGCGCGCGCCAACATCAGCCACGAGACCGCCTTTGACAACGTCAGCAACAGTAACTTCAAAGGATTCCTGGGAAGCGAAATACTTCTCCAGATCTTCCCATGATTTCTCGCTGTCGATTGCACGCTTGGAAAGCACCAGGCTCTCCTTGTTGTCGTTGATGCTGACAACCTTGCATTCCACTTCCTGGCCAACTTCTACCGCTGCTGCGGCATTGTCCAGCTGTACGGAAGACAATTCGCGAATAGGAATTACGCCGTCGTATTTATATCCAATGCTTACATAAGCTTGGTTATCTTCGATTTTGACGATTGTTCCTTTCACGGTATCGCCTTTTTTCAGAGAAATGATTTCCAGACCTTCCTGGCTTGTCACTTCTTCTTCATTGCTGGCAACTGCTTCTGCAGACTCAGTTACAGCGGATTCCACAGCTTCTGCCCCTTCTACGGTCTCGTTATTCTCAACGTTATCCGCAGCTTCTTGATTCTTGATTTCTTCAGACATGTGATTACCCTCCTCGATTCAAAACCCCATTTATTTAAACCCGCGTAGAGCAGAGTTCAAAACAATCATTCATTGCTTCAGTTAAACATTTCACTTTGTAGATTAGTATGTTCCAAAAAATAGCGGTTATGCTGTAATTTATAAGCTATTCCCGGAACAACAGACTTAACTCCCGGTCTTACCGCGAACTGGGCTTGCCGGTGCTGATCATTTCATGGATGCGCCCCATAATTACATCGGTTACAGCTTCCAGAGAATCACTTCCCGCACCTTCAAAGGCACTAAGGTCTATGGGTGCCCCATATACAACAGTCATCCGGCGAAACGGCTTGTAGGACCCGATAATGGCTGCCGGTACAACGGCTGCGCCGCTGCGGAGCGCGAAGCTTGCCGCCCCCTTCTTGGCTGAACCGGAATCGGAGTTCCGCGTTCCTTCCGGAAAGATACCCATCATATGTCCGCTGCGAAGCGTATTGAGGGACGTCTTAATGGATTCTTTGCTTACGCCGCCACGTTTGACAGGAAATGCGCCCAATTGCTTAATGAGCCAGCCCAGCACAGGAACGTTGAACAATTCCGCCTTGGCCATATATCTTACCTGTCGTTTCAGCTTAATGCCGATCGTCATAGGATCAAGCAGGCTGATGTGATTCGCGCAGAGCAGGACTCCACCCTCCTTCGGCACATTCTCACTTCCCACAATCTTGAGCGGGAACAGTATGGCATAAATCATACGAAGCAGGGCAACGCAAAATGCATAAATCATAAATAATTTCTCTCCCCGTTAACATAGGTTCTGCAGTGGGAGACGATGGCTTCCACGGCCTGAAGGATATCCATATGCGTCGTATCCAGAAGAATAGCATCTTCGGCACGGCACAGCGGTGAAATCTCCCGGCCTTCATCAAGCCGGTCCCGCGCTGCAATATCCTGTTCAAGCTGCTGGAGAGTCACTGTTTCCGTATCCTTCAGTTCCTTATAACGACGGAGAGCACGCTCCTCCACACTTGCCGTCATGAAAATCTTCACTTCGGCATCCGGCAGTACGGTTGTACCGATATCCCGGCCGTCCATTACGACTCCCTTGCGGAGCGCCATCTGACGCTGCAATTGACTCAGCTTGGATCTTACACCCTCAATCTTCGAATACTGCGACACCTGGCCGCTGACCTGAAGACTGCGGATATGCGGGGTCATGTCTTCCCCATTAATCAGCACCTTCTGCACATCTTTCTCCGGCAGAAGCTCAATCGCCATATCATGGACTTTCCGGCCCACCAGCTCATGTTCTTCCGCAGCTATGCCTTCACGAAGCATATACCAGGTGATTGCCCGGTACATGGCACCCGTGTCCACATAAATGTAAGACAGCTCCCGTGCTACCAATCGGGCTACAGTGCTCTTGCCTGCCCCGGCAGGTCCGTCAATGGCGACGTTAATTCGGTCGTTAGTATGTGTATCCTGCCTGTCCAACGGGGCATTCCTCCTCAAACACTCTTCCACAAAAATATGCCTATCGACATATCTCTCTAGGAACTTGCTCATATTCTCAAGAAAAAAGCAGGCATTGCCTGCGACTTATAAAATTATACCACAGTTTGAACCCCAGTGCAAAATGACATTGAGGTTTTTTAGGGAGAAAAAAGCTGATTTAGGGCCACTTTAAAAATTTCTGCGCAGGGAATCAGCGGTTGCGGAAATCGAATTGGCGTTCAAAGCAGTACCGGATAATTTTTTGCCGTTCCGCATCGGAAATGGCAGAGAATTTAACCATGACCAGATTCCGCCCGGTCTCCAGCGGTTTGATCCGTACAATTTCGCCTTCGAAATTAACATGCTCCGTGCTTCCGTTACGGTAGGAAACGAGCAGCCAGCAGGCCAGCTTGTCGGCCACCTCCAAAGTGATTTTGGCATCGCTGAGAAATGACGTTCCGCCGCCGCCGATATCCTCGGTACGCACCAGGAACCGGCTGCCCAGGGCATCCTTAACGGCCAGCTCCAGCTCGGCATTGACGCGGAAGAAACTGCGGCGCTGCATTTTGAAGATGGATTCTACCGCAGGCTTCCGCAGCCGGACCATCCGGATAACCTCTTCCTTGAATCCGAGCACGTGAGTATTGAAGTAATTCTTGATGCCGCCCTCTGTGAGAAAATAGACCGACAGCTCGTCACCGACGAACAGCTTCTTAAGCCGCCCGTTGCTCTCATGCATAGGAATTTCTATCAGGAAGCTCTCGTCCTCCATATCAGCAATCCTTGCCCGGTACTGGATCTCAGACTCAGCCGCATCGCTGGATGCCACCTGGAGGTATAGATACTCATTGATTTTGGGATACAAACCTGTCACCGCCGCTTGAGTTAGTAATAAATGCTAAACCGATTATAGCATGCCCTTTCATAGCCGGTCAGAAATATTATTAGGCATGGAACCGTCCCCGTTACCCCCAGCGTGAAGCCTATCTATATTTCATTGCAAAAAAAAGACGCCTCCCGCTTCCGGAAATGCGTCTTCTCTATATAGCCGTATAGCCGTGCTTAGGCCGCCCCGGCGAATCCCGGCTATTTGTCCTGCGCTCCCGAGGAGGTGCGGATCTGTTCCACCGCTTCCTCATTGCCGTCTGCGGCATTCAGATAAATTCTGAACTGCGAGCCGTTGATTTTGCCGCCGAATTCATAAGTCAGCAGTTCCACAGCATCCTCATTCTCGATCCAGGCGAGCCTGTTATACAGCTCCTTGAACTCGGGGTTAAGCATCGCCCTGGCTTCAGCCAGAGACAGCTGCGGCTTAGGCAGCTCGCGCTTCTCCTTATGCTCATGAACATAGTCGCTGGCCTGGAACCCTGTAGCTTCACCGGTGTCCAGCCCGACGCGAACCGTCAATTTCTCGGGATAGATCAGCACGCCGTCCTGGCTGCTGACGAAGGTCAGATTGCCCAGGTTGTCATAACGATCCGCACTGACTGCGGTCATGCCGGGATATCCCTTCTTCTCCAGAAACTTGCCCGCCTTCTCCACCGCCTGCTTCATGGATACTTTGGCCGGCCCTACCTCACGGTTGTCGTTGTATGAGATCAACAGTCCGCCTTCCGCCGTGAAATCCATCGAGACCGGCTCCTTATGATCCGCGGAAGTCACATTGGCTGTGTAAGAAGCCCACTCGGTCCCCTTCCCGTTCTCCTGAATCTTCACTTGTGCCTTCCCGCCCAGTCCGGCGAATTTCAACGCCTTGGCCTTGATTTGCTCTCCGGTAACCGGCTTGCCGCCCAGCTTCTTCACCGACCGCTTGGCATAGATGCTTGCAACCGAGGGGCCATAGTCCAGCTCCGGATAAGCCGCCACGCGTTTGTCTACTGTTTTGAACCCGTCGATGATTGTGTTGTCTTCGGCCTTCTGCTCTGTAGCCAGCGCAGTCTCCACATCCATCCAGCGCAGCTTCTTGCCGATGACCTTGTCCTGAACCGTCTGCAGGTCCTTGGAGATTTCAGCCGAATTCTCGTAGAGCGTCTTCAGATTCGCCATCTCGCCCTCTGTCAACGGCTTCTTCGTGAAGTCACGTACCGCAGCCTTGTAGGAGAAATTAGCGATCTTGGAGAGGAACTCCTCCGTCTCACTGAACGGCAGCAGCGTCAGCGGCAGCTGGTTAATCTCGTTCTGCGCCTCGCTGGTAATCCGCCATACATTGACCAGTCCCTTGCGGTGCCTTCCGTTAGAGGTAGTGTTCACCGCAAGCGTATTTCCCAGTTCCCCGTGAAGCCGCTCCACATGAAAGGACAGATCATGGAACGCGCGCTGATACTGGTTCTCCGCCTTGATCAGAATCGAATTCTTCTCCTGATTCTCCTGATATCCCCAGACTAGCGCTCCGAGCAGCAAGAGTGCGGTAAGCGGGAACATTATGGCACTTAATCTTTTGTACATAGGTCCGCATAGCTCCTTTCAGTAGCTTATTGCCGTTAGTTTGACAATAACTGAGAAGTCTTATGCACTTTTTCAAGAATCCGGTCTTCAGGCCCGTTCCTCAATCTCAAAGCCGCTTACACAGCTGCACAGACATTGCTTGAAACCGGTCTGCACAACCCCCTGCTCCTTGTTCCCTCTTAATATGTAGGTTTCACCGCACTGCTTGCAGACAATCCGAACTTTTACTCGCAAAAAAAGACACCTCTCTCCTTCCTGGAATTCCTAGCCTTAAGGAACTGCCCTGTAGGATTAAGTGTGTCCATCTCGATTATAGGTTAACCTCTTCCTCACGCTTCAAAAAGCGAAACGGGGAACGGCTGTTGGCCCGCGCTACCTTCCCCATGCCTCCGTACCATAAAACAGCCATCAGGGGTACGATAAACCAGATCCAGTAGTTAGCTGTCGTGGCGAGCAGAAAATCATAAATTCCATGCCACAGCCAAGGCAGGAGCAATGAGATCAGCAGAATCTTGCGGGTCTTGACCCCGCCGGAGAACTTGGCTCTGCCCATATGGTAGCCCATAATTACGCCGAACATGGCATGTCCGGAGACCGGGAGCAGCGCCCTTAGGATCATGGTGCCGATTGAAGCATTGCTGTACCACGCATACATTACATTCTCTATCGTTGCGAAGCCGAGCGAGATCGCTACGGCATATAGTATTCCATCATAGGGCTCGTCAAATTCGGTATGATTGTAAATCATATGGTACAGCACAAACCACTTCAGGGCTTCTTCCACACCCGCTGAGATCAAAAAGGAATCCACATAGGGACCGCCGTCCAGCCCCAGCACAAGCCCCCTCTGGATAATCATCACCGGCAGCACGATCATCATGCCCAGCAAAAACACCTTCAGCACCATGAGAAGCGGCTCCTGGTCGTACTTGTCTTTCAGATAGAAAAAAGTCAGCAGCGCAAGTCCCGGTGCTACTGCTGACGTAATGACCGATAACAAAAGCACCGATTAGCCTCCCTTGCGCTTAACCTAATGTCTGCTGAAGCCCGTAAAGGCCGGACCGGCGCCTTCCCGTCTATCCCTTATTCCTGGCGTTTAAAATGATTGCACAGGGTCTGAATGGCATTCTCTGCCATAACCGTCTTGCCGTATTCGGCCAAAACAGCCTGAGTCACCGGAGATGAATCTCCGAATTCTGCAAGCACGCCTACCAGTCCTGACAGTGCGGCCTCTTCAAATTCCTTCGGATCGAAGTAGAGATACCATTTATCATTATAAGAATACAGTTGTCCTTGAGAAGTAATATTGCCGATGAGCACATGAGCCGCTTCCACCAGAACCTCGAAATCGCGGAATGCATACACAATGGAGTCGCTTTGTTCAAGCGTAACTTCCATTTCGTAAATCTCTTCAGGCAATTCATCTTCCCCGGCCCCACCGTACTGATGGTGATCATATTTCCCCCGGGTCACTATAACGACCATGCCTTGCGCGGGCAATGCGAACACTTCCACGGCAAGCGGACCTGTGGCGTCAAAACCTAATTCGCTGTACGCCTGATCCATCATTTCCGTAAAGAGGTCGTGCACCTTGGGAACCTCCTGCCACATATCTTCCTTCTGGATGCCCCGCTCGCTCAGGTCGTCAAAAGTGAGGAAAATCCGTATCTTATCTTGACTTAATCGCTCTATTCTCATGACAGGATCCTCCTTTGCAAGCTCATTTAATATTAATGTATGATGAGTCCCGAGTAATGAGCCAAAAATGGTTACTATGTAAGTATGTTATCATTTCGAAGCTACAAATGCACGTAAATAAATATAGATTTAGCCCATTTTGCTGCCCATTATATGTAAAGCCATATTAAAAAAGAACCACTTCAGCGATGCCAGCACCGCCAAAATGATTCTGCAATGGCCTGATCCGGTTACAAACCCGGTATGGCTGTATGAGTATCCTTGAGAATCTGCTCCACTTCATGCTTCACATCAGGGTTGCTGCGGATGAAATCCTTCAGCATGTTCAAATTTGATTCTTTGGACTTTAACAGGGAATCCTCTTTGTGATTGTCCCCGCCGGATGCATGAGAGCCAGAGTGGTCATGGCCGCTGCCCGCTGCCGTGCTGCCGAAGCCGGTCATGGCCATCCCCATAATTTTGTCCTTGGCTTTGTCACCCGCATTGTAGGAAGAACCGTTCGAGTGCAGCAACGCAGACATCATGGCGCTGCGTTTTTTGGACATAATCATACTGGCGGCTGCACCAATCAGCACCCCGCACAGAAATGACGAAGTATTCATATCTCCAACCTCCTTGTATGGTAAAATCATGCTTAGTGTTCGCGGAAAGGTAGCCGCTCATACAGCCAAACAACAAGAAAGCGAGATGAAAAAAGTGGGTAAAGCAACAATAACGCTGCTCCTGGCGGCTTGTCTGCTGTCAGCTTGCAGTAACAGCGGGAATACAGGCAGCCCGGCAGCGGAGAAGACGCCGCAGCCTGCGGCAACCCAGCCGGCTGCGGCAGCAACGGCAACAGCGGAGTCGATCGCATCGCCTGCACCTGATACGACAACATCACCGGAGGCCACTCCTGCCGCATCAAGCGGGACGGACAGTCCCGCAGCGCAGCCGACACCTGCGGCCAGCGATGCGGAGGTGCCGCTGCTGTACCATATGAACAAGAATTATGACATTGTCCCGAATGATCCGGCGACGAACAAGAAGGTAGTCCTGCTGACCTTCGATGACGGACCGAAGGAAGCGGATTTAATCAATCCGCTGATGGATACGCTGGACAAGCACAAGGCCAAGGCGATCTTCTTCGTCAACGGTTACCGGGTAAAGGAGCATCCCGAGCTGCTGGAGCTGATTCACAAACGGGGCGGCGTGCTCGGCAACCATAGCTGGGATCACATTGTGCTGAAGGATAAGCCGGAAGCCGAAGTCAAGAAGCAGATTGAAGATGTTCAAAAGATCGTCAAGGAAATTACCGGCGAGACCCCTCACTTCTTCCGCCCGCCGCATGGTGCCGGCGGTGACGTAGGCAAAAAAATTGCCGCTGCAAACGGCATGCTCTATATGACTTGGTCCAATGGCTCCCTCGACTGGGAAATGAAAGCCAAGGATACGGACAAGACCAGCAAGCTAATCAGCAATGTGACCGATCAGCTGCATTCCGGTAGCAATATCCTGATGCATGAGCTGCCTTGGACGGTAGAGGCGCTTGACACTCTGCTTACTACGCTTGAGGGCAAGGGCTACAGCTTTGTAGATCCGCGCAGCATTGAGCTGAAGATGCGCTAAGCTCTGAATTCGTCCATCGAACAAGCAAAAACGGCTGCCCCGCAAATGAGGGCAGCCGTTTTTTGTCGTGTTAAGTATCCCTCACATTATTCCCTAAGAACCGGAGCCCTGCTGTCCGCAGCGCAGGGTCAGCACATGCATCTCGGCCGGACTGCGCCAGCGCAGCGGCAGATGTGCCGTGCCGAACCCCCGGCTGATCAGCATCTTCAGCGGCGGGAGAGCCGCGCCATAGCTCCGGGGAATCTCATACATCCCCGCATTATACCTGCGGTAGAACTCGTCGGCATGCCGGTTCCCGATCAAAGGCAGTACAACCTGGCCTCCATGAGTATGCCCGGCCAGAATCAGGTCAGCAGGCACCTCATGCTGCCGGGACAGCCAGAGCGGATCATGCACGAGGATGATCCGGAAGGCTTCCGCATCCGCTTCAGCCACAGCAGGCAGAGGCCCGTAGGCCTTCTTGCCGCCTTGCCTCGGGAAATCCACCCCGGTCAGAATAAACTTCGCACCGTCCCGCTCAATGATGCAGTTCTCATCCACCAGAAGCCTGGCTCCGCTTCCCCGGATGATGTTATCCACAAGACTGATATTCGCCCGGTAATCATGATTGCCGTGAACGGCATACACAGGCGCAATGGAGGCGGCCAGTGTCATATTCTCCAGCAGGCGTTCTATGGAAGCGGCCTTCTCCGTCATATCACCGCCCAGGAAGACAGCGTCCACCTTCCCCCGCAGCGGGGTCAGCATCTCCTCCGGCAGACGGCGGCGGTGAATATCCGTAATGAGCAGTATCCGGTAGCCGTCGAACACGGCAGGTAGCCGCTCCAGTAAAATATCCTGATGATTCAACCGTTTTTTGAAGGCAGCAGCAACCATCAGGAGACCCATGATCCCTGCTCCCCCAAGACATACACCAAGTAGAATAAGCAGCACCGTCAACTCCATAGGCTCCCCAGATCCGGTGCCCCGTTAATTCCCCACCACAGGAGGAAGCCCAGCAGCATCAGAAATAAAACAATCAGCGAATTGATGAACATTTTACTGAACCGGATTCGTTCTGACGGATAGCTCTCTGCACGCGATGGAGTCTGTTCCCCTTCCTGCTGTGCCGCCTCACGCTCCGGCTTTCTGGAGGCACGGCGCCCCGACAAGCGCTCTTTTCTGGACAGGGTCCCTGCTACCGGTACCGGACTTCCCGCACGCTCTTCTGCTGCCCCGGAAGCAGGCTGACGCTTGTCTGCTCTGGCCGGAGGCTGTTGTTCTATCTTCTGCTGTTTCTGGCGGGATCTTACCCGGCTTAATTGTTCTGTCATGACACCCTCCTGTAACGAATAACCATACCGGAGAACAAATCTATAAGGAAATGGCACAATATAGGTGCCCACAGACTGCCCGAATGGATATAGATAAGCCCAAGACCGTAGCTGCTGAGGAAGACCCAGCCTGTAGGAATCCAGTGCCGCAGATAACGGACATGAATAACAGCGAACAGTATACTCGTCCAATACGGTCCAAGGGAATGCTGGATCGCTCCACGGAACAACAGCTCCTCACACACCGCAACCACTGCCGAAATAACAACGATATGCCACAAGGGCCGTTTGCCGAACAGCAGCTCATTAATCCCCCCGTCATCCATGCTGTCTTCAGGAACAATATGGGTCAGCAGGAAATCAACAACCAGCATAATGACTGCGAGGCCAAGGCCCCAATACACGAAATGTACACTATCCGGAAAATTTAATATGTGAATAGGATTTCTTTTCTGTAATAATATCCATATCAAACCGATAAACAAGGTAAGGCCCTGAGTAATATACAGATTAATGAGTAACAGCTTGTCTGTTAACTGCTGTGGATCGGCCTTTTTAATTTTGATGTCACCCAATTTGAATTTTTTCATTATAACCTGCCTGTTCTATAAATGTTTTTACATAAGATAATTCACCTATACGAAGGAGCACTTAATCATGAACAGCCGTACCTCCCGCACTCAAATGATGTACACACTAGGTTTTTTGTTTTTTCTAATATCCGCATTCGCTTCATTTTTTACGGGAGTAAAGGTTGGAGCTGACAAGACGGAGGCCAAGTATTCACAGCTGAACGGCCACCCAAGCGCCCAGGAATTCTCCGGCTCCTATCAGCAGCAGGATCTTGTCACCTTTTATCATAACGTATTTTTGCCTTACCGGGAATTCAAGCGCAATTGGAACGTTCAGGTAGACGGTCTTGCCCGCAGCACGGATGCACGCCAGAATGCGGCAACGCTGAAGAATCTGAGTATTCTGGCGGACAAGCAGTATGATAAAGTTACCCAGGATTCGCTCTTCACCAATTCGCCGATGCTCTATGAATCTCAGCTTAATATTCTTAAGAGTCTCACGCTCTTCTCCCAAGCCTCCGGCAAGGTGACTGCGAATGCTTCCGGCGCCGAAGCCGCCAAATTGCTGAGAAGCGACAACTTCACAAGCAGTGCCGTGAGATTCGGGCTGCTGGCCCAAAAGAACTTTTATGATTCCATGCTCAAATGGGGGTCGAAGACCAACGCTTCCATTCCGCAGCAGTCCGGTGAGCTGAAGACACTCTCATTCATTCAGTGGAAAAAAATGCCGCTGCTGCTCAAGAATGCTTCCATCGCTAATATAATGCTGAACCGCGGCATTTACGCCGGATATGATCCGCAGGATATCACTGCCAAGATTGATGACATGATCTACTCCGGGACCGCCAGCTCGCTGAAGCTGAATGATATTCAGTCTTCCGTCACCCTGCTCATCTCCACCGGTGCGGTGCAGGAGCAGGACTTCATCAAGTGGCGGGAACAATATTACGACAAGGAAATCATGCCGCAGCTCCCTTTCTTCTACGAGTAGGACCAGTTATTGCATCATAACGAAAATTACGGTCCACTTCAAGGCGGACCCCCGTCGAAGAATCCTATTGACACACTTGGCATCACCATGTTACATTATGACAAATTAATCAAGCAAAACCGATGATGGAACAAAGATTAGTTGCAGTCTTCAGAGAGCCGGTGGGTGGTGAGAACCGGTGGCGGACATTAATCTTTAGCGCTCCTGAGATATTGTATTGAACACAAGAGTAGATACAATCGGATCACTCCGTTACCAGTGTGGCCTTTGCAGGCCAATGAGGCTGTAGCTTAACCGCTACAGTGAATTAGGGTGGTACCACGACAACTCTCGTCCCTTACTACGGCAGTAGTATGGGGTTGGGAGTTTTTTTGTTGCCATACACCCGTGAATTCGGTATCTCTGCACGCTGATTCTTTTATACGACAACGCGTTACTTCAGTGTTAAGCTGTTCATTCTGCCTCTTGTAGGATTTGGTACTGCGGATTACCCTACCCGGTGATCCTTGGCATATATTAGCTTTCCCATTTGAAGGAGGACAAGAGACCATGTTTAAAGTATTAGTATCGGACCCGATCAGCGATTTGGGCATTCAGCAATTGATGGACGCAAGCGATGTGACTGTAGACAAGAAAACAGGACTAAGTGAAGATGAGCTAATTGCAATCATTGGCGAATATGACGGCTTACTCGTTCGCAGCCAGACTACCGTGACGGACAAAATTATCGCAGCCGGTACTAATCTCAAGGTTATCGGCCGTGCCGGAGTAGGCGTGGACAATATCAAGCTGGAGGCAGCCACCCAGCGCGGTGTAGTTGTTATCAATGCTCCGGACGGCAACACCATTACGACCTGTGAACATGCTTTTGCCATGATGATGGCCTTGGCCCGTCATATTCCTCAAGCCTATGCGAAGACAATTTCCGGCGTATGGGACAGAAAGACCTTCCTCGGCGTAGAGCTGCGCGGCAAAACACTGGGCGTACTCGGTATGGGCCGGATCGGCAGCGAGGTTGCCAAACGCGCCAAAGCCTTCGGCATGAGCATCCTTGCCTATGACCCGTTCCTGACGGCTGACCGTGCAGAGAAAATGGAAGTGACGCTTGCTTCGGTAGATGACATTGTCCGTGGTGCCGACTTCATTACTGTTCATACACCGCTTACCCCGGAGACCCGGCACATGATCTCCCGTCCGCAATTCGAAGTGATGAAAAAAGGTATGCGCATCATTAACTGTGCCCGTGGCGGTGTCATCGATGAAATGGCGCTGGTAGAAGCGATTGACAGCGGCATTGTAGCCGGTGCTGCCTTCGACGTCTTCGAGAAGGAGCCGCCTGAAGCGGACCACCCGTTCCTTACACATCCGAAGATTATCGTGACTCCGCATCTGGGTGCTTCGACGATTGAAGCCCAGGAGAACGTGGCCATCGATGTATCGGAGCAGGTCCTCCATATCCTGCGCAACGAACCATTCATCAACGCGGTGAACATTCCGCCGGTTGCGCCTAGCGTGATGAACAAGCTGCAGCCGTACTTCACCCTCGGCGAGAAGCTGGGCAGCTTCGCTACTCAGATTACGGACGGGGCGATCCGCGAGATCCATGTGGAGTATGCCGGCGATCTCTCGGATGTGGATACCCAGCCGCTTACCCGCTATGTCGTCAAGGGCGTACTCACCCGCCACTTCGCCGGAGATGTGAACATCGTCAACTCGATGCATCTGGCGAAGACGCGCGATGTGAACGTAGTGGTGACCAAGGCTTCCAAAACCAAAGGCTTCACCAATCTCATCACAGTAACACTCAAGGCTGAGCATGATGAAGAGCGTCTGGTTGCCGGCACCCTGCTGCAGGGCTACGGCGAACGGATTGTTAAGGTCAACAAATTCCCGGTCGATATTGCTCCAGAAGGCCACCAGCTTGTCATCTCGCATAATGATAAACCGGGTATCATCGGACTCGTCGGCACCCTGCTTGGCGAGAACGGCGTCAATATCGCATCCATGCAGGTTGGCCGTACTATCATCGGCGGAGCCGCCATTATGCTCCTGACCGTTGATAAGGGTGTGCCGAAGGAGGTCCTGGTGAAGCTGGCCGGACTGCCGGAGATCAACACCGCTGAGGAGATCATTCTGCTCTAATTTTTATTTCTCCACAATAAAACACTCTTCGGGAGTGCGGGCTTAAGCTGCGCACTTCCAAAGAGTGTTTTTTGCGTTTTACTATGAAATCCGGAATGCTGGCACCTGCCGGCCATCGGTGTCCGTAAAGCCGTATTTCCGTGCCAGGTCCCCTACCTTCTGGGGAGTACCCGTCATGGATATCACTTCAGGATCAGCAGCAAGCGCTGCAACTGCGCGTCCGACAAAGGCTGTTGACTCGGTCGTCCTTAGCCCCTCCTCCTCTGTCCAGTGCTCCTCATCTGTACCGAAGCTGTCCAGGACCAGCTCGGTCCGCATCCAGCCGGGAGAGACGGGGATCACCGCGATGCCATCCGCTGCCAGTTCGAGAGACAACCCGTAGGCCATGCGCACCAGCGCATTTTTGGACAAATCATAATAGAAGTTACCGGTGTACTTATACTCATCCCAGAAGGTCGTATGGACGATTAATTTACCCGCCCCCGCTCCTTCGCTGCGCATCAGCGGAATGGCATAATAATTGGTCATCAGCTGCGCCCTTACACCTGAAGTGAACATATTGTCCCAATGTTCCGTAGGCAGCTCCCAAAAAGGATTATTCCAGATCGGCAAATTGTTGCCTCCCCAGACATTGTTAATCAAGATATCCAGTCTGCCCTGCTCTGCGCTAATCTGCCGGATTACAGCTTCTGTCTCACTGTCATTGGTATGATCACAGCGGATCACGGCTCCGTCCCCGCCTGAACGGCGGATCTCAGCCAGCACACCTTCAAGCGTCCTCGCATGTTGCTCCTGCGGTGTACCTGCATTCCTGCCCGTAATGTACACATAGGCACCTGCCTTCGCCAGCTCCAGCGCAATGCCTCTGCCCGCTCCCCTGCTCCCTCCTGTAACCAATGCCACTTTCCCTTGCAGATTTGTCATTTAATCCGCTCCCTTTCATCTATCTTGCCCGGATTAGAAGATCATTTGCGCTAATCCGTACTCTTGTCTAATATAGACCTTATACATGACAACCACTGACATATATAATCAAATAATAAATTCAGGGAGGCCTCCGAATGAGAGCAGACCGTCTGATCACTATCGTTCAACTTTTACAGAGCCGCGGCAAAATCAGCTCCCGGGAGCTGGCACAAACGCTGGAGGTATCCGAACGTACAATCTTCCGGGATATGGAGGCACTTAGCTTCTCCGGCATCCCCGTGCTGGCGGAGCGAGGCCGGGAAGGCGGCTGGAAGCTGGCGGAAGGCTACCGGAATTCCCTGACCGGAATGAACACCAAGGAGATTGCTGCGCTGCTGGTACCCGCTGATCCGGCGATTCTGCGCGCTCTGGGTATTCAGGAGGAGTTCTCCTCGGCCGCCCGCAAGCTGCAAGCCGTCGCTACCAGGCAGCCCGTCACCCCCTTCAGCTTCCTCAGCCAGCGGATTCACATCGACGGAGCCGGGTGGCATCCTTCCGGGGAGACCTATCCCTCCCTATCCGCTTTGCAAGGAGCCTTATGGGAGAACCGCAAGGTGCGAATCACCTATCTGCGCGGGGAGGACACTGCCGAGCGGCTGGTTTCACCGCTGGGGCTGGTAGTCAAGCGCGGCGTCTGGTATTTGGTCGCGGGGCATGATGGCGAGCTGAGGACTTACCGGGTCTCCAGAATCACTGAGGCCAAAGTCACAGAGGAGTCTTTTGAGCAGCCGGAGGATTTCGACCTGCCACACTATTGGGAGGCCTCCACCGCCGCGTTCAAGTCTGCCTTGCCCAGGTACCCCGCCAGCCTGCTTGTCAGGGATCTCACGATGAAGGAGCTGCAGAAGGAGCGATACGTCACTCTGTTGCACCAGGAGCCTTCTGAAGCCCCGGGTTGGATCAGGGCCGAGGCCGAGTTCAACACGCCGGAATCTGCGTGCCGGATCATCCTGTCCCTGGGTCAGGGCATCAAGGTGACCGCACCGCCTGAGCTTGCGGATACGGTTGCTTCGGCTCTGCGTGAAGCGGCAGCATTATACGATTTTTAATAATAGACCAAATGCACTAGTATCCCCTATAATATTACAATACACATTATTATTTATAGGGGGAACTTTACATTATGGACTGGATGAACAAGCTGCCGTTGAAACAAAAAATCGTCACCGGATGTTACCTGGTTGCCGCTTTATTCGCTGTTCCTGTCTTAATCACGCTAATCCTTATGGACAGGCTGCTGATCGGCATTGTTCTTGTCGCAGTCCTGGCAGCACTGACTTACCCGCTTGCGCGCTTTATCGAGAGAACGCTTACATCTTCTTTCGAGGACATCTCCAATGTGACGCACACGATTGCCAAAGGCGACTTCACCAGCCGTGCCGACGAGAATGGCTCCATGGGCGACATTAGCCGCTCCTTCAACACCATGATTGACAAGCTCAAAAAAATTCTCACCGATGCCTCACAGATTACCCGTCAGGTTATGGACGCCAGCCGCGGGATTGAAGACAAGAATCAGAACCTGAAGTTTGTAATGGCACAGGTGGCCTCCTCCTCCAATGAACTGGCTCTCGGTGCTAACGAGATCTCGGTGGATATCGCTGATATGACCGAATCGATCAAGGATATCGAAATCAAAGTCTCCAATTATACGAATTCCACCAAGGAAATGAATAGAAGGTCTGTACATACGCTGGAATTGGTAGAACAAGGCCGGCAATCGGTGGATACCCAAGCCGAAGGCATGCGCAAGAACATCCAGGCTACCCAGAAGGTGGCGGATACGATCGAAGCCCTGTCGCAGAACGCGCGCGGCATTACGATGATTACCAAGACGATTACCGAAATTGCTGAACAGACCAACCTTCTGTCACTCAATGCCTCCATTGAAGCCGCCCGTGCAGGCGAGCATGGCCGTGGCTTCGCTGTCGTTGCCCAGGAGGTGCGCAAACTGGCCGAGGAATCCACCGCTTCAACCAAAGAGGTGTTCGGGCTGGTACGCAGCATTGAAGCGGATATCAAGCAGGCCATTGATAACATCGCCATCAACGAAGAGGTAGTCCAGGTACAGAATGAGATGATAACGGAGACGGCCAATATCTTTGCTCAAATTGTACATAGCGTCCAATACATAACCGAGCAGATCGCCTCCTTCTCCGCAGAGAGTGATCTTATGCTGGAGAGCGCGCTCAAGATCTCCGGGGCGATCGAGAATATCTCAGCCATCACCCAGGAGACCGCCGCAGGGACCGAAGAGGTATCCGCAGCGATGAACGAACAGATTCACGCGCTGCAATCCGTAGCTGAGGAGACAGAGAAGATGACCTCCGCAGTCTTCAATCTGCAAAAAACGATTCATATTTTCAAATTTTAGCCTCGGCACAAAGAGACACGCCTGCGGAATTTTCTGCGGGAGGTGTCTCTTTTTTTGGGCAAAACAAAGAATGTTATGTAATATTCACAAATTGTTGAAATTGTGCATAACACGAAGAATCCTGTTTTGCACTTCTTTACTTTAAATGTTCTAGTACCATAGCTTAACTAGTAGCAGACTCTCCAGCATGCCAATACTTAAGACCTATTAACAGATATTTCAATCCTGTATTTCTCATAAAATCATAACGTTTTGCAGCGAACCCGGGATGCAATGAGGCTTTGTGCTCACTTTACAAAATTATAGCCCTTAATATTCATTTGCATTTTAAGACTTTAGTCTTCCAGAGACAACCATTTTCAAAAGTTTGAAAATCCAAATATCTAGCGATTTTTACTCCTGAATATTCGCTAAATTCCGAGCTTCTTCTCACAAGGGTTATTGACAAAAGAGGAGCAAGGAATATATTGTAAAGGAAAATTCTCCTTTGCTTAATTTATAACCGCATACCGGCAAAATTCACCGAAAGGGAATGACGCAAAGCCATGGATCTACAGTCTCATTTCTGAAGTGGGATCATGACAGCCAGGTTGCTGAAAAACTGTGAACGCCTTAGGTTTCGCGTTTGATTATGGTGATTCGTGCAACAGGCCTGTGCTCCTATTTTTGAGTACAGGTTTTCTATTGCTGACGTATACAAATAACAACTTGCGGGGTGGATGTTCTGAAGACAGTTGCAGATTATATGGCGGAAGCATTACGTAATCTAGGAGTGACACATTCTTTTGGAATCATTGGCAAGTCTATTTGCCCCATCGCTTTGAAAATGGTTGACTATGGCATACAGTTTATTCCCGGCCGGCACGAATCCAGCTCCGGCTTCGCAGCCAGCGGTTATGCTCTGAAGACCGGCAGCCTCGGGGTAGCCTTCGGCACCTCCGGTCCGGGCGGAACGAACCTGCTCACCGCAGCAGCGCATGCCAAGGCCAATAATCTTCCCGTCCTCTTTATCACTGGCCACCAGTCCATCAAGGAGCTGGGCATTCCCCAATGTCAGGATTCCTCTTCCTATCTGGCTGATTTGGCGGATATGTTCCGGCCGGCCACCCTCTTCAGCAAGCTTGTTGAACGCGGCGATCACTTCAGCACGATTTTCAACCATGCCCTATCCATCGCCCTCGGTGACAAAAAAGGTCCGGTCCATCTCTGCATTCCGTTTGATGTGCAGACAGAGCGGCTCGCGGAATGCCGGATTGTTCTGCCGGAACGCGAAGGGCTGGTCAGCTACCAAAACTATGAACGGGTTATTTCGGCGATCAATGAATCCGCCCGACCTCTGATCATTGCCGGTAAAGGCGTCAACCGCTCGGGGGCCCATCAGGAACTGGTCCAGCTGGCCGAAACCTTCAACATTCCTGTAGTCACCTCTCCAGGCGGCAAAGGCGCCATAGCTTATGATCACCCGCTCTATCACGGTCCTGTCGGCGTTGGCGGCTCCTCGCACGGGGATGAATTACTGAACAATAGCGACCTGTTCATTGTTCTGGGCTCCCGTCTCAGCGATATGACCATCTGCAACCTCAAGCTGGAGAATCATCCCCAGCAGCTGATCCAGTTCGATGTAGATCCAACCTTTGTCGGCAAAATACTGTCCTCATCCACCATCGCTGTCGGCGGGGATTTGCGGGACAACCTGGCGCTGTATCTCCAGAAGCTGGACTCCTCTGCGGTTACCAAGCATGAAATCACAATCTCCAATGATTACAATGACGAGCTGCCCGTGCTGGACGGGCTCTCTCTGGCTTCGGTATTGAGCACGATGAGCGATCTGATTCCGTACAACAGCAGCGTGTTTGTAGATGACGGCAGCCATGGCTTCAATGCTGTGAAATGGTTCAATGTGCGCAGGCCCGGCAGCTTCATATTCGATGCCTACTTTGCCTGCATGGGCAATTCAATTGGCATGGCGATCGGCGCCAAGACCGCCTCACCCGGGGAGACTGTCTTCTGTATTACCGGGGACGGCTGTTTTATGATGCTCGGAGCTGAAATAAACACCGCCGTTTGCCAGGACATTCCGGTGATTTTCATCGTGGTGAACAATATGCAGCTGGATATGGCGCTCAAGGGCATGGAGAAAACTACCGGCCGGATTGACGGTACGATCTTCGAGGTTCCGATGGATGCCGTGAAATTCGCCGAATCTCTGGGTGCAGCCGGCTTTCGCTGTGAGACGCAGGAAGAGTTCGAAGCGGCAATCCGCGAAGCTGTAGCCCTTAACAAGGCAGCTGTCATTGAGCTGTTGACTGACCGAGATGAGATGCCTCCTACGGCCCACCGTACACTGGATCTTACGTAAGGAAGCCGTTTTCACACACCTTTTCCAACTTACTATCAGGAGGCCAAAGCGTGAACAAGAACATGAACAGCGGACTCGATCATTTCACTGATCTCTCAGGAGATTATGGGGCCAAGGCACTGGCTCCAATCAAAGAGCATTTTCCGGAATTAGCCGAATATATCATGGGCAATGCCTATGGCGATATTTTTCAACGGACCACGATTGGCTCTGACTGGAAAGAGATTGCGGTGATCTCGTCTCTGATTACGATGGGGCAATATGAGCAGTTAGGTGTTCATTATGTAATGGCGCTCCGTGTTGGCATGACCGTTGAGCAGATCAAGGGTGTGCTGCTGCATCTGGTTCCTTGTATCGGTGCCCCCCGGGTGATTTCGGCCTTTAATGTGCTGCTGGATACCCTGGAGGAGATCAGAGAAAAATCTTCATAATTCTACAATTTTCGACTTTCTGGTTGCGCATTTTAGACGGATCTGGTTATAATGGAGGTAAAATATCCCAAATTCAACTGCGGTTTGTCGAATAGAGTCGCAGGAACGATATTTTGGAGGTATTACAACTTACACATAGGGAGAGATCAACATGGGACAATTTATTTTGAAGACAGACACTGCGAAGAAAATAATCAATATTGAGCTGGAAGGAACCTTTTCTAACGAGGACGGACTCAAATCTATTCAGGCTTACCAGCAGACCATCAACCCGATTACCCCTGCTGAATATGCGCTGGATATCGACTGCCGCAAGCTGAATGTAACCGCTCCTGATGTTGTGCCGCTGCTTGAAGGCTGCTTCATCATGTTCAAGGCAGACGGCTTCCAGAAAGTAAGTCTTACCCTGGAGAATAACCCGATCCTCAAAATGCAGCTGGCCCGCCTGGGCCGCAAAGCCGGACTTGAGAACCTGGAGATCACTTCAACCGTACAAGCTTAGTTAATCTTTTTTAAACCAAAATCATCTGCTTGAAACTCACGGCTTAGTACACCCAATCCGCTTGACTGTTTATGATGCGAGTTTGCGGAATATATTCGAGGAAGTATAGCCAACAAAACTTTTGGGGGGTCTACACTATGGCTGGGATTCGTATTAAGGACATTGATATCTACCATCCAGGCAAAAGAATCGGCAATGACTTTTTCATTCAGCATTTTGACGACAAAGGTATTGATATCCGTGGACTGCTGGCTACTCTGGGCCGTGAGAACCGCTACAGCATCGACAGCCCGGATGAGAACTCTCTGACAATGGCTTTTGAAGCCGCAAGCAATGTTCTGGAGAAGACCGGTCTAACCGGCCCTGATATTGACCTGATCGCTTATGCAAGCCAGACCCCTGAATATATATTTCCAACGAACTCCTTGATGATTCACCGCCTGATTAACGGCGCTTCGCATACCATCTGTATTGACAGCAATGCCAACTGTGCCGGAATGACCGCTTCGGTTGAACAGGTCAGCCGCCAGATGATGGCGAACCCGAGAATCCGCCGTGCCCTGGTCATCGGCTCCGATTACGTAGCGCCGCATGCGGACAAGAATGATCCAGTGTATTATGCGAACTTCGGTGATGCCGCTGCCGCGCTCATCCTGGAACGCGATGAGCATTCGGTCGGCTTCATAGACTCTATCTATCAGACAGACACCTGTGTGTATGGCAACTCCCTTTTCCCGGCAGAAGGCCTGGCTCAGCTCGGACGCGCCGGTGTTGCTGTAGGAGAGTTCAATGTGAAGTTCATACCGTTCGATGATTCCATCTGTGTGGATGCCGCCTCCGAATCGATTAACACTCTGCTAAGCAACAACGGGATTGCCCCCGAGTCGGTCAAGGCTGCCTGCTTCTCACAGTTGTCTCTTCCGAACATCAAGGCGGTCTCCGGCAAAATAGGCATTGACCCTGAGGCCGCAGTCTACATAGGCGACGAGTTCGGTTATACCTCGACCAGCAGCCCGTTCATTGCCCTTCACAGAGCCGTCACTACAAGGCAGCTTGAACGCGGAGACAAGGTCCTGTTCTGGACCGTAGGTGCCGGATGGCAGAATGTCGCATTTGTAATGGAGTACTAATCTTACCGTTTATCGTGTGAAACATATAATTTCTTATATTTTCAATTAAAAAAACGGCCCGCAGCAGAGTTTCTGCCAGCGGGCCGTTTCTGTTCTATACCACTACTCTGCTCTAACGTCTGCCTCGTGCTTACCCTCATGCTTCTCCCAGCCCATCGTGCGCGACACAGCATCCTGCCAGGCGCCGTATCTGCGTTCCCGCTCCTCCGGCTCCATCTGCGGCGAGAAGACCTTCTCGGCGGTGTTGAAGCTCTCCAGCTGCTCACGGGTCCATACTCCGGAGGTGAGCCCGGCGAGCAGCGCAGCACCAAGTGCCGTAGTCTCCGCATAGGTTGTACGTGTCACTTCGCTGCCCAGAATATCAGCCTGGAACTGCATCAGCAGATTGTTGCGCACCGCACCGCCATCCACTCTTAGCCCGGTGAGCGGCATGCCGGCATCCTTCTGCATGGCGTCGATGACATCACGGGACTGGAAGGCCAGTGATTCCAGCGTCGCCCGTACCAGATGTGCGGAGGTGGTACCCCGCGTCAAGCCGAATATGGCACCCCGCGCATACATATCCCAGTAAGGCGCACCCAGTCCGGTAAAGGCCGGCACCACCACAACCCCTTCACTCTCGTCCACCTCGCTGGCCTTCTCTTCCGAGTCAGCGGGCGCGACGATCAGCCCCAGCCCCTCCTGCAGCCACTGCACTGCCGCTCCAGCCACAAACACACTGCCCTCCAGCGCATAATAGAGCTCATCACCCATGCCCCAGGCTACCGTGGTCAATAGGCCGTGACTGGATGCCACAGCTTCAGTGCCTGTATTCATAAGGATGAAGCAACCTGTTCCATAGGTATTCTTGGCACTGCCGGCTTCCAGACAGGTATGGCCAAAGAGTGCTGCCTGCTGGTCCCCCAGCACCGACCGGATAGGAATCTCCAGACCGAACCACTGCGGGTCACAGACACCGAAGTCTCCGCCCGACATCCTTACCCCCGGCAGTATGGACGGCGGAATACGCAGCGTGTCCATCAGCTCTTCATCCCACTGGCGCTCGTGCAGGTTATACAGCATCGTTCTTGAAGCATTGGTAACGTCTGTAGCGTGTACAGCGCCCCCGGTCAGCTTCCAGATCAGCCAGGTGTCTATCGTTCCCGCCAGGAGCTCTCCCTTGGCTGCCCGGTCTCTTGCTCCCGGCACATGATCCAGAATCCACGCCAGCTTGGTGGCCGAGAAATACGCGTCAATGACCAGCCCCGTCTTGTCCGCAATGACTCCGGCCATCCCGCGTGACTTCAGCTCCTCACATTGGTCTGCCGTCCGGCGGTCCTGCCAGACAATAGCCGGATAGATCGGCACTCCTGTGATTTTATCCCATATAAGTGCCGTCTCCCGCTGGTTGGTAATGCCGATAGCCGTTATGTGATCAGCCGGTACGGAGCTTGCTGCAATGGCATCTCTGGCTGCTGCAAGCTGACTTTCCCAGATCTGCTCCGGGTCATGCTCAACCCAGCCTGGGCGGGGAAAGGATTGCTTGATCTCATACTGCCCTTGTGAGATCATTTCCGCCTCTGCATCAAAGAGAATTGCCCGTGAGCTGGTAGTACCTTGGTCCAAGGATAAGATCATAATGCCCAGCCTCCTGTAAGCCTTAGCTTGAAATATGTTTCACGATGAACAATATTAATGTGGTGATTTCAACAAAAAGCACCTCTGCTCTCAGAGGCGCTGTCATGCATGGTCTTGGTTTACTGTTTTTCGACAGGAAGCCGCAGGGTAAACGTGGTGCCTTCTCCGAGCTTGCTGGAGGCATAAATGCTGCCGTGATGCGATTCGACGATATTCTTCACGATTGCCAGCCCCAGCCCCGTACCGCCCGACTCCCCGCGCAGACGCGCTTTATCGGCTTTGTAGAAGCGTTCGAAGATAAACGGCAGATCCTCGGGATTGATTCCAACCCCCTGGTCTCTGATCGCGATCTCCACCAGACTCCTGCCCTCCAGCACTACTGTACTTGCCAGAATGGAGATTCTCCGGTTAGCCGGGGTGTGGCGGAAGGCATTATCCAGCAGATTGGTCAGCACCTGCTCCAGCTTGTCTTCATCGGCAGCCCCCAGCAGCAGCTCCTGCTCGGGCCGCTTCAGTTCAAGCATAATATCCCGCTCCTTGGCTCTGACGGAGAACTTGCGGTATACCCGCTCCAGCAATTCTCCCACATCTACCTGAGCCTTAAGCATATCTGTATGTCCTGCTTCCATGCGCGCCAGGTCCAGCAGATCCTTCACCAGACGGCCCATACGCAAGGATTCATCATGAATAACCTGAACCAGCTCGCTGCTCTCCTCCGGTGAGGAGGCCATTCCGTCCAGCAGCGCTTCGCTGTAGCCCTGCATCATCGACAGCGGGGTGCGGATCTCATGCGATACATTGGCCACGAAATCACGCCGCATCTTCTCCAGACGTACCTCCTCCGTCACATCACGCAGAACGGCAACGGCTCCGCGCAGATGATCTTCGGAATATAGCGGTGCCATATGCACCGACCATACCCCCTGCCGGACATGAACATTGGAGCGCTGATCGCCCCCATCCTCAAGGGTGCTGAAGAACAATGGACACAGCGGCGGCGGCACCTCACTGGAAGTAGAGGCCTTCGGAACGGTTCCGTTATCTTCTTCCTCCTCCCAGGTAAGATCACTCCAGGTTTCGAGGAGGGTCTGGCCATGCGGATTGGTGAGGATGATCCGTCCTTCGATATCGAAGGTGATCACCGCATCGCTCATGCTCCGCAGGACACTGGATAAATGCCCTTTTTCATTATTCAGACTGCGTATATTCTCTTCCAGCTCTTCCGCCATATGGTTAAACGATGTGGCGAGCTGGCCGATCTCATCGCTCGTGACCAGGGTCAATCTTGTTCCATATTCGCCGCGGCGGATCGCATTCGCTGCTTCAATGACCTGCTGCATCGGTTGTGTGATCTTCGTGAACAGGAACAGGGCAAAGAAGGTGGTCAGCGAAAACCCGATCATGCACGTGTACAAGAACAGGCGCTTGATCGCCCCGGAATTGGTGAAATTACTGTCGATGTACGGCAGCAGAAACAGCCCGAGTGTAATAAGCACGACAGCAACCAGAAAGATGATCGTGATCCACAGCTTACCGACAAGGCTTCTCCAGAAGTTCACTTATTTAGGCACCTCAAGCTTATAGCCTACTCCCCATACCGTTGTAATCATCGCTGCCGATTCCGGGGATACCTTATTCAGTTTTTCACGCAGACGCTTGACATGGGTATCCACGGTACGCAGATCACCGAAGAACTCGTAATTCCATACATCCTTCAGCAGCTCCTCACGCGAGAATACCTTGTCCGGTGAGATGGCCAGATAATGCAGCAGCTCGTATTCCTTGGGCGTCAGACTTACCTCTTGGCCGCCTGCGCTTACGCGGTGTGCATCATGCTCAATAATCAGGAACGGGAACACGATATTGTTGCTTGAATTACTCTCTTTGGACAAAAATGCTGTTGCGGAAGAACGGCGCATGATCGCCTTGACCCGGTAGATCACCTCGCGCGGACTGAACGGCTTGACGACATAATCGTCTGCCCCCATCTCAAAGCCCTGCACCCGGTTGATCTCCTCACCCTTAGCGGTAAGCATCAGGACCGGTGTGGACTTCACCCCTCTGAGCCGGGTCAGCACTTCAATCCCGTCAATACCCGGCAGCATCACATCCAGCAGAATCAGACCGTAGTCATTGGCGGTTGCTTTGCGCAGGGCAATCTCCCCGTCCTCAGCCTCATCAATCTCATAGCCTTCTTTTTCAAGATACATTTTGAGCAGGCGGCGGATGCGTTCTTCGTCATCCACCACCAGAATTCTATTCAAGTGATCAGCCATTTACACAACAACCCCTTCATCAATTACAGTAGAACGTCACCCTGGATCATAAGCGTGCCCGGAGAAGCCCGGGCTTATCAGTCCGTTCCCGCATATGAATGAAGTCCGGCTATAACCAGGTTAACGCCGACCAGGGTAAACATTACGATTAGAAAGCCGAGTACAGCGAGCCAAGCGGATTTGCGCCCCTGCCATCCGCGGGCCAGCCGCAAATGGAGATACGCACTGTAGAACAGCCAGGTGACGAGTGCCCAGACTTCCTTGGGGTCCCATCCCCAGAATCTGCCCCAAGCCACCTCGGCCCATATCATTGCAAAAATCAAAGCCCCAAGTGTGAAAATCGGAAACCCGATGGCGATTGCCCTGTAGGTAATCTCATCCAGGTCATTCTCATCGATTCCATCAAGTACCGGATGAAGGGCCTTCCCCAGCGGCTTACGCACGGCCAGCCGAAGAATACCATACAGGAGCAGTCCGGACAGCAGTGACCAGATCACGGTGTTGAACTTGCGCCCGGCATTGACGCCATTCATCCAGGAAGGTGCTTGAAACAAAGGCTTCTGCAGCCCAAGAAACGGCTGGAAGCTCTCAATTTCGCTATGGTACGGTGCCACAATCGGCGGCATTTTATAACTTACTTTCTCTATTGTACTATCTTCCTGCCCGGAGCTGTCAATCGTAACGTTAGAACGGACAAAAACAGATTCATAGCCCGCGCCGCGGAAGGCAAATACAGATCCAAGAAACCCAATTATAACAATGATCGAGAACAGAGTAAATTCGACCAGCCGCTGCTGCTTGCGGTCACTGCGTTCCTTGCTGTCAAATTTCACTGTCCGCAGCAGATACATCAGTCCGGCGGCAAAGCCTACCGCGAAGAAGGACTCCCCGAGCGCAGCAAGCGTGACATGAATATTCAGATAGATTGATTTCAGTGACGGGATGAGCGGCTGAACCTCCTGCGGAAATACCGCAGCATAGGCCATTACAACAATCGAGATCGGAACCGCAAATACCCCGAGAATCATCTTGCGGTAGATGGCGAAGATCACCGTAAAGGCAACCATTACCATCATCGATAGGAAGGTCATGAACTCATACATATTGCTTACCGGAATATGACCGGCCCCGATCCAGCGGGTAATAAAGTAGGCCAGATGGCAGAGCAGTCCGAGTGAGGAGGTGATAAAAGCAATCCGGCCCCACCGTGCCGTATGCTCCTCCGGCTTCCTGCCTGACCATTTGCGGCCCATAATGGCAATGGTGAACAACATGAAGGCACCGCTGTATAAGAAAAATGCGGCTATAAAGACGTCACTGCTGAAATCGAGCAAGTTCATGCCATGCCTCCTCCGTTGTCCAATGATTTGTCATCGACTGTCATGTCTATCTGCTCCAGAATAGAAACGAGCTCACGGCGGAAGCCGAACCAGTTCTTGTTCGTATGGCCTCCAAGCACCAGCTGTCCGTCCTCAACGATCAGCCAGATGCGTCTGTGCTGCCAATAGAAGCCGAGAATCAGCCCCAGCATGACAATACCCGCACCAATCCAGACGAACGGCATGGCCCGGTCCACACGTATATTGAGATAGGTGGTGGATTCCGAGAAATCCACATCCGTCATACTGCCGACCTCAAGCTCCAGAAACCGTGTGCCGCCTCCAAGCTTGTCGTTGATGGCCACCTGCTGGAAGCGCTCCTTGTCCACCTGCTTCGGGAAATAGAAATATTGCTGCCCCTCTGCCGGCAGATCCGGTCCATGGATCAGGAAGAGAAACGCCGGAGCGTTCGGATAAGGGGAGGTGGAGACCGGACGGCCCTCCTCATTCAATCCGAAATCCATATACTTCTCCTTCAGCTCAAGCGTGTACGGTCCCGCCTTGAAGCTGCGCTGCGGATTCTTCATATCCAGTCTGAACTTGCCGTAGCTCTCACCGGTAGAAGCATTCACAAGATCAGGCTGCACGGAACGCAGTACAGGCGTAAGATCATAGTCAAACTGATACGCTTTCATTCCTTGGTAGCTCAGCGGAGAATTCACCTGAATGTTATGCCTGGCAACTTCCGCAAGCTGAGGCTCCTTGGAAGGATCGCTGCAGTCTGCCGTGCATTCATATAGAACCGCCTTCGTCTCGTAAAGCTTAGGGAGGGTCTTCTTGCCCCGGAATTCCTCGGGCATCTCTTCTTCACTATAGAATTCTACCGTGAACTTCTCATTCTTCAGGTACATGCTGGTGTCCGGTATCCTCACCGTCTCTCCCTGCGGGAAAGCAAGATGCTGATCCATATTCAGACCCGGCAGTCCCCTGGCAAGCACAGCAAGCAAAAATATAATCAGGCCAATATGTATTACATAAGGTCCCCAGCGGCTGAAACGGTGTTTCTCGGCCAGTAATGCGCCTCCCTCCGCCCGCACGCGGTACCCTTTCTTCTTAAGCGGCTGAACGATCCGGGCCACCCATTCCTCCGGCTCCCCCTCAACCTCTGTATTTAGCGTAAGCTTTTGACGGGTAAGGAACTGTCGGTGCTTGCGGATCTTCTGCCGGGTTAGTGCCTTGTAGAGCGGAAGCACGCGGTCCAGGCTGCAGATGACCAGAGAAGCTCCGATCATGACCAGCAGCGTCACGAACCACCAGGATTCATAGGTATGCGAAAGGCCGAGTCTATAATATATATTCCCGGCTGTTCCATACGTTTGTTCATAATAGGTTGAAGCGTCAATATTCAAAAAGGTGCCTTCTTGTGGAAAAATCGTACCGAGCATCGCACCCAGCAGCGTCAGCACAATCAGGTAGATAGCTATTTTGACGGAGGAAAAAAAGTTCCAGATCTTGTCGATCACTCCCGGACTTACCCGTTGTGAACGGCGGGCCACCCCATCGTAGCGCATCTCCAGGTTCCCCGAGGCGTTCTCTTCCTTCTCATCCAGCGGCTTGCCGCACGCTTCACAGAGAACCGTTCCTACAGGATTCTGGTGACCGCATTCGCATTTGGTGTTGCTGATCAGCGGCTCATGCTTACTCATGGTTCCACCAGCTTCCCGATTTGCTCGTCAAGCGAGCTCAGATCCAGCTGGCCGATATGAATGCTGTCCACCCTGCCCTTCGTATTAATGAAGAAGGTGGTAGGCAGCGGGGAGACCCCGTAGCTGCGGACCGCGTCGCGTCCCTTATCCATCACAACCGGAAAATCAATATCCACGAGCTTCACGAAATTGTCCACTGTCATCTGATCCTCGCCCACATTCACGCCCAAGACTACGACACCCTGGTACTTCCATTTCTCCCACTGTGCCTGGAGGGCAGGCATTTCCTTCACGCATGGTGCGCACCAGGAGCCCCAGAAGTTCAGTACAACCGACTTCCCTCTGAATTCCTCCAGCGTATGGGTTGCACCATCCAGCCCAAGCAATTCAAAATTCGGCGCTTTCCCACCTTCTTCAAGCTTGCCGTCTCCCCCGAACACAGAGGAGCTGATGGCATAACCCCCAAGCAGAACGATTAGAAATAGTATCACGATTTGGATTGGCTTCCTGGCTTTGCCCATACAGGGGTACCCCCTTCTGTGACGCAACTCATTACTTTAGTTGTAAGGTGTGAACATCCTATGAACATTATAACGAATATTGTCACAGTTTTAGGAGGGGGAATTGTGAACTTTATGTGTCTTTGCGTGTCTGATTGTCCCGAAGCATTCCCGCTTTGGCAATTTGCTGCAGATGATTGATCTCATCCTTGGTCAAATGGCGGTAGGAGCCGCGCTTGAGATTCTGTAGCATGATATCCCCGAAGGAAATCCGCTTCAGACGGATAACCGGATGCGACACAGCCTCGAACATCCGCCGGACTTGGCGGTTGCGGCCTTCATGGATCGTGATGCTGATTACCGCTTCTTTATTGGCTTCATCAATATCCTTGTATTCAACTTCCGCCGGAGCGGTCATGCCGTCTTCCAGCTTAATGCCGGCCTTCAGCTTGTCCAGCGCTGTGCCATGCGGTACACCCTTGACCGTGGCCAGATACGTCTTCGGCACATGATGCTTCGGATGCGTGAGCAGGTTGGCAAACTCACCGTCATTCGTCAGCAGCAGCAGCCCTTCCGTATCGTAGTCCAAGCGGCCTACAGGGTATACGCGCTCTGTGATTCCTTTCAGATAATCCGTTACTACCTTGCGGCCCTTGTCATCCGAGGCGCTTGTAATTACACCTTTGGGCTTGTTGAACATAATATAGATTTTATTCTCGCCCCGGACCAGTCTGCCCGAGACTTTAATAATATCGGTTGCGGGGTCCACCTTCGTGCCAAGCGTAGTTACGAGTTCCCCGTTGACTTCCACTTTACCGGCCAAAATCATTTCTTCACATTTGCGTCTGGACGCAACACCTGCTTGCGCCAATATTTTCTGTAATCTTTCCATTTTCGACTACTCACCTCAGGTTAATGATAACCATCAGAGGCATAAATCACAAGATCATTCCACGGAAAAAATGCTCCGGGGCAAGTTTCACTATGCGGCTCCACCGTAAGCGGCGACATTTGATAGCGCCCGGACAGCTCCAGTATAAGCTTCCCCGCCGCAAAAAGCTGCTGCTGGCGCTCCGGCAGGCCGGGCAGCTGCTCCTCCTCCCCGTAGTTGCCCTCAAGGCAAATATGAATATGCTCCGGGTCTGTCAGCAGCGGCGCCGCATAGACCGAGCCGTTCAGCCCGACCCAGAAGTCGAAGCCTTTGCCGTTAATAGACGGACAGCGGGAATGATGCAGAATAAAGCCTTTGTAGTCCACCCTTTGTCGTCCTCCCTCCGTATTGCTGAAATAGCATATGAAGTGGGGGGGCGGGCGGTGAGGAATGTTTGTTAAAATGTTTGGTGAGCGGGGCGGGAGCCAGGCGGGAGAGAATAAAAGCGTTGACTAATCGTAGCTCCGAGGAATGCTTGGACTTCCGGCCGCTGTTAAAGTTGGATTTCCTTGATTAGACTGCCCAGCGGCAGTAGAAATCCAACTTTAAAGGCGGTCGCTAGCGCTCCTCCAGTTCCAAGCTTCCTCTCCGCTACTCCGTCTACGCACGGGCAAACCTAATAACAAACAGTCCTCACCTCCCGGAAGGGGGTGAGGACTGTAGGGCAAGCGGCTGCGGGGCAGCGCTTGGAGATAGCACTACCTTCTGAACCCGCCTTGGTTTCTGGGGCGGTCTGCCCGGATAATCAGTTGCACTAATACCCTTCATTGGCTCTCGCCTAAAGGCAAGCAATTGGAGAAACGTATCTTAATTTATGAGTTTCGGGGAAATTGGTTGAAGCAAGTGGAAAAAGCGGTTCGGCCCCCTAATTATGGAGACATTCTGCTAAAAACTCGTGTTTTCGCAGGATCTTGTTTACAGCTTTATTTCTATCGGTTTTAGCTTGCCTGCTTTCCATGCGGCGTGGTATTGCTTGGGGCTCATGCGCTGCAAACTGCCATGAAAACGGCGCTCGTTGTAAAAATTAATATAAACTGCGACCGCTTCATAGGCTTCTTCAAACGTTTCAAAGTACCTTTTCGTGTACAAATCTCTCTCCAAAATACTGTGAAACGACTCAATGTAGGCGTTCATATTCGGCGTTTTTGGAGGAATCCGCTCATGCTCCAGAGGACGCTGCGTTTCCGCACACAGCTCGCCAAAGACGTCGCTTAGGAATTGCGGGCCGTTATCGGAACGGATCACCGGTGAGGGATCTCCAGGCTGTAAACGTCGGCCCAGCGCCTCCCTTAACGTGGCACAGACTTGCTTCGCTGTACAGCTCGCGCCCACGTGGTAGCCGACGATACAGCGGTCAAACACATCAATCATATCAAAGATAAAAAAGAAGCGGTCGTAGCCATGAATGTATCCATATTTAATGTCAATCTGCCAGAGTTGGTTGGGGCCGGTGACCACTCGATTTCGCGCTAAACGTCGAGGGTATTTTAGGTTCCTCACCGGCTTTTTCTGAAGCAATCCGAGCTTCTTGCACAGCCGGTACGCCTTCTTGTGGTTGAGGATTAAGCCCTGCTGGACCGATAGGGCATACGCCAGGTTCCGGTAGCCATAGCCGTTCTCCTCGCCCTCTACCAGCTCACTCAGCCACTCCTCGATCTGTAGGTCACTGACCCGCAGACCGCCGGTAGTGAGGGAATAGGCGGGGATCGGACGACCCGAAGTCACGACCGCATCCGGGGCACTCCAAAGCCCCAGGAAACGTTTTTTATGCGCATAATAGGTGGAAGGTTGAACCTCCACGATACGTAGAACCAGTGTAGCCGAATAACCCCGCTTTATCGCTTCGTCGGCCAGTTCGAGTTTGTCTTGTAAGCGGGGTTGGCTTTTTTTAAGAGTTCACGCAGCAGTTCGATTTCCAGATCCTTTTCACCCAATAACTTAATGGCCGTCTCCATCTTCGTCTCCAGATCTTGGACACGCTCCGCATCTTCAATCCGTTCTTGGACGGACGGAGTGGCCTCTTCTCCAAATCGTTCTTTGTAGAACTTCACCCAATTGGCAATGGTGCTGGGAGAGACGGAATACTTTCGGGCCAGGAAGGAAACCTTGGTTCCATTGATCGCTTCTTGGGCTACTTTGATCCGCTGTTCGTCATACAACTTGTTGCTTCTCATCGGCTCCACTCCCTCTTCTTAGTGTACCTCTTACATGTCAAGGTCTCCACTTTGATTAGGGGGCTTAAGAGAAAGGGCATTTAATTTGTTTAATTTCACCACATTAGTGATAACGTGTATAATTAAGTGTCGTTTTTCCAACTACTGTCTCAACAACGCTCATTCGTCTAGCAGCAAGTGGAGGAAATCCATCTATCAACCTATCCCCTCCACTCGCGCCCTCCTACCCGAACACCAGCAGACAAACAGCAATGGCAGCGATAAAGCCGACGATGTCCGAGAACAGGCCCACTTTCAGGGCATAGCGGCCGTTACGGATGCCCACGGCGCCGAAATACACAGTCAACACATACAGGGTGGTATCTGTGCTGCCCTGTATAGTAGAAGCAATCATACCGATGAGAGAGTCCGGGCCGTGGACGCGGATCAGGTCTGTGGTATAGGCAAGTGATCCAGTGCCCGTCAGCGGGCGCAGGAGACCGAGCGGAAGCACCTCTGACGGAATACCCAGTCCCTCCATCAGAGGGCTTACAAAGCCCATGAGGAAGTCCAGCGCACCGGAGGCACGGAACACACTGATCGCCACCAGCATGCCGACCAGATGGGGGATAATCGCAATGGCGGTACCGAACCCGTCCTTCGCCCCCTCCACGAAAGATTCATAGACCGGAACCTTGCGCGTGAAGGCATACAGCGGAATAAAGGTGACCATTACCGGAATCGCCCAGGCAGAGATCAGACTGATCAGTTGTAACACGGACGGTCACCCTTTCACCGAAGATTGTGGAAGCGCCCCGCTCCCGGTCGCCGGGCCTGTCCCGGTCTTCAGAACCGGCGGCGGTCCGGGCGGCCTGCGGAGCAGGGTCAGGCGGCGGAAAAGCCTGTCTGCAGCAATCGCTGCCAGGGTAGCCACCGCCGTCGCCGCCAGCGTGGTCCCGACGATGGCCGCCGGGTCCGCCGATCCGTAATTCAGCCGGATCGCAATCAGGGTCGCCGGAATCAGGGTGATGCTGGCAGTGTTCAGCGCAAGCAGTGTACACATCGCTGGTGTAGCCGTCTCCTTATCCGGGTTCAGTGTCTGGAGCTCCTGCATCGCCTTAATGCCCATTGGAGTGGCCGCATTCCCCAGCCCCAGCAGGTTGGCGCTCATATTGGAGAGGATGTAGCCGATTGCGGGATGCCCTTTGGGCACATCCGGGAATAGAAAGGAGACAACCGGACCCAGCACTCTGGAGATTTTCTTCAGCAGGTCGGCATCCTCCGCAATCCGCATAATTCCCAGCCAGAACACCAGCACGCTGATCAGCCCGAAGCTGACGGTCACTCCGCTCTTCGCACCATCGAATACGGCGGCGGTGAATTCGTTCATCCGTCCGTTAACCGCCGCAAAGCCAAACCCGATCAGAATCATCCCCAGCCAGATTCCATTTAACATGGTTATCCCCTCCCCCGCTTCATTCTTTATCCCCCCGTATGGAACAACGCCCGCAGCGCACTGCCGAACGCCTGCAGCCAGTTGCCCGCCGGATAGGCGGTGGCGCTCGCAGCGTTGTATTTTTCCACATACGGTGAGGTCTCCGGCGGAAGCTGGCTAGGCGTGTACACCGGAACCCGCCCAATCTCCTTATCTCCCAGCTGCAAAATAATCACACCTCTGAGCCCGAAGTTAAGATCACCCTCACTCCCACTGGCATTCACACTAGCCCTACCCGCACCTGCACTTACACTGGAGCCTACACCTGCACTCCCTGCACTCCCCGTACCCGCAGCACCGCCACCCGCAGAAGCCTGCGGATCTGCACTAAGCTCCAGCTTGTTGACGAGCCTGGCTTCCTCCCCCTGACCAAGCGGATACGCGAAAGCTTTGCCGGTCACCAGACTGTAGCCTTTGACGGCTTCACCCCGCTCGACCAGCGTCTTCAGAGGATAGTGGTTGAAGCCGAAGTCCAGCAGCGAGGCATGGTCGTTCCAGTCATTGCCGTCGTTCAGCGTAACCGCCACGAGCTGCTGCCCGTCCCTTGTAGCGGAGCTGACCAGGCACCGCAGCGCTTTTTTGGTATACCCCGTCTTCACCCCGTCCGCCCCTTCGTAGAGGCGCAGCATCTTGTTTTTGTTGCTCCACTTGTAGTCCCACTTCTCATAAGGATTGTCCGCCGTCTTCTCTTTGGTCGCTACAATCTCCTTGAATACCGGGTTATGCATCGCATAAGCGGTCAATACGGCCAGATCATTCGCACTGGAAAAGTGGCCTTCTGCATCTAATCCATGCGGATTGGCAAAATGCGTATTTTTCAAATTCAGCTCCTGCGCCTTGGCATTCATCAGGTAAACGAACCCCTGCTCCGAACCTCCGACATGCTCGGCAATTGCAGTTGCTGCATCATTACCGGAGCGCAGCATCAGCCCATAGAGCATATCCTTCAGCGTCATTTCCTCGCCCATTTTGAGGTACAGAGAGGAGCCCTCCTTGGCAAAAGCATTTTTACCTACCTTGACCTTCGACGTAATATCGCTGTTCTCTATCGCCACAAGAGCGGTCATAATTTTGGTCAGACTGGCAATAAGCATAGGTTCATCCCCGCGGCTGCTGTACAGAATTCTTCCGGATGTCACATCAATCAGCGCCGCCGCCCTGGCATGAGTGGAGATCGAACGGTTCTCTGCACTAACGGCAGACACCGGTACCAGCGCAAGCAACAGCGCACACAACAGTAAGGACAGCATAGATTTTCGGGTTAATATCTTCATGTTCATCCTCCGGCTTCTTATCCGTTCCTTACGCAACGGTTCATCAGTCTTGCCTGGTTGTACAAGTGTATGCGGTGCAGAGGGCAGGTATGTCCTATCCTCTATCATCCGGCAAAAAAGGGATACCACCCTCTAAGGTGATATCCCCGCTAATTTGTTATTTCCTTGTATCCTAATGTGTTGACGTACCCTAATGCGCTGACGAATGATCCGATGAGCCGGACCCGGTCTCCACAACGGTTTTGGTTACCTTCGAGCCGGGAATGTCTGAAGCTTCGGGAACCATGCCGGGCTGGAACATATTCTGGATTTTGTCGAGCAGGTTAGGCGTGGCATCAATGATTTTCTCGAACAGATGCGTCTGATTATCCAGCGGCACAATATGTACCCCTTCCCTGCCAACGACCAGAAAAGCGATTGGACGAATGGACACGCCGCCCCCGCTGCCGCCCCCGAAGGGAAGCATTTTGACACCGGACCCGCTGCTGTTCACGCCCGGAGCCTCATCCTCCACCCTGAAGTCACTGCCGCCTGCTGCGAAACCGAACGTCACCTTGCTAATCGGCAGAATGACTGTGCCATCGGGCGTTTCAACCGGATCTCCAACAATTGTATTTACATCAACCATGCCTTTAATATTTTCCATTGCGGTCTGCATTAGACCTTGAATCGGATGATCTGACATTGTTTGTCTCCTCCTTGAGTGTATATAAAAATGTACCTGCAGTATTTAGCTTGCCCACTATGGATTGGAGTATGTAGTTTTTTTAGGAATACTCACGGCTCAGCAATTTCTTCCACCGGCCCAGGCCGCCTTCCACCTTCGAGACACGGCGCAGCAGGAGTAGCCCCGCATAGAGCGCATATCCGGCTGACAGTTTACCGGCACAGACCGCTTCCGTTGCAAAAGACGGCTCATCCCGAAACACGGGAGCCACAAATATCCTCGGATTGTGCATCAGACGGACGAAGCAGGATACGGCTCCGATCATTGTCCATTTAAAACCCCATAAGGCCCCTACCGCCGTGGCGGTTGTTGCAGCATCCCCCAGGGAGAAGTCCGTAGACCAGTCGAATTGCGAAATTTTCACATGGGACAAGGTACCTCTCAGCCATTTTTTCAGCCCACGGGTGGCCTTAAGTGCAGTGCGTATGTTCTTTAGCCAATTCGTCACAGATTCCTTATCGACCTGTTGTTCCTTCTCGCTGTCCCGCTTCACCGGCGCCATTCCGCTTTTCTCCACCTTGAGCTTAATTCCCTGTTCGATACTCTGGAAGACCAGCGCGGGCACCTCATAATGAAATTTAACGAGGCCATATACAGCTTTGATATCGAATTCGATGCGGTCATCCTTGCCCAGCCTGCGTACATGGAAGTGAAAATGAATCGATGACGCCAGAACCAGCAGGAACAGCAGAATAACGAGCAGCAGCAGGATTAAGGGTATTGCTAACCATAACGTCACACGTTTAACCTCCAAGCAGCCTTTAGAATAATAAATGTGGAGCCTCTGGATTAGTATGGCAATTACGTCTGGATAACATTCGGTGATTTCGCAAAAATCTCCATTTTTTCATGAAAAAATGCCGCTGCCCCGGAGGGGACAACGGCATCTCTATCACAGCGGCAGTCCGCTGTGGTTATTCCGGCTCATCAAAAGTCATCTGGCTGTCCAGCTTGCTGAACAACAGCTGGGTCTCCTCTTCCAGACCCTCGGAGGTATCGAAACTCGACGGCTCCGGCAGCTCCTTCAGGCTGGCCAGCCCGAAGCTGTCCAGGAAGGACTTGGTCGTGCCGTACAGAATCGGACGCCCGACAGCCTCCGCCCGGCCTACCTCGTGGATCAGATCCTTGTTGCCCAGCGTATGGATGGCCCGTTCGGATTTGACGCCCCGGATCTCCTCGATCTCCACTCTCGTGATCGGCTGACGGTAAGCCACTATCGCGAGTGTCTCAAGCGCCGCCTGGGACAGGGATGATCTGGAGGGCGAATACGCCAGACGCTCGAAATACTGCGCATGCTCCGGGAGTGTCGCCAGCCGGTAATTACCGGCAATCTGCACCACCTGAAGCCCACGGCTCTGTGAGTGGTAATCTTCTCTTAAATCTTCCAGCGCCCTGGAAGCCAGATCGGGCCGCTGCTCGGTAATCTCGGCAATCTGCCGGACCGACAGACCTTCATCGCCTGACAGAAAGAGCAGGCCTTCAATAATTGATTTCAGCGTGTTGTAATCCATGGGTATCCTCTCCTCCTCTCCATTCCATGACAATATCCTCAAATAATTTCTCCTGGTAACAGACAATCGCCTTCATCTTCATCAGCTCCAGGATAGCCAGGAAGGTGACCACAATCTCATGCCGGGCCATCTCGTCGTGCAGCAGGGATGAGAACCGTACTCTGCCTCCGGTCCCTTTGCGCTGCAGGGCTTCCGATACCTCACGAATCCGGTCCTTGACCGAGATCTCATCCCGGGTGATGCGCTGGTATGAGGTGCGCCGGGCAGCCTTGCTTAGCGCCTTGCGGAACGCAGCGATCAGATCAGCGGTATGCAGACCCTTGAGTGTATTGTCCGTCTGCGCAGGAACGAAGGGGCCCAGGTCTTCCGGCTCCTTCGTAAAAATCAGGCTGCGCTCGCTCTCCATATCCAGCAGCTGCACCGCGATGCTTTTGAACTTGCGGTATTCAATCAGGCGCTGTACCAGCTCCGCACGCGGATCATAGCCGTCATCCTCATAATAATCGAAGTCCTCGATTTCAATGACGGGCGGCTTCGGCAGCAGCATTTTGCTCTTAATCGACAGGAGAGTGGCCGCCATCACCAGAAATTCACTGGTAATATCCAGCTCCAGCTCCTTCATTCCCTGTAGGAATTCCATATACTGCTCGGTGATCTCGCTGACCGGAATGTCCTGGATGTCGATTTCCGCCTTGTCAATCAGATGCAAGAGCAGATCGAGCGGACCTTCGAACGTCTCCAGCTTGTACAATACAGTCACGCGGTTTCCTCCAGCCCAAAAAAAGTAAAGTGCAGCGCCGCATGGACGCTACACAAGTAGAAAGATCTATGTTCATGCTTTCTTCTCATACTTATAAATAAGCACGACTTACGCTCTTTCGTCAAGAGGCGTATTATTTAAACAGCTTGTTCAGGTTCGCCATTTCGATGGCGGCAGTCGCTGCATCCCAGCCTTTATTGCCGGCTTTGGTCCCCGAGCGCTCAATGGCCTGTTCAATATTCTCCGTCGTAACCACACCGAAAATGGTCGGAACACCGGTCTTAAGATTAATCGCTGCCACACCTTTGGCAACTTCGTTGCACACATAATCATAGTGTGTTGTAGATCCGCGAATAACTGTACCCAGCGTGATTACAGCGTCGTACTTGCCGCTTTCAGCCATTTTTTGGGCAATCAGCGGAATTTCGAATACGCCCGGTACCCAGGCCACATCCACTTCATCATCGGCGGCGCCGTGGCGCTTGAAGGCATCGAGGGCCCCCGAGAGCAGCTTGCTGGTAATGAATTCATTGAAACGTCCTACAACAACCCCATATTTCAAGCCCTCAGATACTAAGTGTCCTTCAAAATAATTCGGCATGCTACTCATCAACCCTTCGTGTATAGGATAGGTAATCTATGATTAAATTTTGGAATCCTCATTCTGTTCGATATCGTCAAATTTCAGCAGATGGCCAAGCTTGGCCTGCTTCGTATGAAGATATTTGGTATTGTCCTTGTTCTCCGGCATCTGGATCGCTACGCGCTCTACCACCTCAAGACCATAGCCTTCCAGCCCCTTGATCTTGCGCGGGTTGTTGGTCAGCAGCCGGATCTGGCGGATGCCGAGATCTTTGAGAATCTGTGCCCCAATGCCATAATCCCGCAGATCTGCCGCGAAGCCCAGCTTCAAGTTGGCATCCACAGTGTCCAGCCCTTCTTCCTGCAGCTTGTAGGCGCGCAGCTTGTTGATCAGGCCAATTCCCCGGCCCTCCTGGCGCATATAGAGGAGTACACCCCTGCCCGCTTCTTCAATCTGGCGCAGCGCCGCTTCAAACTGTGGACCGCAGTCGCAGCGGTGCGAATGGAACACATCGCCGGTCAAGCACTCGGAATGCACACGGACGAGCACTGGCTCTTCCCCGGAGATATCGCCTTTGACCAGGGCAACATGCTCCTTGTCATCTACCTCGTTCGTATAGGCAATGGTCTGGAAATCACCGAAATCCGTTGGCAGATTCACCGCTACCTCACGGGTAACCAGATGCTCCTTCTCGTTACGGTAGTGAATAAGATCCTTGATGCTGATCAGCTTAAGATCATGCTTCTTGGAGATTTCAATCAGGTCAGGCAGGCGGGCCATAGTACCATCCACCTTCACTACTTCGCAGATCACGCCCGCCGGATAAGCCCCGCACATGCGGGCCAGATCGACTGCGGCTTCAGTGTGGCCGGAGCGCCGCAGAACTCCGCCTTTTTTGGCGATCAGCGGGAACATATGCCCCGGTCTGCGGAAGTCGGCCGGCTTGGCATTCGGGTCCAGCATGGCCTTAATCGTCTGGGACCGTTCACCGGCCGAGATGCCGGTAGTTGTATCCGCGTGGTCAATCGAAACCGTGAACGCCGTACCATGGTTATCGGTATTCTGGGACACCATCGGATGCAGGTCCAGCTCCTCTGCACGCTCCGCTGTGATCGGTACGCAGACCAGGCCTCTTCCTTCGGTAATCATGAAGTTAATCACTTCCGGGGTAGCCCGTTCCGCCAGAGCAATGAAGTCTCCTTCATTCTCTCGGTCCTCATCATCTACAACGATAACGACCTTACCGCGCATTAAGTCATAAATCGCATCTTCAATCGGGTCAAGAACACTGTCTTTGTCAGCTTGCTGGCTCATATTACTGTCCTCCTAATGGCTATACGCTTACCTGACGGCTTGCCGTATGCCTGTTCTATAGATTATACGAACCCGTTAGCCGCCAAAAAATCATGGCTGATCTTCGAGCTCCCTCCATCATCTTCATTGCCCGCGCGTGAACCGTAATGGAGCAGATGATCCACGTATTTACCGAGTACATCACATTCGATATTCACCCGGTCTCCCGCCCGCTTGTGGGCCAGCACCGTCTCTCCCAGCGTGTGCGGGATAATCGACACGGTGAAGGTTGCGGCTTCCGTCTTCACAACGGTAAGGCTGATGCCGTCTATCGTAATGGAGCCTTTGGGAATGATGAATTTGAACAGGGATTTGCGGTCCGGGGCAATCTCGAACACCACTGCATTCTGATCGCGCCTGACGCTGCGGATCTCTCCGGTTCCATCCACATGCCCCTGGACAATATGCCCTCCGAAGCGTCCGCCGGCAGCCATGGCGCGTTCCAGATTCATTTTTGATCCGGTGCGCAGCTCCTTGAGCGTACTGTTGCGGTAAGTCTCGGGCATGACGTCAACGGTAAAATGATGGTCCCCGAGTGAGGTTGCCGTGAGACAGACCCCATTGACTGCCACACTGTCGCCGATCTTCAGATCTCCCATAATAAGGGAGGCACCGATATTCAGCACCATCATCTCCCCGCCGCTGGTGACGCTGCGCAGAACTCCAATCTCTTCAATCAAGCCGGTAAACATACCATCCCTCCTTCCTGAATGTTCGAGTTAATGCTGAGGAACCGGGGTGCCGCTGATACACACATTATCCCCGAGCACTTCCACTTCCAATCCTTCAAGCTGGATGGCATCACGCATCAGCTCCACACCTGCGAAGTCGAAGGTTCCCGCTGATTCCGCGCCGCCGCCGACAATCTTGGGAGCGAAGAAGAGGACCACCCGGTTAACCAGTCCCTCCGCAAGCATCGCCCCATTCAGCGTCCCGCCGCCTTCCAGCAGAATAGACCCAATCTCCATTGCACCGAGCGCAGCCATAGCCGCCTGCAGATCCACACGCGGACCGCTGCCCGCAGCAATCACCTGTACCCCTGCTGCCAGCAGCGCTGCTTTGCGGTCAGGATCGGCTGCCTCTGTCGTTACGACCACCGTAGGCGCGAGTCCATCCTTGACCACAGCGCTGTCCAGCGGAAGGCGCAGCGAGGAGTCTATGATAATTCGCAGCGGATTCCGTCCGGGTACATTCAGTCTAGTCGTCAGCGAAGGGTTATCGGCAATCACCGTATTCACCCCGACCATAATCCCCTGATGGCGGTGACGCAGAGTATGTACTAACTCCCGTGCCTCAGCATTCGAGATCCACTTGCTGTCTCCGGTCCGGGTGGCAATTTTGCCGTCCAGCGTACTGGCGCTCTTGAGGGTCACGAACGGCTGCTTCGTCAAAATATACTTGATGAACTTCTCGTTCAGCCGCAGCGCCCGGCCCCGCAGCAGACCTACTTCAACATCAATTCCCTGCTCGCGCAGCATCGCAATTCCCCGGCCTGCCACCTGAGGATTGGGGTCCTCACAGGCGACAACCACCCTGGCCACGCCTTCGTCAATCAGACGCTGGCTGCAAGGAGGCGTAATACCGTAATGGCTGCAAGGCTCCAGCGTAACATAGGCCGTACTGCCTTGCGCTTTACCGGCTGCCATATTGAGCGCATGCACCTCGGCGTGCCCGGTTCCGCGCTGCAAATGGGTGCCAATCCCGATCATGGCGCCGTCCTTCACGACTACGCAGCCGACCACAGGATTAATTCCGGTCTGGCCCTGTGCCCGCTCCGCCATATCCAGCGCAAGGGACATGTAAAACTCATCGTTCATCTTATCCATGTCTTGCCTCCCATCCCAAGGCTGTATTCTTCATGTGTACCAAACCCTAAACAGAAAAACCCGTCTCAATCTCCAGGAGGAGTTCAAGACGGGATATACGAGAGGTGATCACAGCAAAGAATATATGCGTAAATAAACGCCGGACCTCCACCATTGTGAAAGTTCGCACATAATATCCGAAAACACTGCTGCTCGGCCGCCTGTTGCAAGCGCGGCGCGTGAATCTCTCCTTCTTCCATCCAGACTATACTGTCGGTCCCGGAATTACACCGGGTCCACCGTCCGTAGCAATATCATACGAAGCGGGTAGCGGACTAAGCGCCGGAACCAGCTATATTCAGCCAGCTCCAACAGCATCACCGCCGGTAGGGAATCACACCCTGCCCTGAAGGATTGATCTATTCAGTTCAATACCAAGTTACGCCTACAACAAAATTATCACTTCACTGCGGGAAATGCAAGTGTGTTTAGGAAATTTACTATATTTATGTAACTTAATTCCCTTATACACCCGACTCGCGCTGCTTGTCCGCTCTCAGCAGGTCGCGGATTTCTGTCAGCAGGAGGATGTCCGCTGCCGGAGCGGGTGTCTCCACCACCTCTACCTTGACCGTCTCCTTGCGTCTGAACCGGGTACTCAGCTTCACCACCATGAAGATGGAGAAGGAAATAATGAAGAAGTCGACCACGGTCTGCAGGAACATACCGTATTTCACCGCAGCTTCTCCCGTTCCGAAGCTTAGTTCCTTCAGATCAATCCCTCCGCTGATCAGACCGATAAGCGGCATAATGATGTCAGCCACCAGCGAGGTAACAATTTTGCCAAATGCCGCTCCAATGATTACGGCCACCGCCAGATCAAGTACATTACCTTTCATGGCGAAGCTTTTGAATTCCTTCCACATGACGAACCATCCCTCCGAAACTTTGAATTTGAAATTATTATAGCATTTATAGCAACACGTATAGCAACCTGCAAGCAGAAAAATGTATAAACGGAGTAGGATCAACGTATGCACATGGATGGACGCTCCGCAAACGGACCGTTGTTCCAATCGCTGTGCTCTCCAGATTTTTTTCATTCCCCTTAGCGGTGAAAATCCGGAGACCAAGGCGACCGCTATCGCTTTTACACAATCGTTCCGTCCGCTCCGCTGTTTAAGCGGGGTACGAAATACCTAATATTCTAAAAAGCTCAAAACCCATTCATCTCAAAAGAGCGATCTTAGTACGCTCAATTTTAGCATAAACCAACTGACTCTGAAATTACGGAATGCAGCCCAAATGAGCGAATGAAGTGCACAAGTACACTTGAATTCACCAGAAGCGAACTAGATGAGCAAAAAGGGGCTATTCCAAGAGCCATGAAATGGCTACTTGGGACAGTTCTTTATTGTGTAGTAGGATCAACGTGTGCACATGGATGGACGCTCATTTACGCGTACACTCAGCTTATCGCGCTGTATTTTGAGGTTGGTTGGCTTTCGCTCGCCCACAACCTGCTGAAGCAAGCTGCGAACGACCAGAAAAGCAAAGGAGCGGTCCTCCGATAACGGAGAATCGCTCCTTTTTTACGAGTTACGCTTATGGGACAGCCCCTGCTGTACCCCTATTCTGCTGCTCTAATTCTGCCTAGTCCTGCTTGCGTGTTCTGCGGAATACCCGGCTGAGGAGGAAGCCGCCCAGAATCAGGCCTGCACCCGTCAGGTAAATCGGCAGCGGACTGCTCTCTCCGGTCTGCGGCAATCTGCCGCTGCCGTCATTCGTACCCGAGACTGTCCCATGCGGAACCGGATCGTCTTCAACATCTACTTCCGGATTGCCAAGCGGGATATTATCGTCGATTGGCGTCACCACTTCAGGTGCTGCCGGTCCCGGAGTCACAGTTGGTGCCGGAGCTGATGGCTGCGCTGTTCCTTGCAAGCCTGGTCCTGCAGGAATCTGCGACTCATCGATAATGACTCCCGGTTCGAATGTTCCGGCTGGTGTTGGTACCGGAGTAAATACCGGTCCTCCAGCAGGTGATGTCGGAACAGGTGTAGCCTCTGGCCCCGTAGAATCTGTAGGCACCGGCGATGGAGCCGTAGTTGGAACTGTAGTCTCTACAGGTGTCTCGGTTGGCACCGGAGTTACAGTCGGCGTTGGTGTTACTGTCGGCGTTGGCTGCTCCGCCAGCTTATTATACAGGGTAAGATTCAGCACGGCCGATGAGCCGATCGTCACCGGATGCTCGGTAGAATCAAGTACATAGCCTTGCGGTGCAACTGTTTCAATCAGGACATAGCTGCCCAGCCACAGATTGTTGAACGCTGCGATGCCTGCTGCATCTGTAGTGCGGGTATTCACCAGCACCCGATCGCTTCCGTTCAGACGGTATAGCTCATAGGTAGCTCCCGCCAGCGGTTTTGCAACATTGCCTGCTTCCAGCTTGAAAACATTAAGCGTTCCTCTGACGCCGCTGCCTGTTCCCGAACCGCTGGACACTCCTACGATAATCTCCTTGGTCGTCTCCTTGGTGATAAGCTTGACGTTATTGCCGCTGAAGCTCACGGAGTTGACCAGCTTATCGCCAGTGTTCGCTACGATCAGCGACTGATATTCCAGCACATAAGCAGAATGGATGTCACCAGGGAAGCTTAAGACGAAGGACTGTCTGCCCTGTGCATCAGCGCTGATCGTTAAAGTGTAATCGGTATCCTTCACAAGTGCAGGACCGCTCTTCGTCACTTCGCCGTTCACGGCCGTAACCGTACGGTAGAGCTGGAAGCTGTCCGGCAGCAGGATCTGATTCGTGCTCGGCACATCGGTGATCACGGCATCTTTTACATGGGACTGGGTGCGGTTGATCGCAATGGTCCAGTTCAGCTTATCTCCATTCTGCGCGCCGTCTTTGAACACATATTCATCCCCGTGCGGGATATCTACCGTGGCCTTCAAATCCTTGGAGACCTTCTTCGTACCATCCAGCAGCTTCGCTGTATTGGCTACCTTAGTTCCAATTAACTGTCCGGCCAGGCTGGTTTTGAACACGATATAATAAGGCGAATTAATGGCTTTGTCAAAATCAACCCTCAACTCATTACCGCTTCCCACGCTATAGCTGAACTCATTGCCGTCCACCTCAGCGCCAGGACTATGCGTTCCATCCTTGGCAATATTCATCTTGTATACCTTAAGTGAGCCAGGCACCAGGGACTGTCCGTCACCCAGTATATCCGTCACTACAGGATCGGCAATGGATTTGCTGTTGTAATTGACGCCTACGGTCCAGGTCAGCTCCTTGGCAGAAGCATCATACGCCCCGGATTTGAACCCGTTGTTCTTCACCTCGGAATTAGGAATGAACTTCCCGCTGGCTTCTGTCCACTGTGACTTGTTCTGGCTGTCCTTCCAGTCAATCCGGGCCACGTTGATGAAATCATTCGTATTGCCGGTAAGCCAGTCATTGCTGAATTCCGTCTGATAACTAATGGTATGAGTACCTGTAACCGGTGCATTGAATTTCACCTTGAAGCCTTCATTAGGCTGAGCTGGTAAATTCACAATCAGAGTATAAGCCGAAGGAGGGATCACTGTGCCGGAAAGAGTACGGACCACCAGTGAACCTGAGATGTATTTCTGTCCTCCCTGCGGGAAGCTGTCTGTAACCACCACTTCGTTCATTGGGAAGTTGTCGCCGTTAAACGTGATTTTCCAGTCGGTGGTGTGTTTGTTGTAATTCACGCCGGACAGATTCTTATAGATAATAATAGGCCGGATCAGTTGAGTAGCGTTGCTGCTATAGGTGCTGTCAGAGACAGTATTAGTGATCTTCGTATCGCTGAACACACGGTCTGCGGCTTTGGTTGTATATTCGATCAGATAAGCTGATTTCACCGTATGCTTGAACTCCAGTCTGAATCCGTTGCCGGATTCACCGCTGACTGGCGTTAGCGTATAATCACTGCCTGCATTCAGAGCCGTGCCCTTGGCAGCTTCTCCGGCTGCATTCAGGGTAACCGGATAGATCCGCACCGAGTTCTCCAGGAGCACCTGGGAGCTGTTGAACACATCTGTCAACACCGCATTCTCCGGGGAGATCGTCCGGTTATTGTAGTTGTATTCGATAGCCCAGTTAATGGTCTGAGTGCCCCAGTCGTAACGGACGGCTTTTTTGTTAAGGCTGCCTCCGCGTTCAATAACCACTGTATCCGAAGCGCTTACCGGGTCACGACCATCCCCTGTGAAGGTTGCCGTGTTGGTAAAGCTCGACAAGTTGTCGCTTACTACCTGTGTTGTATACGCGATACGGTATGCCCCTGTAATCACAGGGTCCGTGAACTGAAGCTTCAGCGTCCCGCCGGAGACTCCGGCAGTATATTTGCTGCTGTCTACCAGCTGGCCTTGCGTAACTGTGCCATCAAGCTGAACATTCAGCTGGTAGACGGCAAGTGTAACCGTGCTGTCCAGTGCCAGCCCGGCAGGAATCGGGTCGGTCACAGCAGCGCCACTTACCGCCTCCAGTCTTTTGTTCACATCGACGGTCCAGTCAATATGATCCGCGTTGAAGCCGCTGGAGATTCCCTTCTTGGTAATCGTCGAGCCTACAGTTGGCTTGAACGATACCGTAATCGTCTGGACCCCGCCGCCCACCGGGAACAAAATCTGCTGGACGGTGCTGCCGCTGATCACTTTTTTGTCAAATTGGGTATTAATACGTAAGGTCCCCTGCACATTGGCATGACTCTCGATGTAGTCGTTGAATGTCATTACTACCTGATGGGTAGCCTGGCTGACCGTGAATGTGCCTACCGTCCCTTCGTCCGATTCCAGTCCGCCCTGAATGTCATTGAAGAGCTGGAACTGCTCGGGAAGCTGGAAAGCAAAGGTGTCTCCCTGGCTATAGCCGTGGCCGTTAGGAAGCGACCAGGTATAGTCCAGCCTCACGGTGGAATCCACATCATACACACTTCCTGTCACCGTCTGTCCATCCGGACCATATACCGCCATGGATACGCTCGTAATAATGTCCCGGTCCTGTTCAATGGCCGCCGCTGTAGCCTGCTGGGTGAAGCCCAGCCCTGAGACCAATTGCACAAATAGCATGACTAGGACTACTGCCAGGCTTGTTCTTTTTTTCACCATTTCCCATAAGCCCCCGTTCTTTCGATTGAATGATTTGAAGCATCCCTGCTAAAAAGATGGCTGCTGAACGCACCGTTAAGGACACACTCCACCTGAAGTTTCGTTATGTATACGGGCTAAGAGTCCATCTTATGTAAATAAACCAGTAAACTTGACTTTTCTGTCCATTACATACGATATATACTTATATCACCTAAGAGTAGAACTTTAGAATCAGATATAATTAAATTTAAGCAAAAATATGTTTGGTAATTTATCTCAGGATTCAAGGAGAGATTCCAATGAACCGGAATTTATTTTGGGACCGTCCCCATGACAGCGATTTCGTCATGCTCTCAGCCTCACATCTCATTGCCCTGTCTGTCATCGCCCTATGCTGCCTGGCGCTCTTTGGGGCCCGCTTCGCCCTGCGCAGCCGGTCCGGTCTGCGATTAGGCACACGCCTGCTGCTGATTCTACTGTTGGCTGCTTCCGAGGGGGGCCTGCATGTCTGGTATCTCTCCCATGGCAGCTGGAGCCGCAGCTCCTCCCTGCCGCTGGAACTATGCGGAATTACCCTGCTTCTGTCGATCGTGATGCTGCTCACGCGCAGTAGGCTGCTGTACAGCTTTCTTTATTTTGCCGGGATCGGCGGTGCATTCATCGCTCTGCTTACGCCCAATCTGATCTACCCGTTCCCGCATTTCCGCTTCCTGCTGTTCTTCATCGCCCATGGTTCGATCATTCTCGCGTCCCTGTATATGACCTGGGTCGAAGGATATAAGCCGACCTGGCGCTCGCTGTTCTTCACCATGCTCTGCCTGAACCTTGTCGCTGCGTGCGTGTACGCCGCCAATATACTGCTGGACTCCAACTATATGTTCCTGATACGCAAGCCCAGCACGTTCTCGGTACTGGACTATTTCGGCCCTTATCCCTACTATCTGCTGGTTGAAGAAGCCTTCGCCTTCGTCATCTTCCTCCTGATGTTCCTGATCTTCTTCAAGCTGCCGGAGGTGTACACCGCCCGCCGCGCCGCCGCGCGCGTGAAACTCGGCAGGTAAACGGTGGGGGCTGAATTCAGGGGCACTTATGCCCCTCATTCCCGCCAAGCGCCGATGGCTACAAGTTCAGGAGCATCTTAGTTGGACAAACGTATCTTAATTCGGATGTTTTAGAGCTTTCGAGGAAATTAATTGGAGAATTTTGTACAATTCACCGAACGGCAAAAAGCACCCGGCTGGTTAACCCAGCCGGGTGCTTCGGCGATGCCTGAGGTGGAGAACAATCTCCCCCTCGGCTCCATGGAATACTTGTATTACGCTTCTACGATTTCAACGGTCGTCATCTTGTCGCGGCCTTTGAAAGCGTCAACCAGATCCATGCCTTCAACCACTTTACCGAATACAGTGTGTACTCCGTCCAGGTGCGGCTGTGGAGCGTAAGCGATATAGAACTGGCTTCCGCCTGTGTTCTTGCCGGCATGGGCCATAGCCAGGGAGCCGCGCTCGTGCTTATTCGGGTTGATCTCGCAGTTGATTGTGTAGCCAGGACCGCCAGTGCCTGTTCCGTTAGGGCAGCCGCCTTGTGCTACGAAGCCTGGAATCACGCGGTGGAACAACAATCCGTTGTAGAAGCCGTCTTTTGCCAGCTTCTCAAAGTTTGCTACTGTATTAGGCGCATCCTGATCGAACAAATCGATCAGCACAACGCCGCCGTTTTCGAGTGTAACTTTCGCTTGCTTAGTCATATGTAAATGACCCCTTTCGAAATGACAGATGTAGAACACTTTTATTAGTTTACTATGAAACGGAGCACAAAGCAAAGCAAGCGGGAAGTCTTCCCGCCTGCCGTTATAGCACAACCCTATAGTCTTCTTATTTTGTAACAGCCTGTTTGGCAATCCGTGCAGGCACGATATCATTGGCAACAATGTCCTGATGGGACTCACGGCGTACGACCAGATCGCTCTGCCCGTTCTGCACGAACACTACTGCCGGACGGCGGATACGGTTGTAGTTACTGGCCATGGAGTAATTGTAGGCGCCTGTGCAAGCCACAGCCAGCAAATCGCCGCTCTCCACCTTAGGCAGCTCAACATCCCAGATCAGCATATCGCCGCTCTCGCAGCATTTGCCGGCGATGGATACCTTCTCCACGTTAGGCTCAGTCGCACGGCTTGCCAGCAGCGCTTCGTACTTGGATTCATACAGGGCCGGACGCGGATTATCTGTCATGCCGCCGTCAACGGCTACATATTTGCGCACACCCGGAATTTCCTTGCTGGTTCCAACCGTGTACAGGGTCGTTCCGGCATCCCCTACGATACTGCGGCCCGGCTCCACCCAGATCTGCGGCAGCGAATCGTTAATGCCAGTGAAGTGGGTCTTCACTGCATCTGTGATGGCTGCGACATATTCGGATACCTGCAGCGGCGTGTCGCCGTCCACATAACGGATTCCAAAGCCTCCGCCCAGGTTGACTACAGGGAAGCTGATTCCCAGCTCTTCCTTGACGGTACGGGTGAATTCGGCGATACGTTCAACGGCAAGCTGGAAGCCTTCAGTCTCAAAAATCTGCGATCCGATATGCGAATGTACGCCAAGCAGGTTAAGATTGGCCAAGCTATCGGCCAGGCTGACCGCTTCACGGGCCGAGCCGTTGCCGATATCGAAGCCGAATTTGGAGTCAGTCTGTCCTGTGGAAGCATAGGCATGGTGGGCATGGGCTTCAACCCCAGGCGTAACGCGGAGCAGAATATTAACAGTCACTTCTCTGCGGGCCGCAATGGACTGAAGCAGCCGAAGCTCTACCAAATTATCGGCAACAAAGCAGCCAATGCCTGCATCGATCGCCATCTCAATCTCGTCCGGTGTCTTATTATTGCCGTGGAAATGAATACGTTCTGCCGGGAAACCGGCTTGCAGCGCAGTATACAGCTCTCCATCGGAGACAACATCCAGCGATAGCCCTTCCTCATCCGCAAGCCGGCACATCGCCATCGTCGAGAACGCCTTGCTGGCATAAGCCACCTGGAACCCGAGACCGGAAGCTCTAAAAGCGTCCATGTATTCGCGGCAGCGGCGGCGGACCAATTGCTCGTCCACTATATATAGCGGTGTCCCATACTCCGCTTTCAATTCGGTTACATCACATCCGCCGATCTCCAAATGCCCTGCATCATTGATTCGGCTCGTCCCGTGTAAAAACATTGCGCAGTCCTCCAATTTCTGTGGAATAATCCGTTCCACCCTGTCTAGTATATGATTTGTAGCCCCGATGCGTTCCTGAAACAGGTGCTCAGAATACAGATCCGGCTTATTGCGGGGCTGTTCAGTATATTCAGTATAACAGACAGAGGGAACACCATTGAATGGACTTTTTTGCAGTTGATTTGTATTTTCCTACGACTTGCGCGGGGCTTCCTTATTCTCAGGCATCCGGGTGTTATCTCTTGTTTTGTTGAAGGATGGCCTTGTTTTGGAGCTGAGCACCGGCTGGCGCAGGAGGATCTCCGCCATGGCTTTTGCATTAAATGGTATAAACGGCCACATGTATGGGGAGTTATACGAACGGTGTGTGGTCAGCAGCACCACCAGCAGTGTCGTCCCGATCATGAAGCCGGGGATGCCATAGGCAGCCACCGCCAGCAGCAGCGCAAGCCTGACAATCCGGTTGGCCAGCCCCAGCTCGTAGCTCGGCGTAGCAAACATCCCGATGGAGGCCACCGCCATATAGAGCACCACTTCATTGACAAACAGCCCAGTCTGTACGGCGATATCCCCGACCAGAATGGCAGCGATCAGCCCCATCGCGGAGCCGAGCGGCGTCGGTGTATGCACCGCAGCCATCCGCAGCAGGTCTACCCCGAGCTCAACGATCAGGAACTGGGCAATGAGCGGGAGATTGGCTGATTTTTGCGGACCGATGAAATCAAGCATGCCCGGCTTAAGCTCCGGATGAAGCACCATCAGCATCCACAGCGGAAGCAGGAACATCGATGCAAAGATCCCGATGAAGCGGACCCAGCGGAGATAAGTCCCCATAAAAGGCGTCTGGCGGTTCTCTTCCGCATGCTGGCAGAGATCAAAAAACGTCGTCGGCAGCACCATCACACTCGGGGAAGTATCGACAAACACAACCACCCGGCCCTCCAGCAGATGGGAAGCGACAATATCCGGCCGTTCCGAATAACGGACCAGCGGATAGGGGTTCCAGCCGCCGCCGACAATCGCTTCCTCCAGCTGCTTGTCCGCCAGGGGAATGCCGTCGAGATTGACGCTTTTCAGCTTATCGGTAACGGCCTGCACCTGGGTCTTGTCCACGATATCATCGATGTAGGCCAAACACACATCTGTCCGGGTCCGCCGTCCGATCTGGTGCATCTCCAGCTTCAGCCCCGGGTCGCGGATACGTCTTCTAACCAGAGCCACGTTGCTTAGCAGTGTCTCTGTGAAGCCGTCCCGCGATCCGCGGACCACCCGCTCAATCGACGGCTCATCCGGACTACGGGATGGGTACGAGCGGGTATCCATAATAATAACCTGGGATTCCCCTTCAATGAAGAACGCGCTCATGCCGGATAACACCTTGTTGATGCTCTCGCTGAACAGCTCACCTTTCTCTACCTGGACATGGGGAATATACTCGCTCATGAAGCTTGCGAACACATCACTTGATACATGATCAGGGGTCAGATACGTCAGGCGCTTCAGAATTTCATCGATAATCGTATCCTTCGCGAACCCGCTGATGCAGAGCAGAGCAGCGCGTTTTCCGCCAAAGGACATTTCCCTGAACACAATATCGAAGGATGAGCCCAGCCCAAGCACCTCGGTCAGTGTATTCTTAGCATCCGCAAGGGATTTCGGGATCTTGTCATTGCCTTGCCAATACGTAATCGACTGCTCCAGGGAATCAGAGCGTTCATTGTCCCGTTTCTGTTGCAGAGGGTCCTTGGGCTTGCTGGCAGAATCCGCTCCCTGCCCGGCTTTGGCCTTCTTAGGGGCGGACTGCTTGGGGGCAGACTGCTTCGGCTGCTGGGTTTGACCAGCTTCCTGATCGTCCTCCAGATCCTCAGACTCTTCATCATCTCCAAATAATCTGGCAAAAAAGCCTTTGTGACTCTTATCCTGCGTCTGCGCCCCCAGCTCGTCCGAGGTCTCCATCTCTTGTGACGAGCTTCCGCCGTTTTCATTGGTTCCCTGTCCCGCGCCGGACTCCGCAGCTGAATTATCCGTTCCCGAATTATCTGTCCCTGAATTATCTTCACCAGTCTGCGCTGCTCCGGTCTGCTCGGGTGTGCCGGCACCTTCGGAATCCGCTGATTCCGGGCCTGCAACACCGGCGGAGGCAGAATCTCCTGAAATATTCGCTTCTTGCTGCGAGTCGTCTGCTGCCTGGTCTCCGGTACCGGATTCCGCAGACTTCTCCTCCGGCTGGCCGGACTTGCCCAGTTCATCCGCAGCTTCCATCTCCTGATTCTTTGATCCGTCCATATTCGCGGAGCCATCCCCGGCTTGCTCCTCCGGCCCGGAATCATCGCCGAACAGACTGCTGAAGAACCCTTTGATGCCTCCGCCGGACGATTCCTGATCGTCTGTGCTATCGGCAGCGGCATCGTCCTCGGTGCTGGCCCCAGCATCTCCAGCCGCTGCGTTCTTACCGCCGCTATCCTCACTTTCTCCAGACGCAGCATCTTTCCCGCCACCAGCCCCGCCATCTCCAGATGCAGCGTTCTTACCGCTGCTATCCTCACCTTCTCCAGTTGCTGCGTTCTTACCGCCACTATCAGACGGAGCAACATCCAGGCCAGATGGGCTTTCCTGCCCCCCCTCAATCGGGCGCGTCACCGCACCCAGCTCCGCTGACGCCTCCAGTTCCTGACCCCGGCCACTCTGAGCCGCCGGTTGCTCTTCCTGCTCCGGCGACTTCTGCTGCGCAGAACGGTCTTGCTTGTTATCCGACTCTACCTGATCACCGCTATGAATATACCTCACTCTCTAGCCCCCTTTACTGTCGATATACAAACCAGTCGAACAACGAGCCTGCCACTTTGCCGCATACCATCGCCATTAAGAGACCAAGCAGCAGATGGGTCATATGCAGACGTTTGGCCAGGATCGGCAGGACATTGAGCACCTCCGTCAGAGCAGCAGCCAGCATGCCGATGAATATGCCGTTGAACAGGCCTACTCCCAGCTCAATCAGCGGGCCCGCCGCCATTTTCCAGTTCCAGAAGTCGCTAACTGTCCCCAGCAGGGAACCGCCGACCATCGCTCCCTCATACCAATGAACCTTGTCATAGGAGGAGGTGAGCTGTGCCAGCCGGGGGATGATATCCAGCACTACGAATAGCGCGATCACCCCGCCGCCCACCGCAATTCCCCCGGCAATCCCGAGCAGCAGATGAAGTCCGAGCGACAGCGGTGCCGTCATGCGCCCCCCTCCCGGCTGCCGGGTGCTTCGTCACTGCGGCGTTTCATTTTGCGGTACTCCTCGTTGATTACATATTGATCGATATTCTTCTGATACAGGAACATTTCCACCTCAAGGGGAGTCGGCTCCTCATTCCATTTCTTTTTGAACAAATGATTGAAAAAAATCACCATCCCAAACCCAATGCCCAGCGAATAGGCGATCTGAAACAGATAAGGATGCTCGTCCCTGCGGCCGGTCAGCATCTCTACAATCCGGATCTGTACCTCCAGCATGCTGACATCAGCATGGAAATTCATAATCGTCAGCGCCGAGCCGAAGAACAGCAGCAGCCAGACCAGAACGAACAGGGCAATAGAAGGTTTTGCAGCCGTTGCCGGACCTTCAATCTGTACAATGGTGCGGCCTTCGCCAATCGGCTGAATCTCCGCATCGGGGTACACCTCCTGAATCCGCGGAATGACGGTCAGCAGATCAATCAGGATCAGATTGCCGTCATTCTCCTGCGGCTGAAGCACAAGCAGTGAATACAGCGGCTCCCGCCAATGCGGCTCGGTGATCAGATAAGCAACATCGCGCAGCAACACCCCCTTGCCCTTGGGCACCGTCACCCGGTTCTTAAGCTGGATATACACGGCCGGAGCCGGGGGGTCAGTGTTCATCTGCGGGGCCTCCTTAAGCTCAGGTATGAAGCGGTAATGCAGCAAGAATAACGGTAGTATGGGAAAAAAGGCTTATTTTTACTCTTCCCCTGCGCAATTCATCGTGATTAAGCAGGATCACCGAAACTTTTCCTGCACCAGCGCCGTCTATAATTACAGTTATTTACACTGAGAGGATGGAAGTTCATATGAGAAAAGCACTGCATCAATCCTTACGGATGGTTCTATCTGCCTCTATGCTTCTGGCATTCGCCGCGCCGTTTACAGCACATGCTGCCGAGAAGATTGAAGTATACGATTCCTATGCCAATAAGAGCAGCAATGTTCAGCTGTATTCAGTGAGTCAAGTGGAAGGGAACCAGTTCATCAACGCCGTTATTGCGCAGCAGCCGGATGGGACATATAGTAAATGGCCGGAGGCTTTTCAACATTTCCGGAAGTATGACAGCGGGAACTTGCAGTTAACGGGGATGGATGATCCGGAGCAAGCCTATGTATACGATACGCAGAGCCAGTCCATTATGCGCAAAAGCGAATACGCCATCTCCCCTGACGGCCGCTGGGGTTATTTGGAGCGTTCCCGTTATGGTTGGCAGCCAGGGGATGTACCAGGCAGAGGGTATACCGCAAAATTCAATGATCAATATCTGAGAAATACGGCGACTGGAAAAGTATCCGTCTATTATTCTACTCAGCAGTACTACAATGCACGGTGGATGAACCAGCACATGCTGCTTGAGAACGGATATAATGAGGCCGCGAAGCAGAATGTGATTAGCACGTATGATCCGTCCACAGGAACGCGGCAGGAGCTGCTGAAGGGAACCTTGAACAACTTAAACTTGTCGAAGGGACTGCTGCAATATGTCAAAAACGAGCCCAAACGCCTCCCCTGGATCTACAATCTGAAGGACGGATCGTCACGGCTGGTCAAAGACACCCGCGAGCTTGAAGCCTTGTTCCCTGCCCCTCCATCTTCCAGACCAGAAGTCTCTTTCCCTAAGGATATGGCGCTGATGGACCTGCCGGTCACTGACATGCCCATCACCTTAACCTATGAACACAACCTGAACCTGGACGGGAAAAGTGTCGATGTATCCACCGTATTCACTAAGGGCGGACAAGAGTGGATACCAGTGAAGCCGCTTGCTGCGGCACTTGGCTGGAAGATCGAAGTGATGAACCTCAGCGCAACCGGCGATCCTTCTGCCGCTTATATCTATAAAATTACAAACGGCAGCAAGGATACTATCCTTACGCCTGTGAACAGCTTCAATTCAGCAAGCAGGCTGTATATCACACCGGCGCAGATCAAGGAGCTTGGGTATAAGAGCATCCAGGTCACTCCTTATCTGAAATAAAATCACTCCAGTGGCGGACCCTTGCCAGTCTGCTATACAACAAAGAGGATGTTCCCGGACGGCGCGGCCGTATAGGAACATCCTCTTTGATTGTGATGCGCTGGGTCCTGGGGCCTTAACCCCTCAGACTGTAGCGCTACGAAGTTAATTCTGTTTGGCCGGCTGGAGCTGATCCCTCTGTTGACTGGAGATAAAGAACAGGGCCATCCAGATCAAGGCGAAGCCGACAATCTGCGGCAGGGTCACAAGCTGCCGATATACCACCCAGTTAATCAGAATACCGGTCATCGGGAAGCTGAGTTCGGCCAGGGTTGCTACCGAAGCTTTGGTCGTGTTCAGTCCCTTGTAGTAGAGCAGCATGCTGAGCAGTCCGGGCAGCAGCGCCTGCAGCAGCAGGTTAATGGCAACTGCCGCCGAGCCGCTAACTCCGCCGCTCATCTGCCACGGGGCGCCTTCCATGCTTGTAATCACAAACAGTAACGGGAGCGCAAGAATGAAGCGCAAGGAGGTTACCGTCTCATATTTCATCGAGCCCAGCAGATAACGGCCCATGACTGTAGAGCCGCCCCACAAGGCGGCAGCGCCCAGCGCCATCAGGCTTCCTACGCCCATGAAGCTGTTCACATGACCGAAGGGAATCGTCCAGCCGAAGGTCAGCAGGTAGGTTCCGGCCAGTGCAACGATAAGCAGCGGTGCAAAATTGCGTGGCAGGCGTTCTTTTAGAATAACAGCGGCAAGACCAATGGCGAACAAGGGCTGAAGCTTTTGGAGCAGCAGCACAGCATTGAAGTCTCCGCTGGATAAGGCCTTGGTGAACAGAATGGTCGCTACGGCTGATCCGCCCCACGATACAACAAGCAGTGCTGCGGCCTGGCGCAAACGGATACCCTTCAGCTCCGCGCGGGTGCGCCACATTACCGGGGCAGCCACCAGGAAGAGCACAACATGCTCAAGCAGTACTATCTGGGACGAAGTCAGGGATTTCAGCAGGATAATGCGGAACAGCGGGTCAACTCCCCATAAGGCCGCCCCCAGAACCACCAGCCAGAATCCGCTGCGCACCGGTGCGGTACGCATGCCTTGGGATGAAGCAGATACATTACTCATCTTTCATTCTCCTTGTCGATACAAACCCTCGATAGAGACCAAAAACCCCCATGTCTCCTGTGAACAGGACAAACATCGGGGGTTGTTATCAATAAAGACATGCGGAATAGACCCCGCCCGCCTTTATCTTATGATCCTCTCCCATCCGGACTTTACCGTCGGCTCTGGATTGTCACCAGATCAGTCGCTTCCTCTTGTGATAGAGTAACGAGTCGCGGGCTTAGTTCTCACGAACATCACCGCCGGTCAGGAATTTCACCTTACCCCGAGAATCTTGTATTCTGTTATTATTTTCACAATCCCAGAATACCTCTGATTCTTGATTTCGTCCAGTATTTTATGAAAACATTCATTATATTTCATTGAGCAATCATTAAAAAAGTCATTCTGGCAACCAAATCCGTGTACTGCAGCCAGGTTCTGGATCGTTTGGCAGAAACGGCGGCGTGCGCTACACTATAGTATGAGCAATAATCATCCCTAATATAGAGAATTATTTGGAGGTTATCATGAAAAGAAGTTTTTCGACCAATCTGCTGTATTCCATCCTAGCTCTGGCCGGCATAGCCATCATCGGCTTTATTACTTACTTTTTTGTCTCTTTTACCGGAGGGATGCTGTTCTATGGCCCACTTGTCCTGGTCGTTGCTTCCGGGCTGGCTGTACTCTCCATATTCAGCATCTTCGGTTTGTTCAGCAGAAAGACACGCCGGATGATCCTGGCTGCTTTTGCCGGAATCTGTGTGCTGGCAGCCGCAGGCCATGAGATTAGACAAGCGTATGTGGACAGTTTGGCGGAAGTCAGGGAGCCGGAGGTGAACCTGTACCAATACGCACCCTTTGAGGCGAATACCAAAGCTGCTTCTCTGGAGCACAAGGCAGTCTATCAGCTTACGGAGCAATTGCCTCGTCTGGATGGTGCAACGGCGCTGTATCCGCTGTACTCCGCTTTTGTCCAGGCCGTGTATCCGCAAGATTCCTATAACTCCAGCATTGAGCTGACCGGAAATGATCTCGTCCTCTGCACCAGCACTTCTGAGGCTTACAAGCGTCTGATCGCCGGGAATGCTGATATTATCTTTGCCGCAGCCCCTTCGCTGGCCCAGTTGAAGCAGGCCAAGCTAGCGGGCCGGGAGCTGAAGCTCACTCCGATCGGGCGCGAAGCGTTCGTCTTCTTCGTCAACAAGCGCAATCCGGTGGACAGCTTAAGCATCGATCAGATTAAGGATATCTATTCCGGTACTATCACGAACTGGAAGGAGGTCGGCGGCAAAAAGGCGTCCATCCGTGCTTTTCAGCGGGAAGAGAACAGCGGCAGCCAGACGAAGCTGCAAAAAATCATGGAGGACCGCCAGCTGATGGCTCCCCCCAAGGAGAATGTGGCGGATGTGATGAGCGGGATTATCAGCCTCACCGCCAGCTACCGCAACTTCAATAACGCGCTCGGCTTCAGCTTCCTGTTCTACGCCTCACAGATGAATGCCAGCGATGAGATCAAGCTGCTGGCCATCGATCAGGTGCCGCCCTCCAAGGAGACTATCCGCAGCGGCGAATACCCGCTCGCCGTCGAATTCTACGCTGTAACGGCCGGCAGCACCAACCCGAACATCGAGCCGTTCCTGGACTGGATTCTGTCCGCCGAAGGCCAGGAGCTGGTTGAGAAGACAGGTTACACTCCGGTGAAATGACGGTTGCGAAAGGCAGAGATGGCAGGAAGGGCTCAGGAAGGGTGTGTGTGTAGACGGCACGGGACTGTGTGCAGACGGTGCGGATACAGTGCACTGGGAAATGAAATTCGTGCCTCATGCCACTTGATTGCCAACCGGAGGGAGAAGCAGCAGAGCCCCCCCACTTCAACAAACAAGTGGAAAAACGTATCTTAATTTCCCCATTTCTGACAATCGAACGGTAACAAGTGGAAAAACAGCATCAAATTGGGTGAGTTTCGATACTTTAGCTGAATTTTGTTTATTTAAGAGTAGTTTATCCAACTGTTACCCTCACAGCGTTCAACTACTCATTAGCAAGTGGAGGAATTCCAACTATTCCCGCCCCCGCTCTTCTCAACACTAAATACCAATCCAACAAAAATCATATTTTATTTTACATCAAAAAAGCAGCAGACCCTCCGGGAAATCTTCCCCGGCGATGGGTCTGCTGCTTTATTAGAAGTTGCTTCAATCGATATAGGTGTCAGGAATGATCAATCACCCCGCATAATGCTCAAAAATCCGTCTGCGCTTCTCCCCGTCCGGGTCATTCACCACACGCGAGGCTTGGTCAAAGATCATCGTTGCCCGCGTCTCTGGTGTGTACTGCGGCCAATCCAGTCCCGGCGCTGCCGGATCTCCCCCATGGGCGAAGGCGGTCCAGGCAGTCTGCATCGCCTCGGCCACTGCCTCCATCTCCGGTGTCACGCTCAGGCCATACTGCTTCAGCAGCGGGAGATTGTTGAAGACATATAGAATCTCCGCCCCGTGAATGGCTTTCTCCAGCAGCGGATGCCCAGACACCGTCCAGTCGAAGCGGTACATCCACACGGGGCCATGCGCCTGCTGCTTCTCCGCGAATGAAATGGAGCTGGCCCAGAAGAACAGGTCGGTCAGCACCTCTGCCTGTCCTTCCCAGGTATGGCTGTAATCCGAGGTCAGCTCGGAGAGGTCATCTACTCCCATCAGCTGCTCCAGCGCCTTGAGGGATTGCTCGAAGCTATCCGCCTTCTGCCCCTCGCGGAAGAACAGATTGCCTTCATGCAGATTCGTTCCAATCAGCACGGGAATGCCGCTGGCAGCTCCCGCCGCAATCGCCTGTACCGGTTCAACCGACAGGGTGCCCGGCTCAACAACCGGCTGGAAAAACATATTCATCGAGTCTCCGGACAGCTTGTACGCCATCCGGCCTGCGGCTTCCATGATCTCTCCGGCTGGGAGCGTATGCAGAAGCTGCGTATCCCCGCCAGACTGAAGGCCCAGCTCGGCTAGCAATGCGGCGGCAATCTGCCTGCCCTGCTCCCCATTCAGCGTCTGCGCCGCCCCGCTCTCCATAATGGCCCTGGCGAACAGTCCCTTCGCTGCTGGCATCGCCAACAGCGCGGCAATGCTCATGCTTCCTGCCGATTCACCGAAGACCGTGACTCGCGCCGGATCACCGCCGAATGCAGCGATATTCTGCTGCACCCATTCCAGGGCAGCAATCTGATCCAGGAGGCCCAAGTTGCTGCCCAGCCCTCCGCCCAGCGGAGACAGGTGCAGGAACCCGAGCGGACCCAGCCGGTAATTCACTGTAACCACCACGACATTCCCGGAGGCGGCCATATTGCTGCCCTCGAACATCGGCTGGCTGCCTGCGCCGGTAACGAAGGTGCCTCCGTGAATCCACACCATCACCGGCAGCGCCTCGGTCTCCGCCACTACCGCCGGGGACCAGACATTCAGATATAGACAGTCTTCATCGTAGACCGGGGTGGTACCACCGAAACGCGTCCCGCTGGTGCTTACCGGCTGCAGGCTGACCGGTCCGAACTTGATGGCCTCCCGTACGCCACTCCAGGACTCCGGCGGCTGCGGTGCCCGGAAGCGCAGCTCTCCGAGCGGCGGGGCAGCGAACGGGATACCGCGCCACACGTTCACGCCGTTTCCCGCTTCTCCCTTCAGTTGCCCATAAGCTGTATTCACCAGTTGTCCTGTCATTGCACTCATTCCTTTTCGCTTTATTCCTCAGTCTTTTCTTCAATGACTCTGTAGAGCCCGGAGCGGAAGCGGAACCACTGGAAGATATGGGTCATGACCACCTTAAGCACGGCGTAGCCCGGAACCGCAAGTATGATACCGAGTACACCGAACATTTTTCCGGCAAAAATAATCACAAAAATAATTGTAATCGGGTGAATCTTCAGCGATTTCCCCATGATCTGCGGCGAGATGAACTTTCCTTCGATCAATTGGACTGCGGTCCATACAATGACCATCTTCAGCAGCATAAACGGTGAGGTAACCATCGCCACAATCAGCGCAGGGGTAATCGCAATGACCGGCCCCAGATAAGGGACTACAGCCGTACAAGCGGCAACGATCGCCAGAACCAGCGAATACTCCAGCCCGATAATCAGATAGCCGATATAGAGCAGTGCTCCGATACAGCAGCTGACAATAATCTGGCCGCGGATATACGATGCGATCTGATTGTTCATTTCCTGCATCACCATCCGGGACTGCGGCCGCAGTGCGGTAGGGATGAGTCTCATGAGGTAGTCGGGCAATCTTTTGCCGTCGCGCAGGAGATAGAAAAGAATGAACGGTGTAGTCACTACAGCCAGCACAATTTCGGTAAGCGTTCCTACGAAGCTGCCTACGCCGCTGACGGCGTTATTCAGGAAGCTGGTGGCCCAAGTCGTCACCTTGCTCGTGATATCACTAAGGTCCGTGCCTACGCTCGACTGAATCTTGTTGAACAGTTCACTGCCGGTAAGCTGGACGAACTCCTCCTGAATCTGCTCACTGTAGACGGGGAAGTTGTCAATCAGGCCCATAAGCTGGGTGCGGATGATCGGGATGACCATAAGCAGAACCAGGGTAATGATCCCCATTATGATCAGATACAGAATGACAATGCCATACGCCCGCTTCACCCGGCTTCTCTTCTCCAGACGGTCCACCAGCGGATTCAGCAGATAATAGGCGATCCCTGAGAGCAGCAGCGGCGCTGCCACCGTATGCAGCAGCACAGACAGCGGCTTGAACACAAACGGAATCTTTGAGAATACGAGTATCGTTAAGCCTACCAGCAGCGCAATCAGCAGACCTACCACAAACTTGTTGTTCAGAAAAAACTTCTTGAATTTATCCGGCCATACCTGCCGTCTCTCCATATCCTGCCGCCCCCTAGCTGCAACTCTTACCTGTTAAGTGTGATTATTTGCACTATGTATAAGCATAGTAACCCCGTGGCTGCAAGTCAAATCAGGGACAATCAACGCAAATAGCAGCCATTGTTAATATCAAAGGTGGCTCCTGTATAAGCTCTGGCTCTGCTGCTCAGCATAAAAATCACCGTATCGGCAACATCCTCCGCCAGCAGCGGTTCAGGATTTAACTGGTGTTCCCGGTATTCCTGCTGCCTCCAGGCGGGGATATGTCCCATCATCGGGGTGTCCGCCATGGTCGGAGCCACTGTATTCACTCGGATCAAAGGGGAAAAATTCATTGCGCAGCTCTTGGTCAAGCCAAGAATAGCAGCCTTCGTTAGACCGTATACTGCATCGGAGCTGCCTTCCTGGCCGGAGACTGATGACATGTTGACGATGACGCCCTTTTGCTTCTGCCCCAGCAGCATGCGTCCGAAGGCCTGGGAGAAGTAGACATACCCTTTGATATTGATATCCATCACCCGGTTGATCTCCTCCGGCGTATACTCCAGCAGGCTGCGGCCCAGATAGATCCCTGCATTGTTAACCAGCCCGCTCACATCGGCATGCTCTTGCTGAAGAGCTGAGAAGAAATGCTCCACCTCGCTGTAATCGGCGACATCCATGCGGTAAGTATAGAGCTTATCCGAAGCAGCCTCTTGCTTCAGCTCCTCCAGACGGGGACCATCCAGGTCACAACCGATGACCTCAGCTCCCGTCTCCAGACTATGTCTGACAATGGCCTTACCAATACCTGAAGCAGCACCGGTCACTATTATTTTCATTCCTTGCAGCATCCTTTGACATTCCTCCCTTTGTAATAGACTTAATAATCACAGTCTTACTGAAAGCGCAAATCAACAATACTCCCGGTCCGCTTGAAGCCCACCGACTGATAGACCTTGTTCGAATCGGGGTTCGCCGCATCGGCATAGAGCATGGGCGTCACGCCCTTGCTGAGAAGTTCGGCACACAGGGCAGCTACAGCCGCACTCGCATACCCGTGCTTGCGGAACTCACGCGGAGTGTAGACCTCATTAATCCGTGCCTGTCTGGCAGACTGATGAGCTAGATTAACCATAGACACCGGCTGGTCCCGATCGATCCACAGACGGAGCTTGCCCGATGCCGTAACCGCTGCGGCATAGCCCAGATGATCCTCCGGCGCACTCTCCGTACCGAAGCAATCCTGCACGAATCCGGCTAAATACCCGGCGATGAGCGGAATATCGCCTGGCTCCGCCTGCTGCAGCTTCCCGCTGATACCATGCGGCATCTGTACCTGCGGGCAGTGATAGGCCTCCATCATCATCCGGACCTGATAAGACTTGCCGGTAAGCTTGCCGTACGCATCGGCGAACAGCTTCCCCGTCTCCGGCGTTCCGTTAACCCCCGGCAATCCGCGGTCCTCCAGCATTTCCGCCAGCTGCCGGACAAGGGAACGGCGTCTCTCTTCTGCCAGCTCCGGCGATAACCATAACCACGAGTTATGCCCGGCATTATGGGCGAAGATCAGATCATTCTCCTCTGTCCTGATCCGCAGCGCTTCCCCGTTCTGGGCAACCAAATGGATGAGATTATATTCCACCTCTTCCTGCATGAACAGCCTGCTGTGCAGCACAGCATCCCCCGGCCCAAAGCTTACGAACATCCCGCTTCCCCCTCCTTGAGACTTTTCTATCTATTGTAATGCTCCCCTTGGAAAAAATAAACAGCCCGGAGCCGGAGAATTCCAGCAGCGGGCTGCAATGATCACTATACTATCATTTCTTCTTCTTACCTTTGGCACCCTTGGGGGTAGCGGCCTTGAAGCCTTCTTCATACGTATAGAGCAGATTCTCTTCGAGCTGTTCTCCCTTCAGCACCTTGCGCACCAGGCTTTTGGCAGATTTAGGGGTGACATCCCTGTACCATACGCCTTCCGGGTAAGAGATCACGACACAGGCATCCGAGCATCTTCCGTTGCAGCGGGTTACTGTTGTATGTATCAGCGCATCTGCCCCTTGCTTCGTAATCTCATCCTCAATCGCTTCCGCTACCTCTTCACCCTTATGCTTCTTGCAGTCACTTCCGTTACAGATCAGCAAATGGCTGACCGTTCCTTGCAGATTCCAGGTTGTCATGGCCTTCTTCGCCCCCTCTAATACAACTATACCCTGCTTGTCTCTGACCCTAAACTTACCTTCCTTTTCGGGGATCGTCAATAGAAGGAAAGGCTGTTATACTAACAATGAGAATGATTATCATCTATGAAAAGAGTGACTCGAAACATGCAGACGCAAAATGCCGGCAGTTCACTGCCTAATTCTCACAGCTTTTATATCCCGGTACGTGTAATGGCACTGGATCAAGCCACCTTTAACCGGGAAAATGCCCTTCAGCCCTTCACTTCTCTCCTTGCAGTGGTCACCGGAGGCAGCGGAGCTATAACGTGGAATGGAGAACGTATCCGTCTATCCGGCGGCCATATCTTGTGCAGTGACAGCTCAGAGGATATCAGTCTGCCCCGCAGCCATAAGCTGGAGGGTGTGTGGATCGAATATGCCGTGATCTCCGGCAATAGCCGGCCGTTCAACCCACTGAACCATGGTCAGCCGGTCAGAAGCTGTCCTCCTCATATAAGTGCGCTTGCTATGCAGCTTCTAAGCGGCTGGAACCAGCCGGAGCAGCGCCCGCCGTTTGCCTTGCAAGCTCTGTTCACAGAGCTGCTCACGGAGCTGTATGACAGTGCTGCGGAGTACACAGAGCCGCCGGCTCAGTGGATTGACCGTGTATTTCGGCATATAGAGTCTCATTATAATGAAGATCTGACAAGAGGACAGGCTGCCGGACTTGCCGGAGTCACCCCGGAGCATTTCTCCCGCGCATTCCGCAAATCCACGGGCCAGACCTTTAATGAATATGTAACTCTGCTGCGCATCCGTAAGGCCCAGCAGCGTATCCTTACAGGAGCCCCTAATCTGAGTACGCTGGCGCTTGAGGTTGGTTATAGCGAAGGAACCTATTTGAGCCGCAAATTCAAGCAGGTTGTAGGAATTTCTCCTTCAGCCTATCACCGTAAGAGCAAATCCGTAGTCTCGCTGAACTTCAATCATACGGCCAGCCTCCAGGCGCTTGAAGTGGTCCCCCAGCTGGGAGTCTATTCGGCCTGGATGGAGAGAATGGAGCCCGTTCCCTCCAGGAAGAAGCTGCTGAATGAAGGGATCGGCTCCGCAGGTCTATACGAACGTCTCTCGTCGGCCCGGCCGGATGTCATTATCAGCTACTCGTTGCCTGACAAGAGCAAGCAGCTCCTGACCTTCGCCCCGGTGATTGAGATTCCCTTCATGCAAATGGACTGGCGGGAGCAATTCCGGCTGATTGCCGAGGTGACCGGGCGCAAGCCGCAGGCTGAGTCCTGGCTAAATATCTATGACTGGCATTGTCACCAGGCTAATCAGCTGCTAGACCAGCGGATCGGTGACCGGGGAACCGCCATGGTCCTGGAGCTTGGCGCAGAGACAGCCTACTGCTTCAGCAGCAGCTATGGCCGGGGGGCGCAGATTCTGTATCATGATCTTGGCTTTCGCCCGCCGCTTGGCCTCGTTGCCGAGGGACTGCTGGATAAGGGCTATCTGGAGATTGCCTTCCATAACATCGCCCGCTACCCCGCCGACCATCTCTTCATTACCTCAAGTATAGAGGCTGCTGAAGCGCTGGACCCGCCGCAGAGCTTTCTTCAATCCTTGAAGCAACATTATATTGATGACTCTTTAAGCGGAAGAATCTACTTCCTGAATCAGGCTGGCATGTTCTACGGCTTCGATCCGCTCTCCTCCGAGGCCCAATTGAAGGTCCTGGTGCAGGCGCTGACATCATAAATTTACATAGCCGAACATCACATTCAGCCATAGTCTAAATAGAGCAAACTCTGTAAAGTGTTATTGAGAATGATAATCGTTCTACATTAAGGAGGCTACATCTTGAAAATCACGTATTTACGCTCACGCCGCATTCACCGGAAAGCTTGGTTTGCCATTTCTCTGCTTCTGGCTTTGACGCTTATCGCCTCGGGTTGTGGAAACAACACTTCTACTAGCAGCAATGCTGCTTCAGCTAAGGCTACCGGAACACCCGCTTCCTCCCCTCAGCCCGAGAAGGCTGCTGCAACCACAGCTCCCGCCTTCCATACTGTGACGACTGTGAATGGAGATATTGAGGTGCCGGCAGCACCGCAGCGGATTGTTGCCGAGGAATATCTGGGCAGCTTAATTGCACTGGATACCATTCCGGTCGGTGCACCCGGGCTTACACTGGAGAATATGTACTTCAAAGAATTCCTTACAGGAGTCGCCGATACCGGCACATACGGTAAGATGTCACCGGAGAATATCATCGCGCTGAATCCCGACTTGATTATCTCCGGCAATGCAGACAGCTATACAGCGCTCAGCCAGATTGCTCCAACGGTCATTGTGCCATACGGCGATTTGAAGAATGCGCATGAAGAGCTGAACTATTTCGGCAAGCTGCTGGGCAAGGAGCAGGAAGCAGCTGCATGGCTGGCAGATTATGATAAGCGTATTGCTGACGCCAAGGCCCGCGTGGATGCAGCTATTCCAGCCGAGGCCACCTTCAGCATTCTCGAACATGCAGACAAGTCCACTTGGGTCTATGGGGACAACTTCGGACGCGGAGGACAGCCCATCTATCAGTCGCTGGGGCGCAAGCCGCCGGCAGGAGTGGCTGCTGAAATTATGGAGAAGCAGTGGGCAGAATTATCCGCTGAGACCCTGGGCAAGTATGCGGGCGATTATCTGGTCATCACTGACAACACCCGAACTGCCCAAGACTTCCAGGCAGACCCGATCTGGGGCAGCCTGCCGGCGGTCAAGAACGGGAAGATCTATGTATGGAAAGAAGAGCGCTCCTGGTATTATGATCCGATTGCCGTTCTGGCTCAAACGGAGGAGCTGGCCGATTGGTTGACCGGGGCACAACAATAATGGAGTAATAATAAAGCTGCCCGGAGCCTTCAATGGCTTACGGCAGCTTTTGGCGTTTACCCTATCGATTACTCGGAGATAATATCTGTAGCCCGCCGCGCCGGAACCGGCAAATTATTCTTGCGGCGCACAAGGAGACCTCCATGAAGATTATCAGTATCTATGCCCTGTTCGCTGTTCTGACGCTTACATTAATAGTCATCATTGATGTGATGGCCGGAATCAGCCTGCCTGCATCCCTTCATTCGCTCTCGACTATCTTTGCCACAACGACAATACAGGAAGCCATATGTATCACGATCTTCCTGCTTCTCCCATTCATCCAGGTAGCCGTTCATGCCTCTAAGAAGCGTCAATCCCGCCGGAAATCGTCTTAATTCTGCTAACGGTACAAGCCGAACTTGCGCCGGACACGATGAATCAGGAACAGCAGGATGGGAATCACCGCACAGAATACCGGCAGAATCGTCTCCAGAAAGGTCTTCCCGTCATTCATATGCTCCGGGTAATTCTGCGCGCTGACAAAAGAGCTGAACAGCATAATCACACCTGCCGGAATGACCAGCCTGCTTGTATCGTTAACCTTGAACAGATCGTTCGCTATCGCAACTGCAGCATAACAGTAGACAGTCAGCTTAAAGAACGCCCCGATAATCAGTGTGAGGACGACAAGGGCATCCATCCGCTGTACGAAATTGGCCATATTCACCAGGGTAATGGTCGTAAACATGGGAAAGGCGGTCCGGCTGTACAGGTCCTCTCCAAGCACAGACATTTCGATTGCATGCGTGAAGCTGAGCAGACAGGCGCTGACAATGATGGCTACGATTCCGGTTTTCTTAATTTTCCGGGATTTGTTGAAGTGGGGCAGAATGGTAGTGAAGCACATCAGTTCGCCGAACGGAAAGATCAGGATGTTGGGATAGGCTGATTTCAAGGCTTGGATGTAGTCATTCATATGTAGCGGGAATAGATTCTTATACTCCACCAGCCCGGCCGAAATTATAGCGATAATACAGATACACCCCATAAAGATCACGATCCACAGGACAATCTCGGCGGTCCTGGCGAACACTTCTATCCCCTTGCTCAGGATATACATCACGGCAATAATCATGATGGAATTAATGATCAGAATCGGGGTTTTGTCATAGAAGGCCGAGATCAGCAAATCGCCCGCTTCCCGCAAATTTCTCGAGCCGTTATAGAGAATCACCGGCAAAAACAGCAGACTTACGGGCCAGCCCAGCCACGGCCCGAGAATGGTGCGTGTATACCCGCTTATAATCTGGTCCGGGAACTGGAGATAGAGATGTGCGAACACCAGATACAGCAGGATGCCTCCGGGAAGGGCAAACAGAATAGCTAGCCAGACTGAATGGCCGCTCTCCAGACCGATGGGGACAAGCACGGCAGTCCCCAGCTCAAACAGAATGATCAACGCAAGCAGCTGGCTCGGGCCGACTATTTCTTTTTTCATAACACCAATCACCTGATTTCTGCCGTTAAGCCGATTATTTACCTTTGGGAATATAGGGTTTCAGACTCATGCCGGTACTGCGGATGTAAGCCTTGACTTTAAGGTCCAGCTTGCCCTGTGCGAAGATCCGGCCCCAGTCCCTGTCCATCGCCGCCCATTCCTGCGGATTCGTGCGCTTCAGCTCATTGCCGAAATTGAAGATATCACTCTCCAGCTGCTGTCCCTTCTGAAAAGCCTGCATGACTTCCAGCCTCGTCTGCTTCTCCAGCTCCTGTTCAAGCTTCATGATTTCTTCCCGCTTGCTGAGGTCCACGAAGCTCTCCGTTTCATTGATGCTCCCCTCCTCGGCAATCGTCACATGAAACACCGGAATTCCGTTCTCAATCGTGGTATTCAACTCCGTTCTCGAATAGATAATATTGACGGCTATAGCCTCTTTTTTATCATCCGAATCAATATTGAGCACGGTTTCTTCTATCTCGTTAAGCAGCCACTCGGTTCCCCGTGCTTCTGAGTCCTTCATCCAATAGAGCAGCTTCCCCTTTCTGAATACTCCAAGCCCGTTCATCATCGTTTCCGTCAGGGTCTCAGACCCCTCCAGATTGCTTTTCTTCTTCCCCTCCTCAGCATCTCCCTTGATCTTCACCGCATTGATCGTCAGATCACCTTCCCCAGTAATGCCTTGTATGACATTGAATACGCTGATGGGCCTGTTCTCTCCCCAGACGCTGGAGGTATTCTGCGCTTTTTTGACCAGCCCCAGAGCCGGGAGGCTCTCTACAGGGGTCAGGAGCTTCAGGACAGAGGCGGCATCGCTGCCACGGGCTACCAGTACTTCTGAATTGAGCCGAAGCTCATGGGACCGCTCGAAGATGTCGAAGATATCGTTAATACCGTCCCGCGCCAGGGGCTCCCCTAGTACAATTAGCTGGGTGTGGGCAAAAAAAAGCTGACGGGTCACATGCTTCGACGCCCGCCGCAACGCGCCGAACATCGTTTTGTCGGTGGCCGACACCACCACTATAGCAGGCTTACCGCTTCCGGGAGAGTTACTTGTCGATGTTGAAGACGGATTGACCAATTGAAAGGTGACCCGATATTCATCTGTCTCCGGAACGAGATCCATCCCTATACCGCTAACAATAGCCAGCTCATTCAATTCCCGGCTGTTCCAGCAGCCGCCAAGCGGCAGGACCAGCACCGCTATGGCGATCAGGCGCAGCAGGCCCTTACCGTTCATTGGATTCACCCGTGGAGGCCCCTTTGCCTGCGGAAGCGGATGCCGAGCTCCCACCGTTGTGGACCAGACGTTTTCTGAGCTTCATGAAGCTCTTAGGGGAACGGATGAAGGTATCCTTCAGATTCCCCGGAACAAAGGGACCGATGGGAGTCATGTAAGGAACACCGAGCGAGCGCAGGCTGCACAGATGGGCAATCAGCATAATGGTGAATATGGCGATGCCATACAGACCCATAAATGCAGCGATTGCCATCATGATAAACCGCAGCATGCGGATGGAGAGCGCCATGTTGAAGGCCGGTGTGGCAAAGCTTGATATCCCTGTGAGCGAGACCACGATAACCATGGCCGGAGAGACGATCCCCGCCTGAACAGCCGCCGTCCCCAGCACCAGACCGCCGATGATCGATACGGTCTGGCCGATGGGTGAAGGCATACGGACCCCAGCTTCGCGGATAATCTCGAAGGTAATCTCCATCATGACCGCTTCTACAAAGGCAGGGAACGGCACCCCCTCCCGCTGTGATGCCAGATTGATCAGCAGCGGAGTCGGAATCATCTCCTGATGGAAGTTCAGCGCAGCGACGAAGATCGCCGGACCATACATCGAAATGACCAGGCACACAAAGCGGAGCATCCGGATCAGCGAGGAGATATCATACCGCTGATAATAATCCTCTACGGTATGAAAGAACATGAAGAAGGTGGTTGGGGCAATCAGCACAAACGGGGTACCGTCCACGAAGATAGCAATCCGTCCATCCAGCAGATTGCCCGCCACACTATCCGGGCGCTCTGTATTGAATATCGTGGGGAACGGGGAATATTTATTGTCCTCCACAAGCTGTTCAATATATCCCGACTCCAGAATCATATCGACCTTAATCTCCTGAAGCTTATCCTTGAATGCCCGAATCGTCTCTTCGTCCGCAATGCCGCGGATATACATAATCGTAATATCAGTGTGGGTGACATCGCCCAGCTTCATCGTTTCGGTCCAGAGGTCCGGGTTCTTGATGATTTTGCGGACCAGGGCAATATTCGTGCTGATGGTCTCCGTGAAGCTTTCTTTGGAGCCGCGAATGGCGATCTGGGTACCCGCCTCAGTAACCGCCCGGGACTCCCCGCCGCAGGTGCTTCCACTGACGCCCCCCTTCACTCCGTTAACCAGAATAACCGTGTCTCCCGACAGCAGCGCTTCAAGCAGCCCGTTGATATCCTTAACCAGCTTCTCCTTGCCGATGCTAAGGGCATTCTCTTTAATATAGCTGTAGACTTCCTCCGGGGTTACCGCAAGCCGCGCACGGTCATTCAGAGCTTGAAAGGACATCACATGCGAGATGTAGTCATCGACCATCACTCTGTCGGTAATGCCGGCGATATAGATTGCAGCCACACGGGCTGTTCTATTAATTAATTCATAGGTGCGTATGACCAGATCGGGACTGTTCCCGAGTCTTGCTTGAATGGTACTGATGTTGTCTTCCAGCTTAGGGGAGACCGGTGAATTTATATTCTCCATATCCGCACCTCCTGGCTCTTACTATTCGCCCGCTATCCTTTTTTTATACAGCTTATGGAATGTATGAGAAAAGGAAAAAGCCGTCCCCTGTATGGTATCACCGTGTAAGGGACAGCTTGTGCAGATACAGCTTATGGTATAGCGCCGGTACACCGGGCGTTATCTCTTAGGGGGATGCTAGTGGTTATCTACTACGCCAAGCGCCTTGTTCTTCTCCTTGAACCGGTCATTATGCGAGGACACGTAGGCCACCTTCTCGGCCGTAGGGTCCATATACAGCTTCGCGCTGTTCAGGGCAAGCACCGCATCGGTGAACGTGCCGGCAATGAGTCTTACCTTACTCTCATAGTCCACGAAGTCTCCGGCCGCGAAGACGCCGGGCAGATTGGTCTCCAGCTTCCCGCTGACGTTCGCACACCATTCTCCCATGTCCAGCCCCCAGTCCTTGAGCGGACCGAAGTCGCTTCTCAGCCCGTGGTTGACAATGACGGCATCGACTGCAAGCTGCTCATGCTCCCCGGTCTGAATATGGCAGACGGTCACCTGATCGATCTGCTCGCCGTCACTGCTGTGCAGTTGGCTTACCGCACAAGGCACGCGCACATCCACGGAGGAAGCTTTCATCCGGGCAATATTCTTCTCATGCCCGCCGAACTGCTCCCGGCGGTGCACCACGGTTACACTCGCAGCAATTCCCTCCAGCTCATTCGCCCAGTCTACTGCGGAATCGCCGCCGCCCGAGATCAATACCCGCTTGCCGCGGAAGGGCTCCAGCTCCTGTACCGTGTAGTGCAGGTTCGTCACCTCGTAACGGTCCGCGCCTTCAATCTCCAGCTTCGCCATCTGCAGAATACCATATCCGATGGTGAGAATGACGGTACGGGTCCAGTGCTGCTCGCCTGTTGCCGAGGTCAGAATATACGTTCCGTCCTCCTGGCGGGCCTGATGAACAATCTGCTGTCCGAAAACGATGGTAGGATCGAAGGTACGCGCCTGCTCTGCCAGCTGATCAATTAACTGGCGGCAGAGAATAGGTGTTACTCCTCCGACATCCCAGATCATCTTCTCAGGATAGATTAGCATTCTGCCGCCCAGCTCATCCTTCGCTTCAATCAGCTTGGTCTTCAGATCCCTCATTCCGCTATAGAACGCTGTATACATGCCTGCGGGACCCCCGCCAATAATCGTCACATCGTATAATTCCATTGATTCGTTCATTGATATCCCTCCAAGGTCTGGTTGTATTTAAGATTTGGTACGGGCCAGAAGATACAGAAAGTATGGAGCGCCGATTACAGCTACCACAATGCCGGTAGGAATCTCGGACGGCTGCAGAATCCACCGCCCGATCGTATCTGCCGCAATGACAAGCAGCGCGCCGATCAGCGCCGAGGCGGGCAGCATCAGCTGATGCTTCGGTCCGACCAGCCGCCGTGCCAGATGCGGGCCGACCAGCCCGACGAAGCCGATGCCGCCGCTGACCGCTACGCTCGATGCCGCAAGGCCGACCGCCGCTGCCAGCAGGCGGAACTGCTCTTTGCTAACATGGGCGCCGAGTCCGGTCGCCGTCTGCTCGCCCAGATTAAGTACATTCATCACCCGTGCCTTGTAGAAGACATAAGGCAGGAGAATCACAATCCAGGGCAGCAGGGACAAGACAAACTTCCAGCTTGTGCCCCAGATGCTGCCGGCCAGCCACGTAGCGACGAATTGATACTTGTCCGGGTCAAGGCGAAGCGTCAGCACGATCATCGCCGCGCTCATGCCTGCCGCCACTGCGACCCCGGTAAGCAGCAGCCGGATCGGCGCAATGCCCTGATGCCGCTTGTAGGCGAGGCTATAGATCAGAGCGGCAGTGCAGGCCGCCCCGGCAAAAGCAACAACAGGCAGCAGATAGACCGGTGCCGCCGAGGTCGTCGGATAGAAAGAGATCAGCAGCATGACCATCAGCCCGGCCCCGGCATTAATGCCGAGAATGCCCGGATCGGCCAGATCATTGCGGAAGACCCCCTGCATCACCGCGCCGGATACGGCAAGTGCAGTCCCGATCAAGAGAGAGATGACAATTCGCGGCAGGCGGAACTGGAACAGAATCAGCTCCTGCTTCTCCGTCCCCTTGCCGACCAGCGTATTGAGCAGCTCAAGTGGAGTAAGCCTTATGTATCCTGTATTCACACTTATAATGAACATCATCACAATCAGAACGGCCAGCACGCCAATCACCTTCAGGCCGTGCTTACGCCTTGTATCTTCTGTAGAAATTATCTTATGGCTCTGCATCTTTACAGCTCCCTTCTTTCTTTTCGGGCCAGATACAGGAAGAACGGTACCCCAATCAACGCTATAATCGCACCCACCGGCGTTTCATGCGGCGGGTTGATCATCCGGGCCGTCAGATCGCCCCCGACTACCAGCAGCGCACCCAGCACCGCAGAACAGGGAATGATCCATCTGTAATCCACGCCGACCAGATAGCGCGTCAGATGGGGGATAATCAGGCCGACGAACCCTACGGCTCCCACTACAGCTACCGAGGCTCCGGCCAGAATCAGAACAACTAGAGTACCGGCCAATTTCACCAGCCCCGTACGTTGCCCAAGCCCCCGTGCAATATCCTCACCCAGGCTGAGCATCGTAATCGAACGGGACAGCACAATGGCTCCGAGGAGAGCCGCGATCACCCAAGGGGCCATAATCTGAAGCTGGAGCCACTTCGTTCCGGCCAAGCCGCCGGCATACCAGAAGGCAAGATCTTGTCCGATCCGGAAATACAGGGCGATGCCTTCACTTAAAGCCGATAGCAGCGCACTGAGGGCAGCACCTGCCAATACCAGCCTGGCCGGGGTTAGCCCGCCCTTCGCCAGCGAGCCTACACCGTAGACAATTCCCGCTCCGGCTCCGGCACCAACGAAGGAATAGAGAATGAGATACATGAACGGTAATCCCGGAAAAAAGGCAAAGCAGACGGCCAGCGCAAAGCCTGCTCCAGAGTTAATGCCCATCAGTCCCGAATCCGCGAGCGGATTACGGGTCATCCCCTGCATAACGGCTCCAGCCACAGCGAGGCTGGCCCCCACCATTACGCCGCCGAGCACACGCGGCAGCCTAAGCTCGCGGATGATCTGATGCTCGGTAATATCGGGATTGAAATGAAAGACTGCGGTCCAGACGACAGACAGCTTAATATCTGCTGCCCCAAACGATACGGATATAGCTATGCCAAGCGCCAGCGCAATCAGACCGCCGATAAGAATTAATGTTGCCGTCCAGGGACGGGACCGCAGCTTCAGTGGTTTTGCCTTTTGATCCAGCCCGCTCCCGGACACTGCCTGATGATTCATGAATGTCACCTGTTTCTTTGAAATTGATTCTCATTATCATTATCATATTGTAAAGGAACAGGCCAAGGTTTGGCAATGGACAAAAATAAATAACAACAGCCTATGCTCCCCATTCCATCCTGTTAGAGATGAATCTGGAGCATAGGCTGTTAAGTTGGCTGTTAGATGAGTGCTACACATTCTGAAGCGTACCGCCGAATATTTTGCGGATATACCCTTGCAGCTTGCCGATATGCGGCACGAAGAGGCTTTTGTCATACACATAATTGGATTGGGTTACCAGCTGTGAATAGAGCAGGAAGAGAATGGCTGCAAGCTCCCGGTCAATCTGCCGCTCATGCTCCAGCAGGGCATAGGTCTCATCCAGCGCCTCATACAGCTGAAGCAGAGCCGCTTCGTTAAGGGTCTTGCGGCGCAGCGGTACAAGGATATCTGTAGCAATAGCATCAATCCGCAGAGTAACAGCTGCCAGTCTCTCGTTCACACGATCGCCTCCTGCAGTGACTGAATGGTTAAGTGCTTGCTTACTACCATCCTATGTCTGCCGGACCCCTGGCATGCCTGGGCTGCGGGATCAGCTACCTCTACCTCGTGTAATCCTCGTATTCGTCTCTCCTGTTCAGCTTGGAGTACATATATTCATCATTCTTCAGCTTATAGAGCTGGCCCATGGCACCAAAGATCAACAGCAGTACTACAATTAGACCATAGGCATAGATAAACTGGTTGAAATAGAAGCACAATACAATGGCTGCAAAGGTCATAAGCAGCAGTGCAAGTGCGATCCGGCTCAAAATTCTCTTCATCAGGGTTCCTCCGCAGAAATTTTTAGTCTCAATCTATCATAATCTGCGGATGAATGTTGTCGAACGCTGTCATTTAGATTAATTTAGAGAGTACTGTTCCCGCCAGCAGCTCCCCGAGCGTCTTATCCAGCGGCAGCGGCTTGTTGCCCAGGCAGGTGCGGAGCGCGGTCAGCAGCACCCGTACATCATATTTGCTCGGATGGACGGGAATCACCTCTTTGTCCAGCGCCAGCAGATTGTAGACGGCCATCATTGCGGAGCGGACCGAATATTCCACGGTGAACACGCAGTCGTCCGGCACTTCGGCGAACTGGCCGAGGAAGGCCAGATTCACACTGCCCTGCGGCACGACCTGCGGACGGTCACCAAGAACGCGCGGCATGAACTGCGCAGTGATATAAGGCATCATACAAGGGATGACATTAGTGGTATGCTCCAGAATCTCGGGAATGCGGTCCGCAAGGCCCATATGGTAGCACAGTTCCTCCAGCAGCTCGCGTCCGGTGCAGTCGCTCATTTTTTTCTTGATATAGTCACCTTCGGCATCCGGGAACAGGCCATACGCCCACAGCACCTTCACGTTGTCCGGCTGGTTGATGAAATGAGGCTGCTTCGGTGCGGTCCAGGACATCATCCAGCTGGAGTCTTTGATCGTCACCACGCCGCCCATGCCGGGAGCATCTCCCGTCAGCTCCAGCAGATAAGGGAATACAATCTCATCATCGGTAAAAGTCATCGTGAACGACAACCATTTGGACTTGTCGATATCCCCGCAGAACACCTCGGGACGGCCGAAATCCGGGGATTTAGCAGCAAGCTTACCCCACAGGCTCCAGCAGCCGCGTTCTGTAACAGACCGGTTCAGCACAGCCGGATGGTTCAGATCGCCCACAGTAGAATTCTCTGTCATTGAGCCGTTCGTGACCATGATCAGATCCCCGCGTGTCACCGGAATTGTCTTCGGGGAGCCGTTCACCTGCACCTGAATCGCGGTTACAACTTTCTCCTCACCATTGATGCTAAGCTCCAGATCCGTGACCTGATGCCCTTTGTCAAAATGAACGCCCTCACGCTCCAGCCACTTCATCAGCGGCAGGATCAGCGAGTCGAACTGGTTGTATTCGGTGTGCAAAATTCCTTTCAGCTGGTTCATCCCGGAGATCAGGTGCATGAACCGCTCCATATAACGCTTCACCTCCACTACGCTATGCCAATTCTCGAAGGCGAACATGGAGCGCCAGA